>JBBQNH010000062.1:0-14867 GCA_038329705.1 Burkholderiales bacterium | reverse complement strand
CAGCGCCGGATACAAACGGTCGAACAAAGCCTGCAGGCCCTGCTCTTCGTTGTAGACAGGGATGACGACAGATAATATAGGATCGCTCATAAGGGCGGCATTTTACCGCATGGGACACGGATAACGAAATCGGGAATATGTTGTTTATGTAGGTTGGGTTAGCGGCACGCGTAACCCAACGATTTGTCGGGTTACGCTTTGCTAACCCGACCTACCCGGCTCATAAGGGCGGCATTTTACAGTATGCGAGCGGTGTTAGCGAAATCGGATTCTAATTTATTAACTTGGAAACCAATAAGTTGCTGGATGGCCACCAGGAAAAAAGAACGGACAGATTTCCATATGAACCAAATCGCACCACTGAGAATCAGCCATAACAGCGTGCCAAGCTGTATATGCTGCAAGTGATGCATCTCGCTCATGTTCCTGAGCAGTGGCCAACACATGTTCCTCGACAAATTGCTCTGCACTCACCGATAAACTAAGTAACGCCTTGGGATGCGCCTCGGTGATGAGCACCGACGGCCACCTACTTGAACAAAGTCTTGCCGCAATGACGCCTTGGGTGAGGCATGCCCCTCTCAAAGAGTTAACAACGTTAACGTTTCCAGCAACACCACCCGCTGCAACGACGCGTCCTCGAATGTGCTTGTCCACCTCTCTGTCGCCTCTATCTACCCAGAACAGAGGAGCGTCAATACCTACACCTACAGGCTTAGAACTTGCAGCCTTTTCGGCTGCGTTTACTGCGTCAGGTGCAGTAGAAACAACTCCAGTAAACAGATTTTTGAAAATTCCAACTGAATTTATTTCAAGAACTGCCCACCCAAAGCTATTGATTCCACCTGGATCAAAACCGAATAGAACCATAACTTTACCTTTAAATATCTACAGAAATTCAGGTAGCACTATTCTTTCATCTTCGTCATAAATTCAGCATATCAATACACTGCATCATGGCTGCCAATATCAAGCAGGATGATTTCCTTTTCAGTAACCATCAGGGTCAGGGTGATCCGATAACTATAAGTAAGGCTGACGGAATAACATCCTGCGAGCTTGCCGCTCAAGGCATGCAACTCCAGGCGCGGCTGGAACGGGTCTTTTTGCAGATCGCCAAGCACCTTGGCGAAACGCGGCCGCAGGTCGGGATGTTTTTTGAAAAATTTGCGCGCCTGGCGGAGGAATTGCTGCGGCGTGACGATGACATACATTTGGGTACTTCTAAAAATTCAGAGTTCGCCCAAATGCAAGGCGCGGAAAAAATTTCGCGGCGCCGCATATGGATAATATGTAAGCAAGAAATTTTTTCTGCAACGCGGCAGTTGGAATGAAATCTGGATTTTTAGAGGTGCCCATTACGCCTTCTCGTCTGCGTCCAGGGCTTTCAACAGTTCGGCGGCGGTCTTGAACTTCTTGACCTTACCACTCTTAACATCCTCCAGCGATGCGCGAACACGGGTGTAGTGTGCCTCCTGCTCCGCCACGATCAGATCCTGATAACGCGCTTCGGAAAGCACCACATATTGCGGCTGGTTATTCCTGATCACATGCAGATCGCCTTTGGCGATCAACTCGTCCACTGCGGCAATGCCGCGCCGTTTGATTTCCTGGGCAGGTATGGCATTCATATTAAGACTCCATTCAGTACTGTTTTAAGTACCTAAACTATACCTAGCCGTGCACTGAATAGCAAACCGAACCTTATTATCCCTGCAACACTTCCCGCATCGCCGCACAGGTGCGCTCGACGTCCGCCTCGTTCATCGCATAGAACATCGGCAGCGAGACGATCTGCTTGCCGACGCGTTCGGCGACCGGGAACATGCCTTCCTTGAATCCCAGTGCGCGATACAACTTGAACAGATGGATGGGCGCGTAGTGGAAGCCGATACCGATGTTGTGCGCTTTCATTTTTTCCATGAACTGCGGACGGGTGATGCGCGCTGGCAACTCGACCTGGAACAGGTGCCAGTTGGTCATTTCAAACTCGGCAGGCGGCAGTTGCGCGCCGGTCTGCGCCTCGAAATCCTTGCCCAGCGTCTTGAAATAATGCTTCGCCAGTTTGCGCCGCTGCGTGGTGATCGCATCCAGCTTTGCGAACTGGCCCAGACCGATCGCCGCGGCGATGTCGGTCATGTTGAACTTGCCGCCCAGCACGTCCACTTCGATGCCGTCCCAGCCGCTGCGCGTGACGCCCTGCAATCTGTATTTTTCCGCGAGCAATGCTTCTTCGGTATTGTTCAGCACCAGGCAGCCGCCTTCGGAAGTAGTGATGTTCTTGTTGGCCTGAAAGCTGAACGACACAAAATCACCGAACGACCCTATCGGTTTTCCTTTCCAGGTCGAACCGATCGCCTGTGCGGCATCCTCGATCACGCGCAGTTTGTGTTTGGTCGCGATCGCATACAGCCGGTCCATGTCCACCGGCTTGCCGGCCAGGTATACCGGGATGATTGCCTTGGTACGCGGCGTGATCGCGGCATCCAGCTTGTTCAGATCGATGTTGCGTGTGACCGGGTCGATATCGGCGAACACCGGGGTCGCTCCGACTTCGAGTATCACGCTCGCGGTGGCGACCCATGAGATCGGCGTGGTGATGACTTCATCGCCCGGCCCGATGCCCGCGATGCGCAGCGCAATCTCCATCGTGCAGGTGCCGGAATTGAAGGTGCGCACCGGTCGCCCGCCGAAATAGGCGGATAACTGTTTCTCGAACTCCGCAACCTTGGGGCCGCTGGTGATCCAGCCGGAACGCAGCGTATCCGCAACCGAAGCGATGGTCGCCTCGTCTATGGTGGGTTTGGAAAAAGGAAGAAATTTATCGCTCATGGATTTTTGACACCGGGTAGATGATATTCACACTGCAGCATGCATTATAGAGCAGGCCGTTTCAAATTTCTGACAGGAAGAAGCACAAGAAGCCGAAGCCAACACAGTGATCGTTTTTATCAGGGATTAGATGATTGGCACTTCGGGTCCTTGCGATATAACCACCACATACCCTCATGGACAGCCAGTTCGATATGGCAGGGCGCCGTCCTGAACAAATAACCACCTGTATCAACCGGGGAGCGGGCGATAAAATAATCATACAGATTGCCATCGAATTTTTGCCAGTCGAACCAGCTCGGGTTCCATTCAAAGCCGTAGGGCTTGGCTTTCGGCGCATACTCTGAATTGTAGACTACAGGCAACTGGGCAGACGTGGCGAAGCTTGGATCGGTGACACCTGATTTGAGTGCGGAATACCAGGTTGGGAAATGCAGGAATACCGGCGCGATCGAGTAACTGTCATCGCGGGAAAATTCCAGGGAGAGTACCCTTTTCCCCGGTTCCACCTTCGCCAGAACAGTATCGATTCCAGCCATGTCCCTGTTGAATTGCAGGGCATGGAAAGACATCAGGCCTATCCATCCGAACGCGATGACCGGAGCCAGCCGGCGCAGCATGCGCTGCGACTGTCCTACCGCAACAGGGCTATCGAACAGGATGAGATAAAGCGGCATGAACAGGAAGGTGAAGCGCTGGAAGACATACATCGTCCCAAACAAGAATGTCGGAACCAGCAACAAAACCAAACAGACGACCAGCAGCGGAACGAACCGTACACGCGATTTGCTGATGCGCGCCCCCGAGATGAACGGAAGGGCAAGCATGAACACACCCAGCAGGGTAAATAAAATGTCAGGCCGGGTACCCAGCAGGCGGGGGATAAATCCGTTGATTCTTCCCCATCCCGGGTTGGCCTGATTCGCCCAGGTGGCGATGCGGAAATAGTAATCATCGATTGAATTGAACCAGGACAGATCCCATCCGGTGGAAAAATGGGTCGCTTGGTGATCGCTGACATGCGCAAACCAAAGCAGTATCAACGGCGCGATCGCCGCCATCGGCCATGCGCACTTGATGAAGTCCCGCAAGCGCCGCACGGTGAACGACCAGTAGGCCAGCGCGATCAGGCTGAAAAAACCGAGTATCAACGCGTGACTGAAGAACAGCGCCAGCAGCATCAGCATGATCGCCAGCGAGGAACGCCAGTCGGATCGGCCTTGGTTACGCCATACCAGCGCAAGGAACACCAGTCCGATCGGGACCGCGATCAAAAAGATCAACAATCCCCACTGGTAGGTGAAACCGTACAGCACAGGAAATGCCAGCCATGCCCAGTATGGATCGGCTCCCGTTTCGCGCAGCAAATACCGCGTGGCTAGCGCGAAGGCAGCCAGCGCCAGCCAGATGATCAGTTTGCAGGCCGCGACGATGCCCAGCATGGGCGTAAACACAGCGACCAGGCCGTAGCCCAGCAGATAAGGCGTGAACAGGTTGAGGTGAAACAGCCCGGAAAATGGAAAATCCGGTTTACCCAGATTCAGCAACATGGCGACCTGGGCCGCATGCTGCGGCAGGTCCACCATGGGCGGGAACTGGGGCAACCATACCGGCAACCCGCACAACAGGCATGCCAGCAGGAACAGGAATTTCTCGAACGGCATGACCAGCGTCCGCACCGCGTCAAGCCCTTGAGATGATGATGACACCCAGAATGATCACGCCCATGCCTACCAGCTTGGTCGGATTGAAGGCTTCGCCGAGCAGGTACCATGCGGCGATGGCATTCACCACATAGGCCATCGACAGCATCGGGAACGCGATACTGACCGGTACGCGCGATAGCGCGAGGATCCAGATCACCACGCTCAATGCATAGCAGCACAACGCAACGATGATGTGCCACTCGGTCGCAAGCTTCCAGCCGATCGGCACGATGTTATCCGTGCTGAAGGCGAAATGACCTATGCTGTTGGTGCCCGCCTTCATCAGTATCTGCGCAGCCGCGTTGAGCATCACACCGGTAAAAATCAGGCCGAAGCTGATCAGATTCACTTGCAACCTCCGGGCACTGTCGTGCAAAGATAAACAAGCGGTTTCATGGTTTGCTCACCACGATGAATTGCGGATCTTCATAGATTATCTTCATCGCAAAATCCAGTTGTTTGAGCCGCGTATATGTTTCCACCGGCATCATCGCCAGCGCCGCTGCCTGCGCCTGCCAGACCTTCGCGAAACTGGCATAGTCGGGAATGTAGCGCTGCGGTTCCTGCATGATACCGAATGACATCTCATCCTGATACTGCACCAGCGTAAAGGTGCGCTTCAGATAGAACGGCAGCGTCTGTTCGTAGGTGTCCACCGAATAGAACGGTACACCGGGTTTGACATACGGGCGTATCACTTCGGCGATGTAGTAGCCGGAGCGCTCCCTGGCGATGGTGTTGTAGCCTGAGGTGCCAAGTTGCGCAGCCAGCACGGTACTGATCGCCAGCACCAGCACTGCCGCAAACTTGTGATCCTTGACGGCATCACTGCGGCGCGTCAGAACCAGCGCGGCGATCACTCCCAGCGACCAGACCAGTGCTGCCGCTTCCAGCCACCAGGCATAGGCACTGTATCCCTGCAGTTGCAACGGCGTGTCCGCCAGCCGCGCGGTAAACGGCGCAAAGCCCACGCCCAGCAAGGTCAGCGGCAATACCGGCGCAATCAGCCAGAACAACCTGCGTGTTTCCATGGTGGCCAGCTGTTTGCCCATCAGCAATGTCAGCGCCGGGAACATCGGCAACAGATAGGACGGCAGCTTGGAGCCTGAAACGGTGAAGAACAGGTAGATGAACACTGCCCACACCAGCAGGAAACGCGCCGCGTTGAATGACCTGGATCTTGTATCAGCGAGCGGTGAATCAACGCCCGGCAGTTTGCTGGTGCGCCACGTCCTGAACAGCGTATCGAACATCAGCACCGTCCACGGCAGCATCCCGGTGAGCAACACCGGGACGAAGTAATACCAGGGCTGATAACGTCCCAGGTCCTTGGTGGTGAAGCGCGTGTAATGTTCGTAGATGAAGAACTTCTGGAAGAATTCCGGATTTGCTTTCATCACCAGGTAGAACCACGGCGCGGTGATCAACAGGAACACCGCCAGCCCCGGAAGCCAGTGCATGCGTTTGAGTACGGAAAAATCGCGCTGCACCACCATGTAGATGAACAAGGCCGCGCCCGGCAATACCAGGCCCATCAGGCCCTTGCTCAATACCGCAAGCGCCAGCGCGGCCCAGGACACGACCATCCAGTTGCGCTGTGCGTTCTTGTCTTGTGTGGTTTGCCCGAGCAGCAGGCCGAAAATGCCCAGCGTGATGAAGAACGTGACGCCCATGTCCAGCGTATCGATGTGAGCCATCAACACGTACAGCATGCTGCTGCCCAGCAGAGTCGCGGCATAGTACGCCGCTCTGCGCCCGAACAGACGCAAGCCGGCGAACCACACCAGCAGTATCCCTGCAAAGCCGGTCAGCGCTGTCCATAACCGAGATGTCCACTGGTGCTGGCCGAATACGGTGTAGGCGGTGGCCGTCGCCCAATATTGCAAGGGCGGCTTCTCGAAATACTTGAGGTCGTTCAAACGCGGCGTGACCCAATCCCCGCTGGCCACCATCTCGCGCGGGATCTCGGCATAGCGTCCCTCGTCCGGCTTGATCAGCTTGCGGTATTCGAGGTTGGAAAACCAGATCACCGCGACGGCGATCAACAGCCACCAGATACGCTTGGTTGAATGTCGTGCCATCGCTACTTCAGGGTCCAGCCGGCACGCAACTCATGCGCAACGCGGAAGGTCTGCTCGAGTTTCCCGGCATCCCCGGCTGCAAGTGCGGCACTGATCCGGTTCAACTCCGCAATGTATATCTGCAATTCATTCAACAGGGCTTCACGGTTCGCCATGCAGATGTCGCGCCACATTTCCGGACTGCTGGCCGCGATGCGGGTGAAGTCGCGAAACCCGCTGGCCGCGAAGGACAGCAACAGCTCGCGGTCGTCGCGTTGCGCCAGGTCATGCACCAGCGCGAACGACAGTAGATGCGGCAAATGGCTCACGGCCGCGAATACATCATCGTGTTGCGCCGCTGTCAGTTCGATCACAGAAGCGCCGCACGATTCCCATGCCTGACGCACCCGCGTCACCGATTTTGCGCTGTTCTCCGGCAGCGGAGTCAGCACCACTTTCCTGTTCTGGAACAGATCAGAACGCGCCGCCGCCGCGCCGCTCTGCTCGGCACCGGCGATGGGATGGGCTGGAACGAACTGCGCCACCTTGCTACCCAGCCGGGCATAGGCTTCGCGCACCACATCACTCTTGGTGCTGCCGCCATCGGTGATGATGGTTTTCGGGCCGAGGTGGGGTGCAATACTTTCCATCAGTTCGGGCATCTGCCCGACCGGTGTCGCCAGCAGGATCAGATCGGCATCGGCGACTTCCGCCGCGATGTTCTTGCCGATACGGTCGATGATGCCGAGATGCATGGCCTGCACCAATGTCTTTTCGCTGCGCCCGAAGCCCACTACCGAATCCACTGCATGCGCCCTGCGCAATGCCAGTGCAAACGAGCCGCCGATCAAGCCGGCGCCAAAAATAACGACTTTACCGAACGGCTTTGTAGTCATGGTTCGCTCTGGTGTATCAGTTGTCCCGCAGCATCCAGCACCCGGACGCTGACCGGGATGCCGTTACGCACGCTGTCCGTCACCACGCAAAAATCCTCGAATTGTGCGGCGCAATGCTCAAGGCGTTCGACCGTCTGTTCAAGCTGGATCTCGACGGCAAACCCGCCCACGCGCAAACGTCCCTGCTCGTTGCGTACCATTTTACCTACCACATGCGCGGTAACGCCCTGCGGATCCTGCTTGAATTTGCCCAGGCAGAACAACAGGCTGGCGGACAGGCAGTTCGCCACTGAGGCCGCCAGCAGGCGCGAGGCATTGGGTCCGGCGCCCGCACCCAGCGGCACAGGTTCATCCAGTTGCAGGTCGGGCACACCGGCAAGATCGAACTGCACATTGAACTGATAATCCTGTTGCCGGGTCAGTTTTAACGTGAATTCCATGTCGGGCATGTTGCGCTCTCCTAAAGTGTGCGGCCGATCGCCTTGGCGATCCCGCCCAGTGTGCCCATCAGTTCCTTCAACTCGCCAGGGGTCAGCGCCTGATCGGCATCGCACCATGCATCGCACGGGCTGGGATGCATCTCGACCAGCAGGCCGTCCGCGCCGGCGGCGATCGCAGCTTGCGACAATGCCGGTACCATCCATGCCTTGCCGCCGGCATGCGACGGATCGACTATCACCGGCAGGTGGGTTTCCTTTTTCAGCACCGGGATCGCAGTCACGTCCAATACATTCCTGTAGTAGGTCTCGAAAGTGCGGATGCCGCGCTCGCAGAAGATGATGTTGTGGTTGCCGCCGGCCGCGATGTATTCAGCCGACATCAGCCATTCGGAGATGGTCGCCGACATGCCGCGCTTGAGGATGACCGGTTTGTTGATGCGCCCTACTTCCTTGAGCAGGTCGAAGTTCTGCATGTTGCGCGTGCCGATCTGGATCACGTCCACATCCTTCTTCATGAAGGTATCAAGCTGGCGCACATCCATCAGTTCTGTGACGATGGGCAATTTGTGGGGCCTGGCTGCATTCAGGAACATATCCAGTCCTTCCACGCCCTTGCCCTGAAAAGTATAGGGGCTGGTGCGCGGTTTGAACGCACCGCCGCGCATCAGACGGCATCCCGCCTCATGCACGAACTTCGCCGACAGGTCCATCTGTTCCTGGGTCTCCACCGAGCACGGTCCCGCGATGACCTGGATCTGGTTGCCGCCCAGTTTGATGCCACCGATATCGATGACGGTATTTTCTTTGTGCGATTCGCGCGACACGATCTTGTATTGCTTGGCGATATGCATCGCCGACTCCACGCCGGGCAGCGGCGTGAACATTTCCACGGTCAGCGGCCTTTCATCGCCGATCGCGCCGATCACGGTACGCTCGATACCGCGCGATATGTTTGCCTTCAATCCGGCTGTTTCCAGCCTTTTCACCACTGCACCGATCTGTTCGTCGGTGACATCCCTGCCCATTACGATAATCATTTATTTCTCTCCAAGGATCTGCTGCAACGCAGACAAAAATTTCTCGTTCTCCGATTCCAGACCGATGCTCACGCGCAGATAGTCCGGCATCGCATAATTGGCGATCGGTCGCACAATCACGCCCAACTCCAGCAAGCGGCGATAGATGCGCATCGCATCACCAATCTTGAAGCTGACGAAATTGCCGAACGACGGAATGTATTCCAAGCCCAGTTTGGTCAAACCGGCGACGATCTGTTTCATGCCGCGCCGGTTCAGCGCATAAGTCTGCTGCACGAACCCGGTATCATGGATCGCGGCCACCGCCGCCGCCTGCGCCACGTTGTTGACGTTGAACGGCTGGCGCACCCGGTTCAGCATGTCCATCACCTGCCTGTCACCCAAAGCATAACCGACACGCAACGAGGCCAGGCCATAAGCCTTGGAAAAAGTGCGCGAGATGATCAGATTGGGGAATTCCTTCAGCCAGCTGACACTGTCATAACGGCATTCCTCCGGCAGGTACTCGTTATAGGCTTCATCCAGCACCACCAGAATATTGGCGGGCAAAGCGCGCAAAAATTCAAGCAGCGCTTCACCTGATACATAGGTCCCGGTCGGATTGTTCGGATTGGCGATGAAGATCATCTTTGCGCCCTGCTCCACTGCCGCCTTGCGCATCGCATCCAGATCATGGCCAAAATTTTTGGCCGCAACACTGATGCCCGAGGCACCGACGGCCTGGGTCGCCAGGGCATACACGGCAAAAGAATGATCGGCGTATACCACCTTGTCGCCGACGGTCAGAAACGCGCGTGCCGACAATTCCAGCAGGTCGTTGGAGCCGTTGCCCAGCACGATCTGGTCCTGTGCCACGTCGTAACGCTTGGCCAACGCGTCTTTCAACGCAAAGCCGTTGCCATCGGGATACAGGCCAATCTGGTTTAAGGCGGCACGCGCAGCAGCAAGCGACTTCGGACTCGCACCCAGCGGGTTCTCGTTGGAGGCCAGTTTCACGATGCCGGTGATACCCAGTTCACGTTCCAGTTCGGAGATCGGCTTGCCGGCCTGATAGGGTGCGATGGCGCGGATGTAGGCCGGAGCCAGTTCACTGTAGTTCATTTAAATCCCAAAAACAAAAGCAGTCCACGAAAGGCACGAAACACACGAAAAACTTGAAGATACGGATGCGACAGCTTGTATGATTGTTCGTACTTTTCGTGTGTTTCGTGGATAGATGTAGAAGTTCAAACCGCAACCGGATAGGAGCCCAGCACCTTGACGAAAGCGGCGACTTGTTTCAGTTCAGCCAGTGCGGCAGCGACCTTTACATCCGCCTGGTGGCCTTCAATGTCCATGAAAAATACATATTCCCAAAGTCCCGAACGTGCCGGACGCGATTCCAGCTTGGTCATGCTGACCCCGTGCTTGGCCAATGGCACCAGCAGATCATGCACCGCACCCGGACGGTTCGCGGTGGACATCACCAGCGAAGTCTTGTCTTTACCCGAGGGCGCAACTTGTTGATTGCCCAGCACCAGAAAGCGCGTGGTATTGTTGGCATCATCCTCGATGTTCTCTGTCAAAACCGTCAAACCGAAAAGTGCCGCAGCCTGACTGCCGGCGATTGCCGCGCTGTGCGGATTCTCAGCGGCGAGCCGCGCCGCTTCGGCATTGCTGGCTGCAGGGATACGCGCCGCATGAGAGAGATGTGTATTCAACCACCCCTGGCACTGCCCCAGCGATTGTGGATGCGAATACACCGTCTTGATCGCGCTTAATTCCACATGTTGTCCAGGCAATGCCTGCCCGAGCAGGCATTGGTGGATTGGCAAGAACACTTCGCCGCATATCTGCAGCGTGCTTTGCATCAGCAGATCCAGCGTGCGCCCGACCGCACCTTCCGAGGAATTTTCAACCGGCACCATGCCATACAGGGCAGCTTCGCTGGCCACCGCCCGGAACACTTCATCTATGGTCGCGCACGACAATTCCTGTGTCGCGCTGCCGAAGCGTTTTTGTACCGCCGCTTCGGTGAACGTCCCTTGCGGTCCGAGATAGGCGATCGTCAGCGGTGCTTCCAGTGCGCGGCATTGCGACATCACTTCGGTGAACAGCTGTGCAACTGCCCCATTGCTCAATGGCCCGCTGTTGTTCTTTTGCAGACGACGCAATACCTGCGCCTCGCGCTCCGGGCGCAACACTGCTTCATCACCTTTGAGATGACCGATCTGCTGCGCCAGTGCGGCACGCTGGTTGGCGAGTTTCAGCAGATCGTCATCCAGCTGGTCGATCTGCTCGCGGAATTGTTTGAATTTATCGTCCATGATCACTCAAAGTCACAAATTCTCGATCACATCTCTTTTAGCAAAGGCAGATCGCGCACCATCAACACGCCGGGAATGGCGGCTATCTGCGCGATCAGTTTAGCGGGAAATGCGCTGTCTGTATCTACCAGCGTGTAGGCCATCTCACCCCGCGACTTGTTCATCATGTTGTGGATGTTGATGCCCGCGGCGGCCAGTGTGGTGGAAATCTGTCCCAGCATATTCGGCACATTGCTATTGGCGATCGCCAGTCGGAACGACGATTCGCGCGGCATGGTGACGTTGGGGAAATTCACCGTGTTGGAAATATTTCCGTGTTCAAGGTAGTCGCGCAGCTGGTCCGCCACCATCACCGCGCAGTTGTCTTCCGCTTCCCGCGTCGAAGCGCCCAGGTGCGGTAGCGCGATCACGCCGGGATTGTGTTGTGTCTTGTTGGTCGGAAAATCGCACACATAGCAGCGCACATGCTTGCTCGCCAGCCCGGCCAGTATCGCATCCTCGTCGACGATCGCATCGCGCGAGAAATTCAGCAACACGCAGCCGGCCTTCATCGCCGCCACGCGTTTCTCGTTGATCAGGCTGCGAGTGGCATCCAGCAACGGCACATGCAGGCTGACAAAATCGCTGTGTCTGAGCAGGTCCTCCACGCTGTTCGCCTTCTTCACCTGCGAGGGCAAGCTCCATGCTGCGTCCACGGTGATCTCAGGATCGAAGCCGATCACTTGCATGCCCAGGCCGATGGCAGCATCGGCCACCAGGCGGCCGATCGCGCCCAGGCCCACGATGCCCAGCGTGCGTCCGCGCAACTCGGTGCCGGCATAGTGTTTCTTGCCTTCCTCAACCTGCTTATGCAGAGAGGCATCGTCGCCGTGCAAACTTGAAGTGAAATGCAGCGCGGGCACGATATTGCGCGAGGCCAGCAGCATCCCGGTGATGACCAGTTCCTTCACCGCATTCGCGTTCGCACCCGGCGCATTGAACACCGGCACGCCGCGTTCGCTCATTTTTTTCACCGGCACGTTGTTGGTACCCGCCCCGGCGCGCGCAATCGCCAGCACCGTGTCGGGAATATGCATCTCATGCATGTTGTGCGAGCGCACCAGGATCGCATCCGGTTCGGCGATCTCGGTACCGGTAACGTAACGCGCGGCAGGGAAACGACTCAGGCCGACTGTGGCGATCTTGTTCAGTGTGAGGATCTGGAATGTCTTACTCATTATTTCTTTGGCCCATGCTGTCTCGAGAAGTCGTTCATGAAGTTAACCAGCGCCTGCACACCTTCCAGCGGCATCGCGTTGTAGATCGAGGCACGCATACCGCCCACCGAACGATGGCCCTTCAGTTGCAACAGCCCGCGCGCGTCGGCCTGCTTGATGAAATCACCATCCAGGTTCGCATCTTTCAGTGTGAACGGTACATTCATGCGCGACCGGTCCGCCGTCGCCACCGGGCACTTGTAGAAACCGTTGCTGGCATCGATCGCGGCATACAGCAGCCCGGCCTTGGCGATATTGGTCTTTTCCATCGCGGCGATGCCGCCCTTGCGCTTGAGCATCTGGAACACCAGACCGGCAACATATATTCCATAGGTTGGCGGTGTGTTGTACATCGAGTCGTTATCGGAATGGGTCTGGTAATTCATCATGGCCGGCAAGCGCGGATCGGCATGCCCGACCAGATCGTCGCGCACGATCACGATGGTCAAACCCGCCGGACCGATGTTCTTTTGCGCACCGGCGTAGATCAGCCCGAACCTCGATATATCGATCTGGCGCGACAGGATGCATGAAGACATGTCCGCCACCAGTGGCACATTGCCGACATCCGGCACCCAGTTGAACTCGACACCGCCGATGGTTTCGTTCGGCGTGTAATGTACATAGGCTGCATCCTTGTCCAGCTTCCAGGTATTGAATGCAGGCACGTAGCTGGAATTCTTGTCGGTGTTGCTGGCAGCCACGTTCACATAGCTGAATTTCTTCGCTTCGCTGATGGCCTTCTTGGACCACTCGCCGGTGTAGACATAGTCCGCGGAGAGTTTGCCGCGCAACAGGTTCAGCGGAATCATCGAGAACTGCAAACTGGCGCCGCCCTGCAGGAACAGCACCTTGTAATTGACCGGAATGCCCATGAGTTCGCGCAGGTCGGCTTCGGCCTTGGCCTGGATGCCCATGTATTCCTTGCCGCGATGCGACATTTCCATCACCGACATACCGCTGCCGTGCCAGTCGATCAATTCCGCCTGTGCCTGCTGCAACACCTCTTTTGGCAATACCGCCGGACCCGCGCTGAAGTTGTAGATCGTCATGTTGTGTTACTCCGATGTTTTAAAAAATCAGGTACAAGATTCAAGGTTCAAGATGCAAGCGAGAAACCGAGACGATGGTTTTACTTGCACCTTGCCCCTTGTACCTTGCTTCTTATTCCGGGCTTTCCTCTTCTTCGTCCGGCTCGGCGATGCGGCTCAATCCGGCCAGTTTCTCGCCTTCCTCGACATTCATCAGCGTGACGCCCTGGGCGGTGCGGCCCATCTCGCGTATCTCCTTGACACGGGTGCGGATCAGCACGCCGCTGGTGCCGATCAGCATGATCTCGTCATCGGGCTCCACCAGCGTCGCGGCAACCACCTTGCCGTTGCGCTCGGAAGTCTTGATCGCGATCATGCCCTGCGTACCGCGGCCGTGTCGGGTGTATTCGGTGATCGGACTGCGCTTGCCATAACCGTTTTCGGTCGCGGTCAACACGCTCTGCTGTTCGTTCTCGGCCACCAGCAACGAGATCACCTGCTGCTTGGGAGCCAGCTTCATGCCGCGCACACCGCGCGATGCGCGTCCGGTCGGGCGCACATCGTTTTCGTCAAAACGCACCGCCTTGCCGCCGTTCGAGAACAGCATCACATCATGCTCGCCATCGGTGAGCGCAACGCCGATCAGGTGGTCGTGCTCGTCCAGGTTGATCGCGATGATGCCGCGCTTCATCGGACGGGAGAAATCGTTCAGCGAGGTTTTCTTGACTGTTCCGTTCGCGGTGGCGAAGAACACATACTTGTCTTCCACGAATTCGCCCACCGGCAGCACAGCGTTGATCTTCTCGCCAGTCTCCAGCGGCAACAGGTTCACAATCGGCTTGCCGCGCGAGATGCGGCTGCCCTGCGGCACTTCATAGACCTTGAGCCAGTAAACACGGCCGCGATTGGAAAAGCACAAAATGTAGTTATGGGTATTGGCGATGAACAGGCTGTCGATAAAATCGTCATCCTTGGTCGCAGTTGCCTGCTTGCCGCGCCCGCCGCGTTTCTGTGCCTTGTATTCGTCCAGCGGCTGAGACTTCATATAACCGCCATGCGACAGGGTGACCACCACGTCCTGAGGGGCGATCAGATCTTCCATGCTCATGTCGTGGGTATGGGTGATGATCTCACTACGGCGCTTGTCGCCAAACTGGGTTTTCACCGCGACCAATTCATCATGAATGATCTGCGTGACACGCTCCGGTCTGGCGAGGATGTCGAGCAGGTCGGCGATCTTGTCCATCACGTCGCGGTATTCGCCGACGATCTTGTCCTGCTCCAGTCCGGTCAAACGCTGCAG
>JBBQNH010000061.1:0-14939 GCA_038329705.1 Burkholderiales bacterium | reverse complement strand
GCAGGTGCGGTTTGGCGGCCTGAAAGACCGTGCCGTTGAATTTAAAACTTCCGGCGCCCGGCTGGTACAGTCCGGTGATGACATTGAACAAGGTGGTCTTGCCAGCACCGTTCGGACCGATCAGGCCGTAGATCTCGCCGCTCCGGATATGCAGCGACACATCGCTGAGCGCGCTCAGACCGCCGAATTGTTTGCTGATGCGAGCGGCGCTCAGCAGCGCTTCAGTGTGTTGCATCGTATACGCTCTCTGCGGCAGCCGCTTCATCGCTGCCCAGTTCGCGACGCCGTACGCGCGACGGCAACAAACCCGCCGGACGATACAGCATCATCACGATCAGCGCCGAACCGAACAACAGCATGCGCAGGCTTTCCGGGTCGACCAGTGTCTTGCCGAACAGTGCCTGCTGCACGGGCACCACAACGTGCCGCAGCACTTCGGGCAACAGCGCCAACAGAACGGCACCGAGGATCACGCCGGCGATGTTGCCCATGCCGCCGAGCACCACCATGCACAGCACCATAATGGATTCCATCAGGCTGAAACTTTCCGGGCTGACGAAGCCCTGGAACCCGGCGAACAGCGCACCGGAGGCACCGCCGAACATTGCGCCCATCGCGAACGCCAGCAGCTTGAGGTTGCGCGTGTTGATGCCCATCGCGGAAGCGGCGATCTCGTCCTCGCGTATCGCCATCCATGCCCTTCCGATGCGCGATCTTTCAAGGCGCTGAGAAACGAAGACCACCAGCGCGGTGAATGCCAGAAACAGATAAAAATACAGATGCACCGACGGGAAATCGATGCCAAAAAGATGGCTGGTTGTATTCAGCGATACATCCATCACGCTGACCGGATCGATAAGGCTGATACCCTGCGGACCGTTGGTCAGGTTGATGGGCGCATTCAGATTGTTCAAAAAGATGCGTATGATCTCGCCGAAACCCAGCGTCACGATGGCAAGGTAATCTCCGCGCAGGCGCAATGTCGGTGCACCCAGCAATACGCCGAACCCGCCTGCAAGCAGCGCCGCCATGGGCAGGACGATCCAGAACGACAGGTGTACGCCATCGGGAAATACCAGCGGAAAGGCCTGCGCCAGATGAGGTGAACTGGTCAGCGCGTAGCAATACGCGCCCACCGCAAAGAACGCGATGTAGCCCAGGTCAAGCAGGCCCGCGAAGCCGACCACGATATTCAGCCCGAGTGCCAGCATGATGTAGAGCATCGCAAAATCCAAGATGCGCACCCAGCCGCGCCCGAGCAATGCGTCGGTGATAAATGGCAAGCACAACAAACCAGCCAGAAGCAGCCACAATATCCAGTGTTGACGCTTATTGGAAAAGGTCATCACAAGAAATCCTCGCAGAAGCGTCGCGAGCAGCCCGCAGCGCAAGGAGCCGCGCAGCGAGCGACGAGACATACCGTACAGGTAGGCGAGGAGTAAGCGAGCACGCGACACAGCGATTCGGGCGCGCAGTAGCTTATGCGGGGATTTTTCATGCTCGCTCCGCCAGTCGTTCGCCAAGCAGGCCGGATGGCCGGAACACCAGCACCGCGATCAGCACGAAGAATGCGAACACGTCCTGATAGTTGCTGCCAAAAAATCCGCCGGTCAGATCGCCGATATAACCCGCGCCCAGACTCTCGATCAGGCCGAGCAGCAATCCGCCCAGCATCGCGCCGCGCAGATTGCCGATACCGCCAAGTACGGCGGCGGTGAACGCTTTCAGACCCAGAATGAAACCCATGTAGTAATGTGCCAGCCCGTAATTGGCACTGACCATGATGCCGGCCACCGCGGCAAGTGCCGAACCAAGCATGAAGGTGATGGATATCACTTGGTTGATGTCCACACCCATCAGTTGTGCGGCATGCTGGTTCTCGGCCACCGCACGCATCGCGCGGCCAAGACGGGTACGGTTCACCACAATCATCAGCCCCGCCATGATCAGCAATGCCAGCATGATAATAATGATCTGGATATCGTTGATGATCGCACCACCGAAGTTATGCGGCGTATTCGCGATCAACTGGGGAAAGGAGTGATATTGACGGCCCCAGACTATCATCGCCAGATTCTGCAGCACGATGGAGAGGCCGATCGCGGTGATCAACGGCGCAAGGCGCGGGGCATGACGAAGCGGACGGTAAGCAACGCGTTCGATGGCATAGCCCAGCACCATACAACCCAGCATCGCCAGCGCGATACTCAGCGGCAAGGCCAATAGCGGTGGCACACCCCAGCCAAGCAGCGCAGTCAACGAAGAAAGCGCCAGCATCGCGCCGATCATGACCACCTCGCCGTGCGCAAAGTTGATCAGGCCGAGTATGCCGTAAACCATCGTATAGCCCAGCGCGACCAGCGCATACACGCTGCCCTGTACCAGGCCGTTGATGATTTGTTGTAAGAAGATATCCATGGTCGCTAAAACAAAAACGACACGGGTCGCGTGTCGTTTTGCTATTTACCGGTAATGCATCAATTCACCGCCGGTGTACCGCCCAGCGTGGCCAGCGGTTGCCACTTGCCATGCTGTACCTGATACATGGTGATGGCGCCGCCCTTCAGATCGCCCTTTTCGTCGAACTGGATCTTTGCCGTGACTCCATCATAGGAGATGCCGGCAAGCGCGGGCAGATATTTTGCGGGATCCGCCGAACCGGCTTTCTGCATCGCGGCGATCATCACGTTCACCGCGTCGTAGCAATAGGGTGCGTACAACTGGATCGGCTGATACTTCGCGACAAATCGCGTCTGGAATTCCTTGCCGCCCGGCATCTTGTCCAGCGGCACGCCCGGTAGCGAAGCATATGCTCCTTCCGCGGCAGCCCCGGCCAGCTTGATAAATTCCGGCGTATAACCGCCGTCACCCGTCATGAACTTCAGCTTCAGCCCAAGCGCCTTGAACTGCTTCGCCATCGGTCCTCCCTGTGCATCCATCCCCCCGTAAAACAGCAAATCCGGCTTTTTGCCTTTTACCGAGGTTAGTACTGCGGTGAAGTCCATCGCCTTGTCGTTGGTATATTCATGCGCGACGATCTGTGCGCCGTTGGCCCGCGCAGACTTGATGAATTCGTCCGCCAGACCCTGTCCGTAAGCGGTGCGATCATCAATCACCGCAATCTTCTTCGCAGCCAGGTTTTTCGCCGCGTATTCGCCGAGCACACGGCCCTGCTGCGCGTCGTTCGCCATCACACGGAACGCGGTCTTGAAGCCCTGCGCGGTATAGGCGACCGCCGTGGCTGACGGGGATATCTGGGGAATGCCGTTATCGCTGTAGATTTTTGCCGCGGGAATACTGGTGCCGGAATTCAGGTGACCGATAACGCCGCTGACTTTGTCATCCACCAGTTTCTGCGCCACGATGGTAGCGGTCTTGGGATCGGCCTGATCATCTTCACTGGTCAATACGAAATGCGCCTTGCGTCCGCCGATAACAATACCCCTGGCATTGGCGTCGTCTATCGCCATGCGTGTGCCGTTCTCATTGTCTTTGCCCAGATGCGCCTGGGGCCCGGTCAAAGGAGCTGAAGCGCCGATATGCACGATCAGATCACCGGACGCCTGCTGATCGGTCGATGGGGATTTTTCACACCCGAACAGTGTTAATGAAAGCAGCACCGGTGCAATGATGCCGTAAAACAACGAGCGAACTGAATGATCAGAGTGCGGGTACATGTCTCACCTCCCGATGGTTGAGATTCGATTATGCTGAGCAGACACTCTGCTTGTCAATTTTGCGGGCAACAAAAAGCCGGCTTGCGCCGGCAAATTTTGCTCGCGATCTGACGCTCATTTTGCCTCTTCTTTTTCTTTTTCGGGCAAACTCAAAATGAACTTTACCAGCTCTGTCATTTCCGGCTTTCTTGTGCCCGCCGGATCGTTGCCCGGCATGGGCATCTTGCCCCAGTTGCCGGAACCGCCCTGGGACACCTTCATCACCAGTCCTTCGGCCAGGGGATATTCCTTGCCTTTGTAGGTGAACCTGGCAACACCTTTATACTTTTTGGCCGTCTCCCGCCACGACGGTCCGATCGTTCTTCTGTCTATGGTGTGGCAGGCATTGCAGCTGAATTTTTTTGCCAGCTCTGGCATTTCCTCTGCCTGCACGCTGACTGCTATCATCAAACTTGCTGCAACCATGCTTCCGATAATCGCTTTCATATCTCTCTCCATACTCATGATTTCATTCTTTGGGAATATACGCAGGTCCGCCCTGCACCAGCCGATTATAAACAACTTGATGTGCTTGCATAGCTATTCGGATCGATTCCGGGCTCTGCGTATTGAAAGGACTGCCAAAAAAGCGAAAAGACCTGCATCCTGACATCGGGTGGTAAAAAAGCCGGCTCGCGCCGGCTTTTTCAGGTTTGCACCTCGCTGTTCCACCAGCCCGGCACAGTCCTGTTATTTTTCCAGGCCAAGAATGAAGTCAACCAGCGTCTTGATGTCTGCCGCGCTGACCTTGGGCGCATTGGGGATCATCGCCGTGCTCTTGAACCAGTTACCCTTGCCGCCCTTGGCTACTTTCTCTTCCAGCCATGCTTCCGGAGTCTTTGCGCCGTGCTCCTTCAGGATGTCAGCCACTTTCTGTGTTTCCTGATAGGCCTTTGCATCAACAGCAGTTCCGGTCGCGCCAACCTTGTTATAAGCCTTGGAAACATCCCTCCAGGCCGGGCCGACCAACTTCTTCTCGATCGTATGGCAAGCGGTGCAGCCGCTCTTTTTTGCCAGCGCCGGCATATCTTCCGCCATCACGCTACCCGCCATCACCAAACCTGCTGCTGCAATCATGCTAACGATAATAGACTTCATGTCATCTCCACTATTTAAGATTAAATTCCACAATCGATACGAAAGCCCTTGCTTTCGCACACGATGATAGACAACCGCCCGCTTTGGCGCATCAATTTGACCAGCCGCCTTGGCGTTTAGCGATGCCCATGACACCAGACATCCCTTACAGCAATCACCTAACGCGGCTCCCCATGGAAAAGTTGACATGAATTTACCCCTGCATTGCCGACCGGTTCAAGCAGCAAGCCGCAAACGGACCAAAAGCATAAATAACGGCGATAAAAAAGCCGGCTTGCGCCGGCTCTTTTGTTACGTATTGCAGATTACTTGTGGCTCAGCACGAAATCAACCAATTCAGCGATGTCAGCATCGGAAACTTTTGGTGAATTTGCGATCATCTTGGCATTACCCCAGTTGCCATTGCCGCCGTGAGCAACTTTGTTGGTCAGCCATTCCTTGGCTGTCTTGGCATTGTTTTCCTTCAGGATGTCAGCAACTTTTTTGCCGGTGGAAGTTTCGCCATTGCTGTTGTAAGCGTGGCCAACATCTTTCCAGGCCGGTCCAACGATCTTTTTGTCTACAGAGTGGCAAGCTGTGCAACCACTTTTCTTTGCCAGTGCTGGCATGTCTTCTGCGAATACGCTACCTGCAACCATCAAACCTGCTGCTGTGATCATGCTAACGATAATAGATTTCATTTTCTCTCCAGTTTCTTATGTTTAAATTTCCAATAAAGCGCGAAGGTTCAGCCTTCGCCGGCAATTCTAAACAAATACGCCTGCTTTGCCAACAAACTTCTCCGCCAACATTCTGTTTTGCAGAAGGATAGTTGACAAGAAACATCGGGGATTGAACAACAAGCGCATTGATGCCAAACCCGATCGATATCCGGCGAAATCCGGAATCACATTTTGACTGAGCGCGCCCGGTATTCGACGATCAGAGTGTGCCGGGTTCCTGCAGCAACGTTGACCACATTCTCGAGCGCATTCGCCGACTCCACGCACACCATTTCGCGCCAACCTTCCGATTGACCCATATCGCCCATCTTGGCGGCCTTTTCTGTCCACGGCGTCCACACCACGGTGGACAGACTGCCGGATTTGGCGACATGAATATGCCGTTTTAGTTTGTCGTCTTCAATCACGCACTCTGCAGCGGTATTGATGTAAACACGATCGGTCTCGCCGGAAAAGCTGATCGCACCAGTCTGGTTTTTCTGTGTAGAGCCGCCCACCTTGTCCCAATAGGTGCAACCATCCAGGCCGCTTACACGCACCGCACCGATATCGCCGATATGGAAATAAGTGTGCAGCGCTTCGCCGATAACGAAGTCGCTTGTTCCGGAGTTTTCAGTGGTCAATTCCATGCGCATTCTTTCGCCGACAATCATGGTCAGGTCCAGAGTACAGGCGTGTGGCCACTGCGTGCGGGTTTTGTCACTTGATTCCAGGCGCAGCGTCAAACGTGTCGCACCATCGGGCTCAACGCCTGACTCCACCACCCGCCAGGGTACCGTGCGCGCATAACCGTGTCCTGGAAATGCCGCTTCAGATGCATGTGCACCAAACCACGGCCAGCACACCGGCGCTCCGCCGCGTATGGATTTTCCCGCTGCCAGTTTGGCATCGCGCGACAGCCACACGACCGGCACCGCTTGGCTCCCGGGTTGCCAGGTCATCAGATGCGCGCCCTGCAAACAGATCGATGCTGTGGCTTGCGCATTGCTGATTTCCGCGACGATCAGCCCGCTGGCATCCTGACGAAAGCTCAGTTGGCCATTGATGCCGAATTGCGAGTTAAATTGTTGTGCATTGCCCATGTTGCCTCCTTATTTATTCATTAGTTGTTGCGTCATTTTTCAACTTGAGACACATCCCGGACTGCGCCTTTGTCGGCGGAAGTCACCATTGCAGCATAAGCCCTGAGTGCCGCCGTCACCTTGCGCGTTCGTACGACCGCAGGTTTCCAGGCCTTGCTCCCCCTGTTTTCCATTGCAGCTCGGCGCTGAGTCAGTTCGGCATCGGATATCTTCATATTAATTGCGCGGTTCGGGATGTCGATTTCAATGGTATCGCCTTCCTGCACCAACGCAATCGCACCCCCGCTTGCAGCTTCCGGTGAAACATGGCCGATGCTCAGGCCCGATGTGCCGCCGGAAAAACGCCCATCGGTCAACAGCGCGCACGCCTTGCCCAGTCCTTTCGATTTCAGGTAGGAGGTCGGGTACAGCATTTCCTGCATACCGGGACCGCCCTTCGGGCCTTCATAACGGATCACCACGATATCCCCGGCCACTACTTTATCCGCAAGGATGCCCTCCACCGCGGCATCCTGGCTTTCAAACACGCGGGCGCGTCCGCTGAACGACAGGATGCTCTCATCGACGCCTGCAGTCTTGACGATGCAGCCGTCGAGCGCAATATTGCCGCGCAACACGGCCAACCCGCCATCAGTCGAATAGGCATGCGCCTTGTCGCGGATACAGCCCTTGCTGCGGTCCGCATCCAGCTCGGGATATTGCGCAGACTGCAAGAATGCGATCGTGGTGCTGATGCCGCCGGGTGCGGCGCGGAAAAATTCCTTTACCGTTTCATCGTTGGTCTGCTTGATATCCCATTGCTCCAGTCCATCGCGCAGCGTCTTGCTGTGCACCGTGCCAACCTCGCCGTGCAACAGGCCCGCGCGATCCAGCTCGCCCAGTATCGCGGCGATCCCGCCGGCCCTGTGCACATCTTCGAGATGGTATTCCGACGACGGCGCGACCTTGCACAGCGTAGGCACGCGGCGCGACAACCGGTCCATATCCTTCATGGTGAAATCCACTTCCGCTTCGCGCGCGATCGCGAGCAGGTGCAGCACGGTGTTGGTCGAACCACCCATCGCGATATCCAGCGTCATCGCATTCTCGAACGCTGCAAAGGTCGCGATGCTGCGCGGCAATACGCTGGCGTCGTCCTGTTCGTAATGGCGTTTGCACAATTCGACGATCAATCGTCCCGCGCCCAGGAACAGCTGTTTGCGCTCGGCGTGCGTCGCGACCAGCGAACCGTTGCCGGGCAGCGACAGCCCCAGGGCTTCGGTCAGGCAATTCATCGAATTCGCGGTGAACATGCCGGAACAGGATCCGCAGGTCGGACAGGCAGCGCGCTCGATCGCATCCATTTCGGCATCGCTCACACTGCTATCGGCGGCGGCGACCATAGCATCGACCAGGTCGAGACCTTTCACCGTACCCTGCCAGTTGACCTTGCCCGCTTCCATCGGACCACCGGAAACGAACACCACCGGAATGTTCAGGCGCATCGCCGCCATCAGCATACCGGGTGTGATCTTGTCGCAATTGGAGATGCACACCAGCGCATCGGCACAATGCGCGTTGACCATGTATTCCACCGAGTCGGCAATGAGGTCGCGCGAAGGCAGCGAGTACAGCATGCCATCGTGTCCCATCGCGATTCCGTCGTCCACAGCGATTGTGTCGAATTCCTTGGCGATACCGCCGGCCTTCTCGATCTCGCGCGCAACCAATTGACCCAGGTCTTTAAGGTGAACGTGGCCCGGCACGAATTGGGTAAATGAATTGGCGATCGCGATGATGGGCTTGCCAAAGTCGCCATCTGTCATGCCGGTGGCACGCCACAATGAGCGTGCGCCGGCCATGTTGCGGCCATGGGTAGAAGTGCGGGAACGATAATGCGGCATGAAGTCTCTCTGAAAAAGTGGAAGCACGTATAATCCGGCCTGCGATTTTACCCGATTCCCGCCATAGAACCTCAGCACAACGCAGCGGGCGCAGTTGAGGCAGGAAAAATATTGGCGGGGAACCGGAATACACTTTTTACACAAGTATTTTGAACCGTGTTTTTAACGCAACATCTACAGGCGCAGCAGTGGCGCAGAGGTTTTATTCATGCTCGTTCATCCGCAATTTGATCCCGTCGCCATCCACCTCGGACCGCTTGCCGTCCACTGGTACGGCCTGATGTACCTCGCCGGGTTCATGGCCTTTTTATGGCTGGGGCGCAAGCGCATCGTCACGCTGAATGACCCGCAGATCAACATCAAACTGCTCGACGACCTGCTGTTCTACGGGGTGCTCGGGGTGATCCTCGGCGGGCGTCTGGGTTACGTATTGTTTTACAAGGCGGGCTATTACGCCGCGCATCCCCTGGAGATCTTTGCAGTCTGGCAGGGCGGCATGTCCTTTCACGGCGGATTTCTCGGCGTGCTGGTAGCGATGGCCTGGTTCGCCCACAAGCACCGGCTGCGCTGGCTGCAACTGACCGACTTCATCGCCCCCCTGGTGCCGCCCGGCCTGGCATTCGGCCGGCTCGGCAATTTCATCAACGGTGAATTATGGGGACGCCCCACCGATGTGCCCTGGGCGATGATCTTCCCGAATGTCGACAACCTGCCGCGCCATCCGTCCGAACTGTACGAATTCTCGCTCGAGGGCGTGCTGTTGTTCGTGCTGCTGTGGTTCTACGCGCGCAAGCCACGCCCTGTAGGCGCTGTATCCGGCCTGTTTTTGATCGGCTATGGCAGTTTCCGTTTTATCGTCGAATTCACCCGCGAGCCGGACGATTTTCTCGGTCTGCTGTCGCTGGGCATGAGCATGGGACAATGGTTGAGTTTGCCGATGGTGCTTGCGGGCGCGACAATGATGGTATTGAGCTACCGGCGCACCGCTTGACACCCGCGCGCCGCTAGACCACTATTCCCATCGTCGAAATGAACCGCCATCTCCACACAAGGGCTTCACTTTGGACGACCTTTCTTTAGCGTCACTGTTTGCGATTTTGATATTGCTGCTGGTTTGCAGCGCATTTTTTTCAGGTTCTGAAACCAGCATGATGGCGATCAACCGCTATCGCCTGAACAGCCTGATACGCAGGGGGAATCGCAGCGCCAAACTGGTCAACCGTCTGCTCGGCAAAGTGGACAAGCTGCTTGGTTCCATCCTGCTCGGCAACACCCTGCTCAATGTGGTCGCCGCCGCGGTGACCAACATCATCATCTTTCGCCTGTACGGGCAAAACGATATGGCGCTCATGCTGGGTACTTTGGCACTCACCTTTGTGCTGCTGGTATTCAGCGAAATCATGCCCAAGATCATCGCGGCCAGTTACCCGGAGCGTATCGCACTGCCCGCCAGCTATTTGCTCACACCATTGATCACGCTGTTCCACCCGGTGGTCTGGGTGGCGGGAAGTATGGTCAAGGGTGTGCTGTGGTTACTGCGCATCAGGATAGAAACCGACCAAAGCAAACAGAAGATGACGATCGAGGAATTGCGCGGACTGGTATTGGATGCCGAGCATTTCCTGCCGCGCAAACACCAGAAGATGCTGCTCAATCTGGTCGACCTTGAACGCATCACCGTGAACGATGTGATGATCCCGCGCAATCAGATCGAAGCCCTGGATATCGATGCCGACCCGGACGAATTGCTGCGGCAGATCATCACCTGTCATCATACGCTGCTGCCGGTTTATGCCGACACGCCCAGCAACATCATCGGCATCCTGCATATCAAACGGGTGCCGGCGCTGCTGCAGGAAACCACACTGGACTTGACCCGACTGCGCGAAATATTGAACGAGCCCTACTTCATACCTTCCGACACACCTTTGCTCAAACAGCTGCAACAGTTTCAGGAACGCCACGCGCGGCTCGGTCTGGTGGTGGATGAATATGGGGAACTGCTCGGATTGGTCACGCTGGAAAATATCCTTGAGGAGATCGTCGGCGAGTTCACCACGCAATCACCCGCGCGATCGGGTAAGTTCCTGCGCCAGGAAGACGGCAGCATCGTACTCGAGGGCCGCAGCAGCTTGCGCGAACTGAATCGCAAACTGGGTTTACACCTGCCACTGGATGGGGCAAAAACACTGAACGGCCTGATCCTCGACCATCTCGAGGATATTCCGGAAACGGGCACCAGCCTGAAAATCGCGGGCTACCCGATCGAGATCATCCAGACCCAGGATCGCACCGTCAAGGTGGCGCGGATCTTCCCGCCCCCGGCCGAATGATAGTCAATAATAAGCATGCCTTTACAAGAGTCCTAAAGCTCGGCATGATGCCCACAAACAAGTGACCCGAGGGAGACACTATGGCTGTCGCAGCAAAAATGCAAAAAGCAAAAGACTTTACCTACGCCTGGGAGGGCAAGGACAAATCCGGCAAACCGGTCAAAGGCGAGATGCGCGCTCCCGGCGAAGCCAGTGTGTCTGCGCATCTGCGGCGTCAGGGAGTCAATGTCACAAAAATAAAGCGCCAGCGCAACAGAGGCAAGGCCATCACCGCCAAAGACATCACGATTTTCACCCGGCAACTGGCGGTCATGATGAAATCGGGGGTGCCGTTGCTGCAGGCTTTCGACATCGTGGGCAAGGGCCATAGCAACCCTTCCGTTGGGCGACTGTTGCTGGACATCAAGACCGATGTTGAAACCGGCAGCAGCCTGCAACAGGCCTTCCTGAAATATCCGCTGTATTTCGACGCGCTGTATTGCAACCTGATCGGCGCCGGCGAAGCTGCGGGTATTCTGGACGCACTGCTGGAACGTCTGGCCACCTACATGGAAAAGACCCAGGCCCTCAAGAGCAAGATCAAGTCGGCACTGGTTTACCCTATCTCCATCATCGTGGTGGCGTTTCTCATCACCGCCATCATCATGATCTTCGTGATCCCGGCGTTCAAGGAGCTGTTCGAGGGATTTGGCGCGAATCTGCCGGCGCCCACTCTGATCCTCATGCATATTTCAGATACCTTTGTGGAATATTGGTGGGCTATCTTCGGCGGTATCGGCGGCGGCTTCTACGCCTTCTTCTACGCCTGGAAACGCAGCAAGAAGATGCAGGATACGATGGACAAACTGGTGCTCAAATTGCCGATCTTTGGCGAGTTGATCCGCAAAGCCACAATCGCCCGCTGGACCCGTACGCTGTCCACCATGTTCGCTGCGGGTGTGCCTTTGGTCGAATCGCTTGATTCCGTCGCCGGTGCTGCCGGCAATCAGGTTTATTACAACGCCACCAAAGCCATTCAGCGCGAAGTCAGCACCGGTAGCGGTCTGACCGCATCGATGCAGAACACCGAACTGTTCCCGAGCATGGTATTGCAAATGTGCGCCATCGGCGAAGAGGCCGGCTCGCTGGACGCCATGCTCAGCAAGGTGGCCGACTTCTATGAAGCCGAGGTCGATGATGCGGTGGCGGCCATTTCCAGCCTGATGGAACCGGTCATCATGGTGGTATTGGGAACATTGATCGGCGGCATGGTGATCGCGATGTACCTGCCGATCTTCAAGATGGGCGAAGTCATTTGATGGGAACGCAGATTCAAGTTACAAGGTTCAAGATACAAGGTACAAGTCTTACATCCGGCTTCCGGCTCGCGATCTTCGTTCTGGCATCATGAGTTTGATCGAACTATTGCAAGCGGTGCCGGCCGCATTTGCCGGCACCTGTCTGGTGCTGGGACTGATGGTCGGCAGTTTCCTGAACGTGGTGATCCATCGGCTGCCCAAGATGATGGAACTGGGCTGGCGGCAACAATGCGCCGAACTTTGCCAGCCCGACCCGGCTGACGAGCCGATGGACTCACTCCCCGAACCGGCACCGCTCCCCCCTTACAACCTCATCGTTCCCCGCTCGGCCTGCCCGCATTGCAATCACGCCATCACGGCGTGGGAAAACATCCCCATCGTCAGTTATCTGCTGTTACGCGGCAAGTGCAAGGGCTGCGGCGCGTCCATCTCGCCGCGTTACCCCATCATCGAGGCCATCAGCGGCGTATTGTGCGCCTACGCTGCGTGGCACTTCGGCTTCGGCTGGGCTGCGGCCGGGGCATTGCTGCTGGTCTGGGCCTTGCTCGCACTCACCGCGATCGACTTCGATACGCAGTTGCTGCCGGACGACATCACCCTGCCGCTGCTGTGGGCGGGTTTGCTGCTCAACCTGTTCGGTGTGTTCACCAACCTGTCCAGTGCGGTGCTGGGTGCAGTGATCGGTTATCTTGCGCTGTGGAGCGTGTATTGGCTGTTCAAACTCACCACCGGCAAGGAAGGCATGGGCTATGGTGATTTCAAGCTGCTGGCGGCGCTGGGTGCCTGGTTGGGCTGGCAGATGTTGCCGCTGATCATTTTGCTTTCCTCGCTGGTCGGTGCCGTGGTCGGCATCACCCTGATCGTGGCGCTCAAGCACGGCCGCAACATCCCCATCCCGTTCGGTCCCTATCTTGCAGGTGGCGGGCTGATCGCGCTGTTCTGGGGACCAACCCTGACGCAGGAATATTTGCGGATACTGGGCTAACCATGGGCCTGTGTATCGGGCTCACCGGCGGAATAGGCTGCGGTAAAAGCACGGTGGCCGAGCTGTTTGCAAGGCACGGGGCTGGCATCATCGACACGGACGAGCTTTCGCTCGACCTGACACGAACCGGCGGCGAGGCAATCACCCCGATCCGCGCCGCTTTTGGCGATGCGTACATCACCACCGACGGGGCGCTGGATCGCACCAGGATGCGCAGGCTGGTCTTCACTGATTCAGTGGCCAAACAACGGCTGGAAGACATCCTGCATCCGCGCATCCGCGATCTGGCCAGGCAACAACTGCGACTATTGCAAAACAAACCCTATATCGTCATCGTCGTGCCGTTGCTGCCGGAAAGCCGTGCATTCCGGCAGATGGTCCAGCGCGTACTGGTGGTGGATTGCGATGAAAACACCCAGATTGAGCGGGTCGTCACGCGCAACCGGATGCAGCCGGATGAAGTGCGCGACATCATCGCCCGGCAAACACCGCGCACCGAACGGCTGCAGATCGCCGACGACGTGATACACAACGATGGGAGCCTGGACAGTTTGGCAAAACAGGTTGGCATTCTGCATGTACACTATGCGAATAGGCAAAACAACATTTGACGATGGATTGATTTTCAATATATCGTTGTACTGGATTTCCCCGCGCGGCACATGACCAACAACGAAACAGTACATTAGACTATAGCGACGTGATCAGCTACGAGTTTCCTGTCAATGAAAAGGTGCGCACTCTGTTGCGCCTTGAGGATCTGTTCGCGCGCATGGCGCATTTCACCCAGCTCGAAAGCAGCATGGATCACCATGCGGCGCTGTTGATACTGTTCGAGATACTGGAAGTGATCAGCCGCGCCGACATGAAATCCGACCTGTTGCAGGAGCTGGAACGCCAGAAGCGCGTGCTGGCCAACCTGCACAACAATCCGTCCATCTCCGAGCAGGCACTGGAAGCCATCCTGAACGACATCGAACAGGCCTACGGATTATTGCTCGCGATGAGCGGCAAGGTGGGGCAACACCTGCGCGAGAACGAATGGCTGATGGGCATCAAGCAGCGTGCCGTGATGCCCGGCGGCACCTGCGAGTTCGACCTGCCTTCCTATCATTACTGGCAAGCGCAGGACGCCAATCTGAGACGCAAAAAGCTCGACGCCTGGCTGGCGCCGCTGTTGCCCTTGCATACCAGTTTGAAGATCATCCTGCAGCTGTTGCGCGAGAACGGCAAGCTGTTCCGCTTCACCGCCCAGCATGGCACCTTCCAGCAGATGCAGGGTGGCCGTATCGCTCAATTGCTGCGTGTCCGCATGGACAGCGCGCTGACCTGCATACCCGAGGTCAGCGCCAACAAATATGCGATCAACATCCGCTTCATCGCGGCCAACTTTGCGGCAAAATCCACACTGTTCGAACAGGACGTGCCTTTCGAGCTTACATTCTGCAGCATGGCTTCGTGATGCAGAAAAAACCTCCTATCGTTTCCTGTCCGCGCTGCGGCAAGGAACACCAATGGGACACCGGCAACCGTTTCCGCCCGTTCTGCAGCGAGCGCTGCAAGATGATCGACCTGGGTAAGTGGGCCAACGAGGAATACCGCGTCGCCCAGCCGGCGGATCACGACGAACAGGATTTCACCGAGCCGCCTCACCAAGCCTGACGCAACAAGCTGATGCCGTGTGCACCGTGCTGCCATGCAGTTTGCATATCTGCATGAGTCAAACCGCCCAGCGCATACACCGGTATGGATGAACCCGCCGCGATCGACAAAAATTTCTCCCAGCCCAGATGCGGCGCACCCGGATGCGATTGCGTCGCCA
>JBBQNH010000060.1:0-15044 GCA_038329705.1 Burkholderiales bacterium | reverse complement strand
TCGGAGCACACCAATCAAATGCCACCAGGATGCGCGGACATTATAGTCGCAATAAATGTCCAGTTAAAATCAAATCATCCATTTTGTTTGTGTGCCTCAGGACATTGCTAGCTTTGTGCGTTGCGTAATGCCGCGATACGCTCATCCAGGGGAGGATGCGTCATGAACATCCTGGCAAAAGTATGGCCACCCGAGATACCAAAGGCTGCCATCTTCTCCGGAAGACCGGCCTGCTCGTGATTGACTTTCAAACGTTCGAGTGCCGCAATCATCTTCTCCCGCCCGGCCAGTCTTGCCCCACCCGCATCGGCACGAAATTCACGCAGCCGCGAGAACCACATCACGATCACACTGGCCAGCACGCCCAGCACCAGTTGAGCGGCTATTTCCGCAACGAATGCGCCGATGCCAATTCCGTTCTTGCTGTCATTCTTGAGCAACACGCGGTCCACGAAGAAGCCGAACAACTTGGCGAAAAAGATCACAAAAGTATTCACCACACCCTGGATCAAAGCCAATGTCACCATATCGCCATTGGCTATGTGGCTGATCTCATGCCCCAGTACCGCCTCGGTTTCCTGCTTGCTCATGTTGCGCAACAGCCCGCTGCTCACCGCGACCAGTGCAGCGTTGCGATTCCAGCCGGTGGCAAATGCATTGACATCGGGTGCGTCATAGATCGCCACTTCCGGCATGCCGATTCCTGCAACCTGAGCGTGGTGGCGAACCGTTTCAACCAGCCAGCGTTCGGTTGGATCGGTCGTATTCTCGATGACCCGTGCTCCGACCATGCGCTTTGCCGACCATTTGGACATGGCCAGAGAAATCAGCGAACCGGCAAACCCGATCACTGCGGATAGCACCAGCAGCGCGCCGAAGTTGATTCCACCGGCCTGGTCTAACCAGCGATCAACGCCGAGCAGGCGCAGCGTGATGTTGATCACAAACACGACCGCCAGGTTGGTCAGAATAAACAGAAAGATTCGTTTCATACTCTTGAGGCCTCCGATGTCAAACACACGCTGCGATCTAAAATATTACAAATTATTTGTTTTGCTCAAATTGGGGTTGAGCGACGGATTTCAAGAGTGATTCCGGTGGTGTTACACTTGCAACCGTTCGATATTAAAACGGAGATTAAGTTGCAGGAGCTACTCAACAATCCCGCTGTACAAGGTGGCTTCGCACCCTTTCTGGTTGCGCTGATCACCGCCCTGCTATTCCGACGCATCAACTTGAGCGGCCTGGCGATCATCGCCGGCTTTGCCGTCGCCGTATATCTGGCCAGCGACTTCACCATTGAACCACTCACCGCTGCACGCAAGATCGTACTGTTGGGATTGATCAGCGCATCGCTCGGCCTGTTGCTCGCTTTATCGCAACTCCGCTGGTTCGGTTGGCTGCTTCCCGTGCTTGGCGGCGCGGCTGCCATTTGGACGGTTCAGGGCATGCTTCGGCAACAGCCATCCCAGGTAGCATTGTTGTGGGGAGCGGGATGTGCAGCGTATGTCGCGATCCTGGTTTGGGGCATGGACAGGCTGCAAGACAGACAACCACTGCGTGTTGCCGGCACTGCCAGCGCGCTGGGTATCGGCACCGGCGGCGCGGCCCTGGTCGGAGCTTCCGCCCTGCTCGGCCAGTTCGGCCTGGCGCTCGGGTCTGCCGCGATCGCCCACCTGTTGTTTCAGTTGATCGGCAACAAAACATTGCCAACGGGACGCACCTTCAGTTTACCGCTCGCGACGATTACCGGACTGGCCGGTTGTGTTGCCGTGCTGAGTGCCAAGCTTCCCTGGTATACGCTGCCTATCCTGGCCGCGATCCCCCTTGCCGGTTGTTTCGTACCATTGCCAAAACTGTCAGTCCGGATGCAAAGTCTGCTGCTTTCCATACTTACATTCTGTATTGCGCTCGGTGCCATCTATGTGACATGGAGGGTTGCCGGTGACGTACCGTTTTAGCGGTTGGCACAGTGAAAATATTCTTCCCTGCCTTATTGTGCCTCGTGCACAGCCATCTCAAAAGATTTAGAATGCGCCATCCATTGACAGGAGCCCCATCATGAAAGCACCCATTCGCGTCACCGTTACCGGTGCCGCAGGCCAGATCGGCTACGCGACACTTTTCCGCATTGCAAATGGCGACATGCTGGGGCCGGAACAACCCATCATCCTGCAATTGCTGGATCTACCGCAGGCGCAGCCGATGCTGCGCGGTGTGGCGATGGAATTGGAAGACTGTGCTTTCCCGCTGCTGCAACAGGTCATAATCACCGATGACCCGAAAGTCGCATTCAGGGATACCGAGGTCGCCATGCTGATCGGTGCGCGTCCGCGCGGTAAAGGTATGGAACGCAAGGACCTGATCGAAGCCAACGGTGCGATCTTTTCCGCACAGGGGAAGCTGCTAAATGAATATGCCGCGCGTCACGTCAAGGTTCTGGTGGTGGGAAACCCCGCCAATACCAACGCACTGATCGCGATGAAGAATGCCCCCGATCTCGATCCGCGCAATTTTACCGCGATGATGCGTCTCGACCACAACCGCGCTATCGCCCAAGTCTCACTCAAGCTGTTCCAGCCGATTCGCGACATCAAGAAGATGGTCGTTTGGGGTAACCATTCCGGCACCCAATATCCCGATCTCGACCACGCCGAGATCCGCGGCCGCATGGTGCGCGAGCTGCTGCCGGACCAGGGTTGGGTGGAAAAAGAATTCATTCCCACTGTGCAAAAGCGCGGCGCGGCGGTGATCGAAGCACGCGGCTTGTCCAGCGCAGCCAGCGCGGCAAATTCCGCGATCTCGCACATGCACGACTGGCTACTCAGTTCACACCATAACGACTGGGTGACCATGAGTGTGCCGTCCGATGGCAGCTACGGGATCCCGGAGGGCGTGATCTACGGCTTCCCGGTCACCTGCAAAAACGGCCATTACAAGATCGTGCAGGGGCTGCCGATCAGCACACTGGGACGCAAACACATGGATGAAAGCTATCAGGAATTGCTCAGTGAACGCGACCATGTGAAGAACTTGCTGGGTTAGTCACCACCAGCTTAAATGAACGAAAAGCTTTTATACCTGCTGGACGGCCAGGAACAACTCTATCCGTTAAATCTGGAAGAAAAGTATGGACGCGTGCTGAACCGTATCGTCGAACTTTGGGATACCAGGGAAATCGATGGATACTTCAATGAACTGATGATGGATACCCGAAGCGGCAACAGGCAGGGTTTCCCCAAAGAAGTGGCGTCTGAGATCTTCGCGCTGAACATGGCGCACACAAGAATACGCGAACAAAAACAGCAAAAAACTGCAACCGGTAACCCATGGGACGAAGTGGAAGCTTCGAAACGCTCGGCCATTGAACAGCAGGGCTATCCTTTTTCCCCAAAGGGTTTCGTCCAGTCAGCCGAAAAAGGCGACAACAAGGCGGTATTACTGTTTCTGAACAGCGGCGTTGATATCGACACACGCAATGAACAAGGCTGGACGCCGCTGATGATCTCCACCTTCAATGGCAGGGAAGAAGTGGCGGCCTTGCTCATCCGCAGCGGCGCCAATGTCCACGCCAAGGATAATGCCGGTTATGGCCCTTTGCACTGGGCGGCGTTCAACGGTTACAGCAATGTGGTCAAACTGCTGCTGGAAAAGCGTGCCAGGGTCAACGAACGCAGCAACCATGGTTGGTCACCCTTGCTGCAAGCTGCCACCCGCGGCCATCTGGTTGCAGCCGGGCAACTGATCGCCTCCGGTGCCGATGTCAATCTGGCCAGCAACGACGGCTGGACACCGCTGCACAAGGCTGCCGCCAACGGACACCTTGAAACGGTCAAGCTGCTTCTTGCCAAGGGCGCGTTTCGCGGTTCGGAGTACCGGGATGGCACGACACCCTTGCATCTTGCAATCAAGAACAAACATCCGGAAATTGCAAAACTGCTCAGCGGAAAAGCCTGAGGCAATAAACGCCTGTTTCACATGTCAGCCAAAATTTTGCATAACCTTTTGGTTGGTAATTGCAACCGTGTGGCTGGCTAAACTATTTAAACATCCCCGGCAAATTTTCCCCTTTTACAATTCTGAAAAATCTGCCTGCAGATAACAGATGCGGCGAGCCTGCACTCGCCGCAAGCTGCTACCGTACAACAGCTACTCTACGGGTAAAACGCCGAACCGATTCTGATGCATCCGCTCGACGATTACCCGGCGCAGCTCAGCGACCCATACTACCGCCCATTCCACCGCCGGGTGCCATTCCGCCTCCAGGCCCCATTCCACCGCCCATGCTGCCACGTGCCGGCGGCATGTCGTGAATGGTCAAGCCGCGTTCCTTGGCCCGCTCCTGCATGCGTTTGTGATGTTCCGCACGAATCTGCTCCCGTTTCTTGGCGGTTGTTGCGGAACGCATTTGTTTACGGTATTGGTTGCGTTCGGCCTGGGTCATCATCTGGCTACCATAGATCCGGTCCCTATCCCGGGTCTGGTCCTGAATCTGGTCCTTGGTTTGATCTTGATCCAGTAGTCGTGTTCGATCCTGGTCCTGATCCGCCGCCAGGGACAAGCCGGTTGAAAATACCAGAACGCCTGTCAAGGCTGTCATCTTCAAAGTTCTTTTAAACATGATCTTCTCCTTACTTAATAGAGGCTGTAGAAATACATCAGTGCTAACAAATCAACCTCTTCATTTGCTGGCACTTGAGATCACTTCCGCCGGTCAGGTCACATACCTGCCTTACACCAATATATCAACGCCAGGAATAAGTTGAGCTGTTGATGGCCATGCCGTTATGCTTGCAAGATGTTCAGCATAGACCGTTCAACGACATTCGTATGTAACTTTTGTCACGTTCACAATACGAACCAACAGGAATCAGACTTCTGCATAAATATTTTAGTTCCGCATGCTCCGGCATACAGAATCGGATTTAATCCGCCTAAATTGATTCACTTCTTTCCAGTTAAGTAGCATGCTGAATATAACGCCCATTAGTTAATTGCCTCTTGATTCTGCCGGGACAACCCTCATTTATTCGACAATTGGTTTTATGGAGGTCGTTATGTCCAGCGTACGCCCGCCTGCAGTTGCAGGCATGTTTTACCCCGCCGAGCCCAAGCAACTTGCACAAGACGTGCAGCTGCTGCTGGCTCAGGCTCGCAGCACTGTTCATGACACCCATACGCTGATACCAAAGGCGCTGATCGTGCCCCATGCCGGTTATATCTATTCGGGAGCGGTAGCCGCCACGGCCTATACCACATTACGCACGATCTCAGCACGCATCCGCAGAGTGATCCTGTTGGGACCCACGCATCGCGTCGCAGTGCGCGGTTTGGCACTGCCCGGTGTGGATGCCTTCGATACACCGCTGGGCCGCGTGATGCTCGATGCTGAAGGTGCGCGTGCCATCGCCCATCTGCCGCAGGTAACCGTCAGCGCTCAGGCGCACGCCCTGGAACATTCTCTTGAAGTGCAATTGCCTTTCCTGCAAAGCGTATTGTCCAGTTTCACGCTGCTGCCGCTGGCAGTCGGCACGGCGACAGCAGAGGAAGTCGCCGAAGTGCTGGAAACGGTCTGGGGCGGCGATGAAACACTGATCGTGATCAGCTCGGACCTTTCCCATTACCTGCCCTACACAACCGCACAACTGGTGGATAAAGAGACTGCCCAGTCCATACTGGCGCTGCGCCAACCCATCGCACATGACCATGCCTGCGGCGGCACGCCGATCAGCGGGCTGATCCTGGTGGCGCAGCACCACCATCTGATGCCGCACCTGCTCGACCTGCGCAACTCCGGCGATACAGCCGGCACACAAGATCAGGTTGTCGGATACGCATCGTTCGCGTTCACCGAAGAAGGTGGTAGCCATGACTGAACGGGGGAAGATTCTGTTACCGATCGCGCGTGCCGCAATCGCACAAGCACTGAACGTACCCCATGCGGCGGATGAGTCCGCACCTTGGCTTGCCGAGCATGGCGCATGCTTCGTCACGCTCACCCAGAATGGTGAGTTGCGCGGTTGCATCGGTTCACTGCAGGCACACCAGCCATTGCTTGCCGATGTCAAAAACAACGCCGTGTCTGCCGCACTACGCGATCCGCGCTTTATACCGTTGACTGCAGGGGAACTTGATATCACCACTGTCGAAGTCTCGCTGCTCTCGGCGTCACAGGAAATGCAGGTTCGCGACGAGGCAGATGCGCTGGCGCAATTGCGGCCCAATATCGACGGCGTCATCTTCGAATACGGCAAATACCGCAGCACCTTCTTGCCGCAGGTCTGGGAAAGCCTTGCGCAACCCCGCGACTTCCTTGCGATGCTCAAGCGCAAAGCCGGCCTGCCCGAAGATTTCTGGGCGGAGGGCGTGAAACTGTCGCGTTATACCGTGACCAAATGGAGTGAGTCCGGCAAGCTTATGGCCGGACATACAAAGGAACCCCCTCATGGATGAACCGATCAGCCAGGCAGAACGCCATCCAGCCAAATACTGGCACAGACTTGATGACGGACGCATCCAGTGCGACCTGTGCCCGCGCGACTGCAAGTTGCACGAAGGTCAGCGCGGCGCCTGCTTCGTGCGAGGCCGCGTCGGCGAGACCATGGTACTCACCACCTATGGCCGTTCCTCCGGCTTCTGCGTCGATCCGATCGAGAAAAAGCCGCTCAACCATTTCTATCCGGGCAGCAGCATCCTGTCATTCGGCACCGCGGGCTGCAACCTCGCCTGCAAATTCTGCCAGAATTGGGACATCTCCAAATCGCGCAGCTTTGACAAACTGGCCGATCAGGCCACGCCGGAAGCCATCGCGCGCACCGCAGAACAGCTCGGTTGCAAAAGCGTCGCATTCACTTACAACGACCCGGTGATCTTTGCGGAATACGCGATGGACGTGGCCGATGCCTGCCACGAGCACGGCGTCAAGACTGTGGCGGTCACGGCGGGCTATATCCACGACCTGCCACGCCGCGAATTCTTCGCGAAGATGGATGCTGCCAATGTCGACCTGAAAGCCTTCACCGAAGAGTTCTATGTCAAGCAGACCGGCTCGCACCTGCAACCGGTGCTGGATACGCTGAGATATCTGAAACAGGAAACCGATGTTTGGTTCGAGATCACCACACTGCTGATCCCCGGCCTCAACGATAGTGCAGACGAGATAGGCAAGATGAGCGAGTGGATCGCAACGGAACTTGGCACGGACGTGCCGCTGCACTTTTCCGCGTTTCATCCCGATTACAAGATGACCAACATCCCCTCCACACCGCCGGATACTTTGGTACAGGCGCGAAATATCGCCAGGTCAGCGGGGCTGCATTATGTCTACACCGGCAATGTGCATAACCGCGAGGGTGATACCACGCATTGTCCATCATGCAACAGCAACTTGATCGTGCGCGACTGGTATGAGATCGAACAGTACCGAGTTACGCCAGACGGACATTGTCCGGATTGCAACGCTGAAATCGCCGGGCGTTACGAGAAGTTCAGCAAGCCGTTCGGGGCACGGCGCATCCCGGTGATGATGAAGGGAGCAGCATGAGCACTTGGTACACTAGCTCTTAACGGTGTCGTTCTCCACCAGACGCATGATGATCTCTGCATCCATGGAAGATGTCGCATCTCCACGAAAGCTACCCAGGGTCGGCGCGGCATCCTGGGAAAGCTGGCCGGCCGCTACTGCGACATAATCGTCATTCACCAACAATCCGCGGCTCGGATCGAATCCCCGCCAGCCGGTGCCCGGCAGATACACCTCGGCCCAGGCATGCATATCCCCGCCAGCGGCTGCATCGCCGATGCAATAACCACTGACAAAGCGGGCGGCGATACCGACACTGCGACAGATGTCGATGAACAGCATCGCAGAATCACGGCAGGATCCCAGCCCTTGTGTCAAGGTCTCTTCAGGCGTCCATGGATCACCCTGTTCACGCAACACATACTCCAGGCGCTGGTATATCGCTTCTGCCAGCATAGTCAGGAACGGGATCGTTTCGTGTTTGGCCGCCAGCATCGTTTCCTGGGCAAATGCAGCCAAAATGGGATGGTCACCCTGCCGTTCCCGATAATGACCGAGCACCCGGGCAAGTTGCGGCTGGTACTCAAGCGGTACCGTCAGCGCGGCCGGGTCGGTGACAAAAAAATCGAACGGGTTGCCGCGGTGGGTTTCCACCACCGTATGGACTTCGATCAGCAAATTGTCGTGCAAACCGCTAAACCAGATCGTTTCGGTGTTATTGCCGTAAAGCCCGAGACAGTGTGTCAAGCCGCTGGGATCGGGGGTGACATCGATGCGATAGCTGCGCAGGTTTTGGCTGGCATCGCTACGGGGGCGGAGCCTGACGGTGTAGGGCTCCAGAAATACCGGTTGGCTGTAATGGTAGCGGGTGCGATGGGTGATCTCGAAAAGCATGTCGATATGCTATTTTTTTGGCAAGAGCTTATCAATGGCGATATTCACCCATTCGTCCGGCATCTCTTCCACCGATTTGCGCAAACGTTCCTGCCACCATTCAGGCAAATGCTGCAGGTCTTCGCGCTCGAATCGATGCTGCACGATTTCATAGGAATCACGTTTGTAAAGCACCACATCAATGGGGAAATCGACATCGACAGCGCTGATACGGGTCGAATCGAATGCAAGATAGGCCACTTTGAGTGCCATATCCATCGATGATTCATAGTGCAGCACCCTATCGATGATGGGCTTCCCGTAACTCGACTCTCCGATCAAAAAGTAGGGAGACCCCTTGCCCACTTCCACCCAGTTGCCTTGCGGGTAGAGCATGTAGAGTTTATGCTCTTTGTCCTTCTCCAGTTGTCCGCCAATGATCGAAAACAGGTTGAAATCCAGCCCGCCTTCCTTGAGCGCTTCCTTGTCTTCGTTGGCCACGATGCGTACCTGTTCCGCAAACGCATTCACCGCCTTGTACAGTTTGTCGAAGTTGGTGTCCTTTTCTTCAATCACTTCCTCGAAGTAGGTCAATGCTTTGTCGCGCACCGAACGCAGTCCGGATGTCATCAGGAACATGGAATGTTCACCGTGCTGATGTATGGTCACCTTGCGGGCCGTGGTTCGTTCCGTACCTGAAGTGAGACGCGTATCGGAGACTCCGACTAGGCCATCCCTGATCTTGATAGCAGCGCAGAATGTCATATAATTTTTAAGCTTGGACCTGAATTTGAGTTTGCGGTTGATCAGCGTTGCCGGTTAAGGGTCGTAGCGTGAAAAATGTTTCGAAAAGTGCATCGTCGATCCAATTCAGGCGAGTTTGCAGTTTGTCCAGGAATTCGTGCAAACCACCGTGTATGATCTCGTCGATCTGCGTGTAATTCAATTCCCCCAGCAATCTGCCCAACCCTTGCTCGGCTTTGTTGCTGAAGGCATCATGAGACGAACCGGTGATGGCATGCAGCGAATCTGCGGCACGATCAAGGCAAGAAAGAACCGAGCGCGGAAATTCGCGGTTCAGGATCAGGAAATCGGCCACCTTGGACGGATCGATCTGTTTGGAGTGCTTGCGATACATCTCCAGTGCGCTTGCCGATTTCAACAGTGCCGACCACTGGATGTTGTCTATGGCCGTGCCGACAGCCAGTTCATCAGGCAACAGGATAAAATATTTCACGTCCAATATGCGCGACGTCTTGTCGGCACGCTCCAGCAATTCGCCCATCTGCAGAAAATGCCAGGCTTGGCCATGGGACATGGTCGCCTCGGTGATGCCATCGAACAGATGACTCTCCGTTTTTACGGCAGTATAAAAATCGTGAGGATTGCCGAGAGCGGATTTGTTCGCGGCAGCGTCCTTGACCAGCAGGTAGAACCGATTGGCCTGCTCCCACATTTCCGACGAAATGATTTCCCTTACCGAACGTGCGCTTTCGCGTGCATGGCGCACGCAGCTCAAGATCGAATTCGGATTCTCACGGTCGAAGGTAAGAAAGTGTATTACGTTCTCGCGGGTGGGCTCGGCATAACGCTTTGCAAACAGTTCGTGATCCCCGGTTATGTTCACCAGCGGCCCCCACTGTTCGCCAAATTCCGCGGGCATGTCCAGGCTTAGATTAAGATTGACGCCGATGAAACGCGCGACGTTCTCCGCACGTTCCAGATAGCGACTCATCCAGTAGATCGAATTGGCAACACGGCTCAGCATATTGGTTTACTCCTTCTTGTGTTCATATTCAGTTGTTCATTCGCTCAACACCCAAGTATCCTTACTGCCACCACCCTGCGAGGAATTGACCACCAGCGAGCCCTTTTTCAGGGCGACACGCGTCAAGCCGCCGGGCATGACATAGATATCCTTGCCATAGAGTATGTAAGGTCGGAGATCGATATGCCTGCCCTCGAAATGATCTTCCATCAGAACAGGCGCCCGTGACAACGACAGGGTCGGCTGCGCGATATAGTTGCGCGGATTCTTGCGGATAAGTTCGGCGAATTCCGCTTGCTGTTCTTTGGTGGAATGCGGCCCCACCAGCATACCGTAACCGCCTGATTCGTTGGTGGCCTTGACCACCAGCTTGTCCAGATTGGCCAGCACGTACTCCCGTTCCTTTTTATCTGCACAGATATGTGTGGGCACATTGGGCAGGATCATGTCCTCGCCAAGGTAATATTTGACGATCTGCGGCAGGTAGGCATACACCGCCTTGTCATCCGCGATACCGGTACCGGGCGCATTGGCCAGCGCCACCCTGCCGTTGCGGTACACATCGATCAAACCGGGCACGCCCAGCACGGAGTCGGCGCGGAATGCTTTCGGATCGATAAAATCGTCATCGATCCGGCGGTAGATCACATCCACGCGCTGGAAACCGCGCGTGGTACGCATGTGAACAAAACCATCCATCACGACCAGATCACTGCCCTCAACCAGCTCCACACCCATTTGCTGGGCAAGGAACGAATGCTCAAAATAGGCAGAGTTGTACATGCCGGGCGTCAGCACCACGACAGTCGGCGAAGACACATGGTCCGGGGCCAGATACTGCAGTGTTTCCAGCAACCGCGCAGGATAATCGTCCACTGCACGGACCCGCGACGCTTCAAATGCCAATGGTAAAGTCCGCTTGAGTATCTGTCTGTTTTCCAGCACATAAGACACGCCGGATGGGCAGCGCAAATTGTCTTCCAGGACATAATGTTGGCCGTCGCGGTCACGGACAAGATCGGTGCCCGTGATGTGGCACCAGATGCCGCGCGGCACATCAAGTCCGACACACTGCGGACGGAATGAACTGGCGGTGAGAATCATCTCCTCGGGTATCACCTTGTCTTTGAGAATCTTCTGGTCGTGGTAGATGTCGTCCAGAAACAGATTCAGGGCATGGATACGCTGCTTCAGGCCGCGTTCGATATATTCCCAATCACGCGCTTCCACGATGCGCGGCACGATGTCGAACGGGAATATCTTTTCGGTACCCTCATCGCTACCATAGACGGTGAAGGTGATGCCCATATTGTACATGGCAGCTTCAGCCGCTTTCTGTCGGGCAAGGATATCGCCATCGGGTAACGACTCGATGCGTTCGACCAGTATTCTGGCGCCGGGACGCGGGACACCGGCCGAATCAATCAGTTCATCGTAGAAATTTTCCGTATCGTATATTTTGAAATCTAAGGGCATAGTTGTGGGGCCTTATAAACGAGAACCAGATTCGCATTACACATCACCGGCTCAATTAAGATAGTAAATTGCTCAGTCTTTTCTCTTTTTTCTCAACTTGGTCAGCCAATGTTCCGCTATTCCTGATCAGCCAGTATTTCATATGGCTGCAAAACAACGCTATTGTACCATATATTTTTATGACATAATATTTTGTCATAGAGTATTATGATCCCAACTGCCGGTAGGACTATTGGTCCTGTTGCATTGTTTACTCGGTTAGCATCAACCCACTGACGTAGGCTTGATAATATTATCGGGGGCTCAACAACAGGAACCAAGTATTGGGATACCAGGATGATTTTGGTGGCGATAGTGCCAGTCAAACACTCCCTTCAAGATCGCTGAATTGGGTAGTGCTGAACAGATGCGCAGAATATGACTACTCCACAACTTCCTTAGAATCCAGATATAACTTACGGATCAGCTGATCCAAAGCCTTGTGTCAAGCAATCCGGCAAAACACCAAATCAGGATAACTATCGATGAACCCCTCTCTCGCCACAGAAACCTTGAAACAATTTCGCATCATCATAGGTGCTACGCGGAGTCATTTCCGCTCGGTGGAAGAACTTTGCGGAGTTTCCGGCGCCCAGCTATGGATACTTTCAACCATCGCACAATCCCCTGGCATTACAGTCTCCAAGCTGAGTGAAGCGCTGTCCGTTCATGTCTCTACTGCCAGCAACATGTTAAACAAGCTGGCCAAGATTGGATTGGTCGATCGGCAGCGCAATGAAGATGATCGGCGCACGGTAAACTTGCAACTCACGAAGAATGGCCAGACCGTTCTGAATCGCGCCCCACAGCCCCTAACCGGTCTGGTACCCCATGCGCTGGGAAACCTGCCTGCAAAAACCCTTAGCAGGCTGCACAAAGACCTGGCTTTACTGATCAAGGAGATGGATTGCGCTGACTTGGAAACCGCCAATCATCCATTGTCGAACTTGATCAATTAAATGGTATCTCTAATATTTAGACGGCTGCGTTCTTTTACAAGATCGTTCCAATAACGAAAGAAAAATATACGTCCATAGTCATGCTTGCCAAATTCCAACCGGCAATATCCATCAGGTAATTGCCGTACAACTCAATCAACAAAGTACTACTGTCATGATGGAAGGAAAATCATGGGTACCGTACGTATCCCCGCGGGTCAGGCCGAACTCAATGGCGAACTGGTGTTGCCCGCATCCTCCCGGGGTATAGCGTGTTCGCCCACGGCAGCGGCAGCCGCCGTTTCAGCCCGCGCAATACCTATGTCGCTGAAGTACTGCAACAACACAGCATCGGTACGCTGTTGTTGGATCTTCTGACACGCGCAGAAGATCAGGTTTACAGGACGCGCTTCGACATTTCACTGCTCACAGCCCGCCTTGTCTTGGCAACCGAATGGTTGCTCAGCAATCCAAAAACAAAAATCCTAAACATTGGTTATTTCGGCGCCAGCACCGGTGCAGCAGCGGCATTGCAAGCTTGTGGCCAAGCCGGGAAATAAGATTTCGGCGGTGGTGTCGCGCGGTGGCCGGCCCGATCTAGCCGGGGCAAATTCACTGCGCCGTGTGACAGCGCCTACCCTGCTGATCGTCGGGGGTGCCGACTACTGGGTGATCAAACTGAACCCGCAGGCCGAAGCACTGCTCAACCGTGAAAAGAAACTCACACTGATACCCGGCGCAACGCATCTGCTCGAAGAGCCCGGCATGCTTCAACAGGCCGCGCTCAGTGCCGCGAGCTGGTTTGCACAATACTTATTGCGCCCTGTGATCAGAGAATGAAATTGCGGATTTCCGGGAGCAACCCGGATGTTCAAGACTAACGACTCATCACTATCCTACTTTGGTGGAACGATTATCAATCTGTTGTTGTAAGACGGATTACTCTCCCGCTGATCATTCTCGCGGACATAACCGTATCCGTAATCGATAACAAAACCATCCACGAAAATCACGTTGTAGTCCGATCTGGCCGGTGAACTATCTTTGACGGTATGGTCACTGTAGCGCAGCGCTTCATATTTACCACTGCGCATAGATCCATCCGGTTTGCCGAGCAGCGTAATCACCTGGTTTTTCGACACGCCGATACTGACATTCTGGATCTTGTCTTCGAGCGATGCACAACCAAACAACATAGCCAGGATACACGTGACAAAAAAACCTCTGATCATTATTTCTTTCCCTCTGAAGGACAAGGTTCAAGGTGATAAGTACAACTCGCTTGATTGCATATTTCTCGCAATTGTTTGCGGAAGAGCAGCTAATGCAGTGTCTGAATCATAAAGATTAGCAAGCAGGGACGCAACAGACCACCATCACAAAAAACCTGTTCCATCGGCCTCTTTTCCAGCCAGGTGCGAATTACGATTTGGCAATTCAGAATCGAAAATCCGGAACTGGAATACCGAAGTCTTGCCTTAACAAGTCACTAGGCAGCTTGTTTTTCAGCCTTTTCGGGAGAACTGATCTTCAAAGCTTCGGGCAGCACATCAGCGACTTTAGGAAATCGTCTATAGTCTTGCCAAAGATCAAGTCCCAGATGCTTGTAAACCAGCATCGCATGGTCACGGAAATATGCAAGCAATGGGGCATGGGGATGGAATTGATTAAAGAACGGGACTGCTTTCAGGAAATTCTTCCACGCTTCGTCCATGGTTACCCCGCTTGAACAACGGTAACCCAACTGAGCCCCCAGCGCGGTTTCGCCCAGAACCCAGGTTTCTACAATGCCGAATTTCTCAGGGTTCTTGTTGATTGGCGCTCCGGTGTCAAGTCCGAAAGGACCACTGTTGATCGCGTAGATATAATCTTTATTGTCATCCAGGAATTTCAGGGTGTCGGCAAATTCGCTGTGGGTTTCCGTGGGAAAACCGCAAATGATAAAGATATGATTTGCTATCCCTACTGCATGAGCATTTTTCATGACATCCGAGACCTCCTGGACTTTTGTCCCCTTGCCCATCAAGTCAAGAATCCTTTGGTTGCCACTCTCTACTCCCCACAACAAATACTTGCACCCGGATTCGGCTATTTTCTCCAGTATTGCCGGGGTAAAGGTCTTGTTGGGTTTCGAATACGCATAATAAGTGATATCCAGTCCCGCCTCTATGATGGCCTCTGCCAAACGGACAAACTGCCCTGGGGCAATCATTTCATCAACAAATGAGAAGTTGCGGATTCCCATATCGACAAAGTGCTGCAATGTTTCGATGATCGACTCCAGTGATCGCACCCGATACGTATCACCCGCAGAAAAGTAATGGACACAGAACGTGCACTTCCGCCAGTAGCAACCGCGGGAAAGCAGGAGTGGGATGATAGGTTCGGGTGAAAAATAGGATTTCAAATCAAGCCCACCAAAATCAGG
>JBBQNH010000059.1:0-15312 GCA_038329705.1 Burkholderiales bacterium | reverse complement strand
CTTTTGGTAATTCAAATATCGATCAAGCGTGCTTGATCACCAATCCCTGTCCTGTCGGCAACTCCAACACATCATGTCCCCGTTTTTTCATGAATGCCAGTTCGGTTTTCATCTGGTTGACATTGCACGTCCAGCCAAAATCATCGAACACGATCATCCCGCCTGGCGTGACCTTGTCGAACAAATGTTCCAACGCCAGTCGCTCGGCCATTTCCGAGTTCATGTCGATATGAAGGAAGGCGATCTTTTCGGGCGCAGCCTGTCCGAATGAGTCCGGCACGATGCCGCGGACAACTTTGACATTTTTGTAACCCGAGAATTTTTTACAGACTTCCGTATAGACATCTTCGCTATCGCTTGCCGGATATGCCCACGCCTGCCGTTCCTCTGCGGTCGATGTCTTTTCGGGGAGCCCCTCGAACGTGTCATACAGGTAGGCTTGCCGCGGCAGATCCTGGAAATCGAGGTAGCGCAGCAACACCTCAAAACAGAAACCCTTGAATGTTCCGCACTCAACAAAATCGCCCTCAGCATTTAGTGCACTTTTTGCCGCCCATGCCAGGGTGTGCAACCGCCACAACAGGCTCTGTTCCTGTTCGTCCCTGGCCGCCGCCTTGAAAGACAACATGAATTTTTGATCTTGTTGGAACGACAGGTTGCGCCACAGGCAAATCATCATATCGTTGCAATAGAACTGCCCCTTGTAGATGTCCGCTATCGTTGCCAGCGCCCGTTGCAATTCACCCGTTCGATTGGTTGGTACACCGTAAAACATGCTTTAATCCCCCGTAAAATAGAATCTTGACCGGTTAGCGCATAAATCTGCCGCTAATGAATTATGCAATGACCATGTCGCCGTTGCTACCGCGACGTCAGATCTGTACCACTGGTTGCTCATTCCACGGCGCGACCTTCAACAACAACACCATCCCCGGTATCGCCAACACCGCACACAACAAAAAGAACCCCGTCCATCCCATCGCCTCCACCATCCATCCGGTCGCAGCATTGGCGAAGGTGCGCGGCACCGCCATCAGGCTGGTGAACAACGCGAACTGGGTGGCGGTGTAGGCAGGGTGGGTGGATCGCGCGATGAACGCGACGAAGGCCACGGTGCCCAGCCCCACGCCCAATGCTTCGAGGCCGATCACGATGGCAAGCTGTGCAAGTTCCACGGTGGTGATCTCGGCGTGGTGTCCCACCGAGGCCAGCCAGGCGAAACCGAAGATAGACAGCACCTGTACCACACCGAACAACCACAATGCGCGGTTGATGCCGATCTTCACCATCCACAGGCCCCCGAGCATGCCGCCGATCACCGCGGGCCACAGGCCTGCATTCTTGGCGACCAGCCCGATCTGGGTCTTGGAAAATCCCATGTCCAGATAGAACGGCGTGGCCAGTGCCGTGCACATGCTATCGCCGAGTTTGTAGAAGAACAGGAAGGCGAGGATCAGCAGTGCGCTGCTCCATCCCTTGCGGGTGATGAATTCATGGAAAGGTTCGACCACCGCTTCGCGTAGCGTCCTGGGTGGTGCCGCACGGTGAGGTTCATTCACCAGCAACGTCATCCCGATGCCGGGCAACATGAACAACGCGGTGACGATGAACACCGCGCTCCACGGCAGCACATCGGCAAGGATCAGCGACAGCGAACCCGGCACCAGACCGGCGATGCGATAGGCATTCACGTGCACCGCATTGCCCAGGCCCAGTTCGCTATCCGCCAGCAATTCGCGACGATAGGCATCCAGCACGATGTCCTGCGTGGCGCCGAGAAAGGCGAGCAGCGTGGCGATCCAGGCGATGGTGTTCAGATCGCTTTGCGGCGAGAACGCACCCATGGAAGCTATCACCACCAGCAAGCCGACCTGTGTAAGCAGCATCCAGCCTCGCCGCCTGCCGAACGCGGGCACGACATAGCGGTCGAGCAACGGGGACCACAGGAATTTCCAGGTGTAGGGAAACTGGATCAGCGCAAACAATCCGATGGTCTTGAGATCGACCTGCTCGCTGCGCAGCCAGGCAGGAACCAGATTGAACAACAGATACAGCGGCAAACCGGATGAGAACCCGGTGAACACGCAGATCGCCATGCGCCGGGTGAAAAGTTGTTCCCAAACGCTCATGGTCCGCGTTGAAAGCGGTACACCGCCGTACTACCCAACAGATTGGTCAGCACCTGGACTTCACTTCCGCCAGTCATCACATGACGGTTCAGTATCTGCACTTTCTGTTTGGCACAGAATTCCTCGAAGTCGTGCAGGGTGCACAGGTGCACGTTCGGCGTGTCGTACCACTGGTAGGGCAACTCGCGGGAGACCGGCATGTTGCCGCGTATGATCTTCAAGCGGTTGCGCCAGTAACCGAAGTTGGGGAAGCTGACGATACCCGCCCTGCCCACGCGCAGGATCTCCTTGACCAATGCTTCGGTGTGCCTGATCGCTTGCAGGGTCTGGGACAGGATGACGTAATCGAACGCTTGCGTCTCAAATCCGGACAGGCCGGAATCCAGGTCGCCCTGGATCACGTTCACGCCGTTCCTGATGCACGCAACGATATTGGCGTCACTGATCTCGACACCGTAGCCGCGCACCTCGCGGGTGTCGCGCAGGAAGCGCAACAGACTGCCATCGCCGCAACCCAGATCGAGCACCGATGCACCCTTGGGGATCCACGCCGCGATGGCCGCGAAATCCGGACGGGCGGCGGCCAGTTCGATGGGATCGTGCGCGCTCATTATTTAAATTCTCCCGCAACACGTTCAAGGTAAGCGCGCATCACTTCGTGGTAATGCTTATCCTGCATCAGGAACGAATCGTGCCCGTGTGCCGAGGATAGCTCCGCATAGCTGACGTTGCGTCGATTGTGCAACAGTGCCTGTACGATGGCGCGGGAGCGTTCGGGTGCGAAACGCCAGTCCGTGGTGAACGACAACACCAGGAAATTTGCCCGCGCTGCAGCAAAAGCCTTGTCGAGGTTGCCGCCATACTCACGGGCAGGATCGAAATAATCCAGCGCCTTGGTCATCAGCAAATAGGTATTGGCGTCGAAATTGGCGGCGAACTTGTCGCCCTGGTAGCGCAGATACGATTCGATCTCGAATTCGATGTCATAGGTAAAGCCGAGTTTGCCGGCGCGCAAAGTTCGTCCGAATTTGTCCGCCATCGCATCGTCCGACAGATAGGTGATGTGTCCCAGCATGCGTGCCAGCCTGAGTCCGCGCGTGGGCACGACATTGTGCTGGTAGAAATCGCCACCGTGAAAATCCGGATCGGTAAGGATGGCATTGCGCGCAACATCGTTAAACGCAATATTCTCTGCAGTCAGGTGCGGTGCCGCCGCGATCACCAGTGCGTTCCTGACCCGCTCCGGATAGGACAACGACCACTGCATCGCCTGCATGCCACCCAGGCTACCGCCCAGCACTGCGGCAAATTGCTCTATGCCCAGCAGGTCGGCAAGGCGCGCCTGCGATTCGATCCAGTCTTCCACTGTGATCAGCGGAAATCCGGAACCATAGGGCTTGCCGGTTTCAGGATTGATGCTGGATGGTCCGGTGGAGCCGTGGCAGCCGCCCAAGTTGTTTATGCCGATCACAAAGAATCTGTCGGTATCGACTGGTTTGCCGGGGCCGATCATGTTGTCCCACCAGCCCACGTTTTTGGGTTCATCGGCGTAATAGCCGGCAATATGATGGTTCCCCGACAGCGCATGACAGACCAGGATCGCATTGGATCTGTCGGCATTCAGCGTGCCATAGGTCTCGTACACCAGTTCATATCGAGGCAGCACCGCACCGCTGCGGGAAACCAGCGGGATGTCGAAGGTTGCGCGCTGCGCGCTGACCATACCGATGTTGTCTGATGCGTCCAAAATACCTGCTCCAAAAATAAAAAAACCCGTTTAGCTTTCGCGGGACGGGTTGCCTCGCTTTAGCGGGTATCTTTTAAGTGCCCCGCAAGCTGATCTCAAATCGGCACTGTTAAAACTACTGGTAACTTCTGGCCATTCAACCAAACGAGCAAACAGCTTTGCATAGCCATTCGGCTAAGTCACCCAACAACGGTGACATAAGCTGCTGGTTAACACTAGTTAAGTCGCTGGTTATGGCACGCAGTTTCCGCGTTTTATGGAATGCTGTCAATGAGTTCCGAATGGAACTCAGGGTTTATGCGGACATTTCTTTTTGGTGCAATCGGCGTAGATATGCAGCGAATGTTCACGGATCGCAAATCCGAGCTTGGCGGCTACCTTTTCCTGGCGTGTCTCGATGGCCGCATCGTAGAACTCTTCGACATGATCGCATTGCAGACAGACGATGTGATCATGATGCTTTCCCTGATTCAACTCGAATACCGACTTGCCGCCCTCGAAATGGTGTTTCACCAGCAGTCCGGCCTGTTCGAACTGGGTGAGTACCCGATACACCGTTGCCAGGCCGACATCCTCCCCGCTGTTGAGCAGCTGCTTGTAAACGTCTTCCGCGCTCAAGTGGCGTTCCTCACTGTTTTCAAACAGATCCAGTACCTTGAGCCGCGGCAGGGTGGATTTCAGGCCGGCCTTTTTCAGGTGTTCGGGTTGGTGCATATCGTTATCTCCAAAGATTTCGAAACATCATGACAGAAACCAGTTGCAAATACAAATGAGAACGATTATCATTCGCAAAACTTGCAAAGGATATCTCAATGAAACGCGCATTAATTACCACACTGTTACTTCCGTTCGCCGCATTTGCGGCCGGAATATTGCTCATTTCCCTGCTGCTGCCAAACGTTGCGCTTGCTGCCGGAACTGAGTTTTCATTGGTGATCAGGGATCACCAATTCGAGCCGGCCGAACTCACGTTACCGTCCGGCACCAAAATCAGGCTCAAGGTCGAGAATCAGGATGCCACCCCGGAGGAATTCGACAGTTTTTCATTAAACCGCGAAAAGGCGATCGCAGGGCACAGCTCCGCCATCATCTATATCGGCCCGCTCGCGCCGGGACGTTACCCGTTCACCGGGGAATTTCACTCAGACACTGCCAAAGGCGTCATCGTAGCCCAATAGAAAATCAGGAGTACATCATGTTCGCAACCGCCATCATCGTTTTTCGGGAAGTGCTGGAAGCATCACTCATCATCGGGATACTCGCTGCAGCAACGCGCAGCGTGCCCAACAGCAGACGCTGGCTGATCGCCGGATTGCTGGCTGGCCTGGCCGGATCAGGCCTGGTCGCGGCATTCACCGACGTGCTCGGATCGCTGGCCAGCGGAGTAGGCCAGGAGATATTCAATTCCATCGTGCTTGGCATTGCCGTGCTGATGCTGGCGTGGCATAACATCTGGATGTCGTCGCACGGCGCTGCACTTGCCGCGAGCGCGAAATCCACCGGAAGAAACATCACCGATGGCACCAGCGAGTGTTCGATACTTCTGGTCATCGTTGGTCTCGCCGTGCTCAGGGAAGGTTCAGAAACCGTGCTTTTCCTGTACGGGATCGCCGCTTCGAACGACGGGGGACAGAACGCGATGTTGCTTGGTGGCTTGGTCGGCATGCTGGCGGGCATCGCAGTCGGTTACCTGCTCTATGCCGGACTGCTGCGCGTTCCGCTACGCTGGTTCTTCACCGCGACAGGGTTATTGGTGTTGCTGCTGGCGGCCGGCATGGCTTCGCAGGCCGCGCATTTCCTGATCCAGGCTGACTTGCTGCCCAGCCTCGCCGCGCCGCTGTGGGACACTTCGGCAGTGCTGCCGGAAAGCGGGCTGCCCGGCATGTTGCTGCACACCCTGATCGGCTACGATTCCCGCCCGGCCGGGATGCAAATCGTGTTTTATCTGGTCGCGCTGGTCTCCATATTCATCGGCATGAGACTGGTTTCTCGCCCCCGTCGAAAATCATTCTCTAAATAACCCAACCGGCAAACCCTACATGAAGATTTCTTCAGTGATATCCCGTTTGGTTGCCCTGCTCTTCGGAATCGCCTGCAACCAACTTGTTTACGCCAATCCAGCCGATTATGTCTATACCCCCGCAGTCGAATACGGCGAACGGGAGATCGATTTCAAATTCGGCAGCAACACTTCGCAAACCGGCACAGGCACATCAAGCGGAGCCAGCCTGGGTTTCGGCTACGGTGCAACGGAATACTGGTTCACCGAGGTCTATTTGAAGCAGGAAAGAAGCGGAAATACGGATATCAACCTTGCCGAATGGGAAAACAAGTTTCAACTCACCGATACCGGTGAATACCCCGTTGATGTTGGACTCATCACTGAACTGGAAGCCCCGTTAGGCGCAAACGGCCCATGGGCATTCAAGTTCGGCCCGTTGTTCCAGACCGAATTCGGAAAAATACAATTGAACGGCAACCTGCTTTTTGAGCGGTCTTTCGGAAAAGCAGATGAGAGCGGTTTTCCTTACAGCACCAACTTCAGATACCAGTGGCAAGCCAAATACCGCTGGCGACAGACACTGGAATTGGGCGTGCAGGGTTTTGGCGATTTGGGCAAGTGGAACGACTGGAACACACGGGCCGAACAGGATCACCGCATCGGTCCTGGGGTGTTTGGCAAGTTCGCACTCGGCAACCGGCAGGCCATCAAGTACAACGCAGCATGGCTGCTCGGAACAGGTAACGCCGCGCCCGATCACACCTTCAGGATGCAAGTCGAGTACGAATTCTAGGTATTCAACTTGTCCAGTAACTCGCGTATCTTCAGCGGGTCATCGGCACGCAGGATCTTCTGGGTGAATTGGGCGATCGCGGGCAGGCTGGTGGTGAGCACGCGCTGCTTGATGTTGGGCACCTGCGCCGAAAACATGGAGAACTGGCGCAGGCCGAAACCGAGCAACAAGCGGGTGTAAGCCAGCTCACCCGCCATCTCGCCGCACACGGAGATCGGCACGCCGAGTTTATTGCAAGTCCCGATGATGTTCGACAACAACTGCAGTATGGCCGGATGCAGCGGATCATAAAGATGCGCGACTTCCTCGTCGGTACGGTCTATCGCCAGCGTATATTGGATCAGGTCGTTGGTCCCGATGGACAGGAAGTCCAGTTTCTTCGCAAAAATGTTGAGTGCCAGCGCCGCTGCAGGTATCTCGATCATGCCGCCTACCTTGATTTCACGGTCATACGGGATACCTTCGTCGTCCAGATTTTGCTTGGTTGCGGCAATGAACTGCAGTGTCTGGTTGAGTTCCGAGGCACCGGACAACATCGGTATCAGTAGCTTGACATTACCGTAATGCGAGGCGCGCAGCAGCGCGCGTATCTGGGTGCGGAACAATTGCGGTTCGGACAGACAGAAACGAATCGCGCGCAGCCCCAGCGCCGGGTTGTTGGCGACCCGCTTGGTGCCATTCAATTGCTTGTCCCCGCCAAGATCGAATGTGCGTATGACAACGGGTTGTCCATCCATGCCTGCCGCCGCCGCTCGGTAGGCCTCGAACTGTTCTTCCTCGTCCGGCAGACGGTCACGGTTCAGGAACAGGAATTCGCTGCGGAACAGACCGATTCCGGTCGCGCCGTTTTCTTTCACCTCGACGATATCTTCCGGTTTTTCGATATTGGCATACAGCTCGACCGTGGTGCCGTCCAGAGTGTTGGCGCGCGCGGTGCGCAGCCTTTTGAGTTTCTTGCGCTCCAGTTCCCATGCGCTTTGGCGCAGTTTGTATTCGGCGAGGATCATCTTGCCCGGATTGACGATCAGCACGCCCTGCTCGCCGTCCAGAATCAGTTGATCGCCTTCCCGGATCAGCTCTCTTGCATGATGCAAACCCACCACGCAGGGCGTGTCGAGACTGCGCGCCACGATCGCTGTGTGCGAGGTCGCACCGCCGACATCGGTGATGAACGCCGCATATTGGTGTGGTTTGAACTGGATCAGGTCGGCGGGACTCAAGTCATGCGCAACCAATATCGTATCCACGTCCCGGTGTGATGGCGAAGGATGATGCCCGGGTGTGCCGAGCAATTGCTTGAGCAGGCGTTCGGCGACCTGGGTCACGTCGGTCTGCCGCTCGCGCAAATAGGCATCTTCGAATTCGTTGAACTGCGCAACCAAAGTCTCGGTCTGCACCTTGAGTGCCCACTCCGCATTGCACTGTTCCTTGGCGATCATGTCGCGGGGTGCGACGCTCAGCAACGGATCATCGAGGATCATCTGGTGCAATTCGAGAAAGGCATCAAATTCGGCGGCGGCGTGTGCGGGAGGGTTGTTGCGCAGACTGGCGAATTCATTGCGCGTGGCCGATAATGCGGCATCAAAGCGCGCAATTTCTTCGTCGAGAAATTGTTTGGGCAATGCGTAATGTGCCACTTCCAGGGAAGTATGCGAGATCAGGTGGGCGTGCCCGATGGCGATGCCGCTGGAGACAGCGATGCCGTGCAGCGTGAAGCTCATTGCCTCCACCCGTTGATCTGTTCGTGACCGTTCATGAAGAGAGCCATCATTCGCCTTCTCCAAAGTAATCGTTGATCAGTGCCACCAAAGCCTGCATCGCTTCCGCCTCATCTTCACCATCTGTCTCGATACCGATCGTCGTGCCCTTGGCTGCAGCCAGCATCATCACGCCCATGATGCTTTTGGCATTCACACGGCGATTGTTGCGCGACATCATCACTTCGCATTTGAAGCTGGCGGCAAGCTGCGTGAGCTTGGCCGAGGCACGGGCATGCAGACCGAGTTTGTTGATAATGAGCACATCTTGTTGCATCATTTAACCCGCCATCTTGACGATACATTCACGGCCGCCCTCGACAGCGATCTGCGCCATCTCGGGCAGCGGCCTGTCCGGACTGCATACCACGCGCAACAGCATCGGCAGATTCAACCCCGCCACGCCGATTACGTGTTCGGCATGACAAAGTTTCCGCCCGATGTTGCTGGGTGTGGCACCAAAAACATCTGCCAGGATCAGCACACCCCCGCCGGTGTCGAGTTGCTTGATCAGCGCCTGACCTTCGGACAGTTTCAGTTGAGGGTCGTCGCCGGCCAGCACCGATAACACTTTTAAATTGGACGGCACCACGCCCAGCACATGTTTGACACAATCCACAAAGCTGTCGCCCAGTCCGTTGTGAGTCACCAAAAGAATTCCTGTCACAAATCACCCCTGCCCATTAAATCTTGCCTATCAGATAAGCAACCAGCAACACCACGCCCGGCAACATGATCCAACCGAAACGTCCCAGCCAACGCAACACTCTCGCTTTATCGTTGTCAGCCTGTTGCTCGCTGGCGACGATCAAACCGACCTTGCGCAACGCGTTGATTCCCGCAGCGCGCCGCACCTTTTGTTGCACGATGTCCGGTTCAGAATCCTGCCCTGCATCGGAATCATTCACGGCTCCACCTCCGGATGAATACGCTTGTCCGTGAATTTTAGCCGCTTCTGCAATGCTGCTGTGATATGAATTTTGCCTTGTTCGTCCACCAGCATCGCCTCTGAGAGGCCCATCCGGGTGGCCGCAGCACGCCAACCGGTTGTACCAGAGATGAACAGCGGCTTGGAATCCGCATCCGATAACACCCCGGCGCGAGAACCATGAGTCAGTATGGTGACTGCCTGCACACCCTGCATGGGGTAGCCGCTGCGCGGATCGATCAGGTGGCAATAGCGCACATTACCGACCATGAAGTAGCGTTGGTAATCCCCCGAGGTGCCGATGGCCTCGCCGTCGTGCAGATCCAAAGTCGCCAGCGCCCCCGAGTTGCGCGGATGCTGGATGCCGACGCGCCACGGACGGCCGCCATGACGGCCCAGTGCCAGAATATTGCCGCCGATGTTGATCAGCGCGTTGTGTATACCCTGTTTACGCAGCAATCCGGCAGCGCGATCCAGCGCATAACCCTTGGCGTAGCCGCCCAGATCCACTCGCACGAACCTGTTTTTGCTCTGCGCCCTGCCGTGCGCCACGGTGATGTCGCTCATCTGCGGATCGGCTGCAACCCATTCCGCGATTTTCTTTTCGTCTGGTTTGGCCGGCTTGAATTCATCGGCGTGAAAACCCCATAACTGCACAAGTCCACCGATAGCCGGGTTGAACAAGCCCTGCGATTGTTGTGAAAGCTGCGCGGCATCCTGAAGTATCGAGACCAGCTCCGGTGATACGGCCACACTTTGGCTTTTGGCAAAGGCGGCATTCATTTCGCTGAGTTCGCCTGGCTGCCACGCGTGCAACATGTCGTGCAAGCGCTGGAACTCCTGCATCACCGCGCCCACCGCCTGTTTGGCACGCGCCTCGGGCTCGCCATACACGCTCACTTCCACCAGTGTGCCGAATACGTAACCCTGTTCCTGGTATAGCGGTTCCTTGCTTGCGCACGAGCCGAGCAACAGCACCGCAGCAATCAGGAAGAGGCGTATCGATCTGTCCATTTAAGGGTTTTCGGCTGCCTCGATCTCCAGTGCCCCGGCCAACAACGCCAATCGCGCCACCACACCGTAGGCATAAAATCGGTTGGGCGTGTCGTCCGGTGCGCGGTCCGGATTGGGCAGGGTGCAGTGGGTCTCAAAGGCCAGCGGCATGAAGTGCATTCCCGGCGCGTTGAGGTTCTCATCCACGCCACGGGTGGTATGCACACGATAGAATCCGCCGACCACGTAATGATCGATCATGTACACCACCGGTTCAGCCACCGCTTCGTTGATCTGCTCGAAGGTATAGACTCCTTCCTGAATCAATACATCCGAGACCGCCACGCCCTCCTTCACCACTGCCATCTTGTTGCGCTGCTTGCGGTTCAGGCCGGTGATCTCACTGGCGTCCTTGACTGTCATGATACCCATGCCATAGGTTCCCGCATCGGCCTTGACGATGACGAATGGATCATTCTTTACGCCATACTCGGCATACTTGGTGCGTATCTTTTGCAGCACTGCATCCACCTGCGCGGCAAGACATTCTTCCCCGACGCGCTCCTGGAAATTGATCTGTTCGCATGTGGCAAAATACGGATTGATCAGCCACGGGTCGATACCAAGCAATTCGGCAAATCCATTCGTCACCCCGTCATAGGCGGCAAAATGCTGCGACTTGCGCCGTGCATGCCATCCCACCGAAAGCGGCGGAAAGACCGACTGCTCGATATTTTTCAAAATGTCCGGCGCGCCGGATGACAGATCATTATTCAGCAACACCACGCACGGATCAAAATCAGCCAATCCGATCCGGTTGCCGTTGCGCACCAGCGGCTCCAGCGTCAACGCATTGCCGTTGGGCAATGCGATCTGCGTCGCCGCAGTGATCTCCGGCAACAGGGTCCCGATGCGTACCCGCATCCCGGCCTGCTTGAGGATGAACTCGATCTGCGCAACGTTCTGCAGGTAAAACGTGTTTCGCGTGTGGTTTTCCGGTATCAACAGGACACCGCGAGCTTCCGGGCAGATCTTTTCCACCGCGCTCTGCATCGCCTGGACACACAGCGGCAAAAATTCCGGATTGAGATTATTGAAGCCGCCGGGAAACAGATTGGTATCGACCGGCGCCAGTTTGAAGCCGCTGTTGCGCAGATCCACCGAGGCATAAAACGGCACGGCATGCTCCAGCCATTGGGTGCGGAACCAGTGTTCGATGGTGGGCATTGCCGTCAGGAAGCGTTTCTCCAGCTCATGCAGGGGACCGGTCAGTGCGGTGGTGAGATGTGGAACCATTTTGCTTTGCCAGGAATTGATTCTGCGCATTCTAGCCGATAGCCGGTGCCACCGGAAAACCCTGCGGCCGTTTAGGGATATCGTCTGCGATAACGCATATCAAATCCAGTTTGAAAAAAAGCCGGCGCAAGCCGCCGGCTTTTCGGATTGCTGAACGGTTACTTGTCCAGGGCCAAAATAAATTGAACCAATTCCTTGATGTCATCCTGCTTCTTGCCGGACGGATCGATTGCTGGCATGGGCATCTTGCCCCACACACCACTGCCGCCCTTGGATACCTTGGCGATCAGCTTGGCTTCGGCGCCCTTGTCTCCCTTGTATTTTTTGGATACATCCATCCATGCCGGACCCATAATCTTCTTGTCAATCGAGTGACACGCGACACAGCCATTCTTTTTTGCCAGTGCAGGCATGTCGGTAGCCATTGCGCTGCCCGCAACCATCAATCCCGTTAATGCCAGAGTTGCAACGATATATTTCATGATTTCTCCGTCAAATTTAATGTTACGTTAACAAACCAAAAGAATGATCGGCTCGGGTACGAACCGTCCCCGTCGTGCGCCATTCTATACCTCGGGTCAGACAATCACAATTGCATGTGAAAGACCGGAAGATCACGGCCGGACATGGTCACCAAACCAACAATGCTACTTGTCGCTCAGCTTGCGCATCAGCTTCATGGCTTCCCGTGGACTCAGTTCGCGTTCTTTCACACGGTTGAACAACAGCCACAATACGGCACCGTTAAACAGCACGAACACCACCTCCAGATACATTATCGGGGTAACAATGGTCAACATGGGTCCGGCCATGAAGATGAAATAGAATCCCTGGAATGTAGGTAAAAGCGCGCTGGTAACCGCATACAAAAACTGGAATGGCGGAAAAAGCAGAATCAACGTCAGGTTGGCCGCCACCACCAACAGTATCGCGTTCTGGTAATGGAATCGCCCCTTTGTGGCGATGCCCTTCTTCACATCGCGCAACAGCAACCATGCGATCCCGATATTCACCAGCAGCACCACGATTTCAAGAAACAGTACATCACTGTTTATTTGTTCGTTTGGCTCATGCGCAAACCTGAAATGGAATCCCGAAAAGATAGGCCATTTGGTATCGGCGAACGAAAAGGAATCAAACGGTGGAAACAGCAATATTGCACCGAGATTGAAAATGCCCAGCCCAAGTGCGATCTTTTGTTTCAGGTTCACGACACCCCCCAAAGCAAACCTCAAGATGGCTGCTAACAACCAGCCATTTCTGCGGAAATGAAGTCTTGGTCCTGCTGTCCGTCCTCCGCTCGCCTTGATAGCGTCGTTCTGCGATCGGTAAAAACCAGCCCGCCCATCTTGCCGGTTGTCAGCCACGGCCCGATTTTCCCAAACGGGTGTGCTTTACGCCGATCCTTACCGTTCCTTACGTCCATCTTACCCTGTGTCGCAATGCAAAGATGGGGAAGAATCAGGTTGGCGCTAATCATACGCTTGATCCTTAAAATATGTTGATTGGTTGCCCAAGTGCTCCAAGCCAGACTGTCCGCAGTTGAATCCAGGTGCCACAGGTCAGCAAATCAGTAATTTCATAATTAACACGAAGATATTCCAATAACATACTGGAGTCAATCAATAATTTATATATAAAATCTGGCAAGTCGGTGCGTTCAGTTATGCTCGCCAAGGTTCGGGCCGTTTCGACATGGCCCGCCTTGCGCATGCGTTTATGCCGTTCAGCATACGCATCAATACCCATGGCTGGGGTCCGTTGATTCGGGTTTGTTTACTGCCGGAGCGCATATCGAAACCGAAACGGATTATTTGGCCGACCTCCATCGCTATCCCGCGCACTACGCTCCCAAAGCCTCACCTCCCTGGTTTTAAGTGTCGATATGCCGGGAAATATCGCTGTGCAGTGTTAAAATCGCACTCCAAAAATTTTCAAGTCGATTCTTTCATGCTTTCCACAGCCAACATCACCATGCAGTTCGGGGCCAAGCCCCTGTTTGAAAATGTCTCCATAAAGTTCGGCGACGGCAATCGTTACGGGTTGATCGGCGCGAACGGCTGCGGCAAATCCACTTTCATGAAGATACTAGGCGGCGACCTGGAACCGACTTCAGGCAACGTGATGATCGACAAGAACGAGCGCCTCGGCAAGTTGCGCCAGGATCAGTTCGCCTACGAAGATATGCGCGTGCTGGATGTGGTGATGATGGGCCACGCCGAGATGTGGGAGGCCATGTCGGAACGCGATGCGATCTATGCCAACCCGGATGCCAGCGAAGAAGACTACATGCGTGCCGCCGATCTGGAAGCCGAATTCGCCGAATACGATGGTTACACCGCCGAGCCTCGCGCCGGGGAATTGTTACTCGGCGTGGGTATTGCTATCGAACTGCACCAGGGACCGATGAGCGCGGTCGCGCCCGGCTTCAAGTTACGCGTGCTTCTGGCTCAGGCATTGTTCTCCAATCCGGACATCCTGCTACTCGACGAGCCGACCAACAACCTCGACATCAATACCATCCGCTGGCTGGAAAACATCCTCAATGCGCGCAACTGCACCATGGTCATCATCTCGCATGACCGCCACTTTCTGAATAGCGTGTGCACACACATGTCCGATCTGGATTACGGCAAGATCACCACCTACCCAGGCACCTATGATGACTACATGTTAGCCTCCACGCAGGCGCGCGAGCAGCAATCGACGGACAATGCCAAGGCCAAGGAAAAAGTCGCCGAACTGAAGGCCTTCGTGGCGCGCTTCTCGGCGAATGCCTCCAAGGCCAAGCAGGCCACTTCCCGTGCGCGCCAGATCGACAAGATCAAGATCGAGGATATCAAGCCGTCCAGCCGCCAGTATCCCTTCATCCGCTTCGAGTACGACGAGCGCGAGAAACTTCATCGCACTGCGGTGGAAGTTCAGCAAATGTCCAAGGGCTTTGACAAAGTACTGTTTTCCAAAGTGAACTTTCGTATCGATGCCGGCGAAAAAGTCGCGATCATCGGTCCGAACGGTATCGGCAAGACCACGCTACTGCGCTGCCTGTCGGGGGATCTGCAGACCGACACAGGTGCCATCAAGTGGACCGACAAGGCCAAGATCGGCTATTACGCTCAGGACCACACCGCCGATTTTGCCAAGGACATGAGCATGACCGACTGGATGACCTACTGGCGCGGCCCCAACGATGACGACCAGACCGTGCGTGCCACGCTGGGGCGTCTGCTGTTCTCCGGCGACGAAGCCAAGAAACAGGTCAAGGTGCTGTCCGGCGGCGAGAAGGGACGCATGCTGTTCGGCAAGCTGATGCTGCAAAAGCCCAACGTGCTGCTAATGGACGAACCGACCAACCACATGGACATGGAATCGATCGAATCGCTCAACACCGCGCTACTGGAATACAAGGGTACGCTGATCTTCGTCAGCCATGACCGCGAGTTCGTATCATCACTGGCGACCCGCATCATCGAGATCACCGCCAAGGGTATTTCCGATTACCACGGAACCTATGAAGAGTATCTGCGCGATCAGGGCATGGCCTTATAAATACGCAAACCCCAATCCCCGCAACAGCAATCGACAGCGCCGGCAAGCATCTGCGTGACATCCTGTCGCTGGCCATCGAGCACACCCCAGCGCGCTCCGCGATCGTGGTCTGGGATGG
>JBBQNH010000058.1:0-15476 GCA_038329705.1 Burkholderiales bacterium | reverse complement strand
TTGAAGACGCCTTCGCGGAAATGTATGACCGCAGTATGGATAAGCGTGCGACCGGTGCAAGCTGAGTTACAAAAAGGCAGTCGATAACCGAAATCAACCAAGATGCATGAAATCAAAAATTCTTCCGCCAAGAAGCAACCCTATCCCTCCCGCTCCGATGTGGAGGCGCTGCTCGCACTCTAAAATGCGCGCCATTATTCTGAAGCGCAAAGCGGGGCCTCGCGTTGCTGGCGACTGAGTGAAAAAGCCGATCATACGGGTCAATCCCATGAACCCTGGTACAAAGGCATACTGGCAGGCCAGAAGACACCACTCAAACTGAAGGACATCCGGGCTATCCGGATTAGACTGCAACTTACCGACCTCATCAGGGACCTGACCTTGTTCGACCTGGCCATAGACAGCAAGCTCCGCGCTTGCGACCTAACCCAACTGAAAGTCCGCGATATATCCCATGGCAATGCTGTTGCTACCCGAGCTATCATCATGCATCAGAAGACGCACAGCCCCATTCAACTCGAAATCACCGATTCGACCCGTGCGGCGTTGAATCGATCGCCACTTGTATCGCAATTTTGAGAATCGACGAGGTCATTCAAACGCACCTGACGAGTGACCGCTTGTCAAAATAGTGGACATTCGATGTATGATGAAAGGGTGCTAATGGGCACGGCGCATGACCGGTTGAAACCGCACCCAATGGTGGACATTCAATGCAAGATTAAAATGTGTCGTATGGTGCCGCACATGAATAGCCGCTCGCAGATTGTTCGAGAACAGCATTGCGGCCCAAACAGACCAACGTAATTAAATATGTAATACCCAATAATCGAGGAAGCATTATGGAGAAGAATTCAGGACATTATTATTCACAGCATGGACAAGACCGTTATCTTCATGAAAATTTCTTTCAGAATATTCGCGGTGGATTTTTTGTTGAGGTTGGTGCTTATGATGGAGAGACCTACAGCAACACAGCCTTTTTTGAGAGGCAACTCGGGTGGAACGGAATTTGTATCGAACCACTGAAAAGTTCATATGACACTCTAAGTAAATGTCGTACCGCAAAATGTTTAAATTTGGGCGTGTCCGATTACGAAGGGGTTGCCGATTTTTGTGAAGCTGAAATGCCAGGGTATGGGATGATGTATAGCGGATTGACAAAAAACTATGATCTACGCCATAAAGCTTTGATTGAGGCCAATGCACAAAAACAGAAAACCTATAAGGTCCCGGTACGGCGGCTGTCAAATATCCTCACCGAACATAGCGTAAATCGTGTGGACTATATGTCCATTGATACAGAGGGTTCTGAGTTGGCGATTATTAAAGATTTGAAGCAGGCCAATATCGAAGTCGGCTTTCTTTCAATTGAAAACAACTATCGGGACCTCAATCTGCACCGGTTAGTGGAAGAATGGGGTTTCACTCATATTAATACCTTTGCTGGTTTTGATGATTTATATCGCCGAGCTTGAGTTGAATTAGTTTTATCCTGGGATATACAGATTCACGTTTTATAAACAATCTATTGATCAGGTTAAGTTCATTGCCGCCGAGAAAATTAACTTTCCGAAATGGGCACGGAGCAGTCAATTGGTTATAACTTCGCATTGCGTCCGCTTTGAGAACACCTGACTATCATTGAAAGAACCCACACTTTAAATAATCGCCTTGCTGAATCCCGAGCGAGTCTTCTCCCGTGCCGGCATCCGCATAAAAATCAATCCATGACCTGGTAGCAATGATTGGTCAGGAATTCAACGATAGGTTCTTTTGCGATCAACTGGTCGAACACTTCAGCACCCTGCTGGTAATCCCCCGCAATGAAACGATCTTCCTTCACCCCGGCGGTGATGGCAGCGAGCACTGAGGGAATCATCGAACGCACCATCTCCAGCGTCACCTTGCGCCCGTCATCCAGCACGCCCAACGGACTGTGTATCCATTGCCATACCTGGGAACGGGATATCTCGGCGGTGGCCGCATCTTCCATCAAATTGTGTAACGGCACGCAACCGGTGCCGGCGAGCCAGGCGCCCATATAGGCGATCGCCACCTCGATGTTGAAGCGCAATCCCGCTTCAGTGATCGGCACCCTGGGTTCGAACCTCAGCAGGTCGGCCGCGCTGGTCTGCACTTCGGCGCGCTTCTTGTCCAGTTGATTTGCGCCGGGCATCAGCCGGTCGAATACCTCCATCGCGATCGGCACCAGCCCGGGATGCGCCACCCAGGTGCCGTCATGCCCGTCGCCCGCTTCGCGTTCCTTGTCTTCGCGCACTTTGACCATGGCCGCTTCGTTTGCTGCGGGATCGGACTTGATCGGGATCTGTGCCGCCATGCCGCCCATCGCGTGCGCATTGCGGCGGTGGCAGGTCTTGATCAGCAACAGCGAATAGGCGCGCATGAAAGGTGAAGTCATGCCGACCAGGCCGCGATCTGCGAGGATGAATCCGGGCATGCGGCCGAACTTTTTGATGCAGCTGAAGATGTAGTCCCAGCGCCCGCAGTTAAGTCCGGCGGAATGATCGCGCAACTCGTAAAGGAATTCGTCCATCTCGAATGCTGCGTATATCGTTTCGATCAGCATCGTCGCCTTGATAGTGCCCCGCGGTATGCCTAGTGCTGCCTGGGCATGAACGAACACCTCGTTCCACAATCTGACTTCGCGATGACTTTCCATCTTGGGCAGGTAAAAGTAAGGCGCCGAACCCCGCGCCAGCAAAGCCTTCGCGTTGTGAAAAAAATACAGGCCGAAATCGAACAGACTGCCGGACACCACGTTCCCGTCCACCGTCATGTGCTTTTCCACCATGTGCCAGCCGCGCGGACGCACGAACAGCACCGAGGTCCTTTCGTTCAACTGGTAAGTCTTGCCATCGGGGTTCACGTGTTTGATGGTGCGGTTGACCGCATCGCGCAGATTGACCTGGCCCTCGATCACATTGGGCCAGGTCGGCGTCATGGAATCCTCCAGGTCCGCCATGTATACCTTGGCACCCGCATTGAGGCCGTTGATCAGCATTTTGCGTTCAGCCGGGCCGGTGATCTCGACGCGCCTGTCCAGCAACTCCGCGGGTACCTTGGCGATGGTCCAGTCGCCGTTGCGCACGACGGCAGTCTCTGCGAGAAAATCGGGCAGCTTGCCCGCCTCCAGTTCGGACTGGCGCTTGACCCGATCTTCCAAAAGAGACAGGCGCACCGGTTCGAACTTGCGCGCCAGTTCGGCAATGAACGCCAAAACCTCGGTGGTCAGGATGCCGGATTGTTCCGGTGAGACCGGAACGCTGATGTTGACGCCTGCGGGATAGATCATGGTCTTCTCCTTATTCAACATAGCGACATCGATTCGCCGCTTAAGTTCTGCCCGCCGCTTAAGTTCTACAAGATACGCTTGATCCCGATAGGCCGTGCATCAGGCAACGCGGTTCTGCGGCGTGCCTGCCGCCCAGGCTTCGATGTTGTCGATGAGCTGGTCAGCCAGAATCTGCATCGCTTGCCGCCCCGACCAGGCGATGTGCGGGGTCAGGATGAAGTTGGGCATATCCAGGTCCAGCAACGGGTGGCCTTTGGTCGGCGGCTCTATTTCCAGCACGTCAAATCCGGCACCGCCTATGCGTCCCGAGCGCAACGCATCCAGCAGCGCTGCTTCGTCCACCAGTCCGCCGCGCGCGGTGTTGATCAGTAGTGCGCCGGGTTTCATGTTCGCAAATTCCGCCGTGCCGATCAGGTGACGGGTCTGCTCGTTGAGCGGCAAGTGCAGGGTGATCACATCGCTGTCGCGCAGCACTTTATCGAACGAGGTGTAACCGTGCCTGATAAAGCTGGCACCCTTGCGTTCGGCCAATAGCACTTTCATGCCGAACGCCGTAGCGATCTGTCCCACAGATTTGCCGATCGCTCCATTACCGATGATCCCCAGTGTGCTGCCGTGCAGGTCGCGCAACGGATGGGTGAACAGACAGAATTGTTCGGATTTTTGCCAGGCGCCGTTGCGCACATCCGCGTGGAATGCCAACAGGTTGCGGCGCAACGCCAGTACCAGCATGAACACGTGTTCGGGCACGGTGTGCACCGAGTAGTTGCGGATGTTCGACACCACGATACCGCGTTCCCTGCAGCAATCGATATCGACATTGTTCACGCCGGTTGCAGCGACCGCGACCATCTTTAATTTGGGCAACTGTTCCAGCATCGCGCGGCTGAGCAGCACCTTGTTGGTGATCACTACGGTCGCATCCTTGAGGCGTTCCACGGTCTGTGCTGGCGCGGTTGCAGGATAGTCCTGCCAGTGGTGGGCAAATGTCGGGCGGCGAATATCGGCGATACAGGTCGACGCGTCGAGGAACACGATCTTGTGCATATTTAGAAATACCTTAAAACATCAAGCTTATTGGTTTAGTGCCTCGAAGACACCGATAAAGCCATGAAACACCCGAGGCCGCCAGTTCTACGCTCCTTCCCCCTGACAGGGGGAAGGCTGGGATGGGGGTGGAATAGTTAAGTTTCCACGATTCTACCCCCTCCCTAACCCTCCCCCTGATGAAGCTACTAGCCATTCGACTAAGCTGGCACACTACGCCAGCTAAGTCGCTGGTTATGCAAGGGGGAGGAAATTAATATCCGGCGCTACGCACCGTCCATGCCCGACATGCGTTTGATCACCTTCACCACCGCTGCAGAATCAAGTTCGCTGTCGCCGGTGCCCATCAGCGCGTTGAGGTTCTGCGTGACCAATGCCGCGGCGGGCAACGCCACACCCAGCTGGTGCGCGGTCTCCATCACGATGCGCATGTCCTTCTGGTGCAGGCCGACCTTGAAGCCGGGTTTGAAGTCGTTGTCCAGCATGCGCTTGCCGTGCACTTCCATGACCTTGCTGCCGGCGAATCCGCCCATCAGCGCGTCGCGCACCTTGGCCGCATCGGCGCCGTTCTTGCTCGCGAAGGTCAGCGCTTCGGCGACCGCCTGTATGGTCACTGCCACCACGATCTGGTTGCATGCCTTGGCCACCTGGCCCGCGCCGTTGTCACCAACGAGGACGATGTTCTTGCCCATGCATTCGAACAGCGGTTTGACTTGCTCGAATACTTTGGTTTTGCCGCCCACCATGATGGACAGCGTGCCGCTGATCGCGCCGCCCTCACCGCCGGAAACGGGCGCATCCAGCATCTCCACGCCCTGCTTCGCCAGCCGCTCGGCAAACAGCTTGGTCGCGGTCGGTGAGATGGTGCTCATGTCGACGATCACGCTGCCTTTGCGCGCTCCTTTGGCGATGCCGTTCTCGCCGAAGATCACGCTTTCCACATCCGGCGTGTCGGACACGATAAGAAAGGTCACGTCGGCATGCCTGGCGACCTCCGCCGCCGAGGTGCAGGCAGTCGCGCCCGCATCCACCAGTTTTTTCATTGCTTCGGGACGGCGCGCATAGCCCCACAATTTGTATCCGCCCTTCATCAAATTGAGTGCCATTGGGCCGCCCATGATGCCGGGGCCGATGAATCCAACGTTGAGTGTCATAAGAGTCTCCTGTGAGTGATGGGTTAAACGGTTAATGCATCAACCATACCGTAACCGGCAGCGACAGCCAGTACAGCACGGTGGTCCAGCCGATCAGCAACGCGGCTGCCTCGGTATCCAGATGAAATCGGTCGGACAGGATCAGCGCGGACATCATGGTCGGCATCCCCGCCTCGATCATTGCCGCCTGTTGCGGTTCAGTATTATGCGCGTAAATCAGCGATGCGACACCCGCCACCATGAGCGGCATCAGCACGATCTTCACCGCCGTCACGCCGAGGATCGCGACACGCGGCTTCAGGTCGCGCCACGGAATGGACAGGCCGAGCACGAACATCATCACCGGTATGGTCGCCTGGCCGATCAGGCGTGCCGCATGGATCAGCGGCTCGAACACGATGCCGCTAAGTTGCAGCAGCGTGCCGGCGATGAACGCCCAGATCGGCGCGATACCCATCATCAGCCGCCAGATCGGCGGATGCAGGCTGGCGGATTCGGGCGGACCCAGCCGCGTGCAGATCCACACACCCAAGCTCCACATCAGCGGCACGGTCATCAGCATGTCGTTGAATGCGGCGTAACGCGATGCACCCGGACCATAGAGGAAGGTCAGCACCGGCACACCCACATAAAACGTATTGCCGAACATGCCGCTCACCATCAGCGCGGCACGCGTACCGTTGTGCATGCCGCGTCCCAGCGGCGAACGGTACAGCAGCAGATACAGCAAGCCGCCCGCCAGCAACGAACCGATACCCACCAGCAGCGGCACCGACAGCAGCGCCGGAGTGATCGGCGTGGTGGCGGCGATGGCGAACAGGATCGCCGGGAAGAACAGGTTCAGCACCAGCCGGTTGAGCTGGATACGCAGGGTCCTGGCCGACACTTCCTTGTAATACACCGGCCATAATGCCCCCGCACCGACCAGCATGGCGATCGGCAGCATGACCTCTACGATCAGTTGCGACAGTTGGGTCGGGTTCATGGCGCCCTCATGCCGGCACGCACGGGTCTATCATCCCAGTGTCGGCATGCTCAGTGTGGAAGCGCTACGCTCCGCCACCTCGGGCCAGCGAGTCGTGATCGCTTTGGTACGCGTATAGAAATAAACGCCTTCCATGCCGTGCATGTGCAGGTCGCCGAACAGCGAGGACTTCCAGCCGCCGAAGGAGAAGAACGCCATCGGCACGGGGATCGGCACGTTGATGCCGACCATGCCGACCTCGATCTCGTTCTGGAAGCGCCGCGCAGACGCACCAGAACCGGTAAAGATCGCGGTGCCGTTGGCGTAGGGGTTGCTGTTGATCATGTCGATCGCCTCATCGAGGCTGGCGACGCGCAGCACGATCAGCACCGGGCCGAAGATCTCTTCCTTGTAGATGGCCATATCGGTGGAAACGTTATCGAACAGCGTCGGCCCGACGAAAAATCCCTTTTCGTGACCCGCCACCCTGATGCCGCGTCCGTCAGTGACCAGCTTGGCGCCCTGCTTAACACCCCCGTCAATGTAACCGACGATCTTGTCGCGATGCTGGGCCGAGATCACCGGGCCCATGTCGACACCTTTCCGGTCACCGGGACCAACCACCAGTTTCTCGGCGCGCATTTTGAGTTTGGCCACCAGCGCATCGGCGACATCGTCTACCGCAACCACCGTGGAGATCGCCATGCAGCGCTCGCCTGCGGAACCGTACGCTGCACCCATGATCGCGTCGGCGGTGAAATCCAGTTCTGCATCGGGCATAACGACGGCATGGTTCTTCGCGCCGCCAAGCGCCTGCACGCGCTTGCCGTGATGCGCAGCGGTCTCGTAGATGTATTTCGCGATCGGCGTCGAACCGACAAAAGAAATTGAACGCACGTCGGGATGAGTCAACAGTGCATCCACAGCTTCCTTGTCGCCGGGCACGACGTTGAACACCCCGTCGGGCAATCCCGCTTCCTTGAACAACTCGGCCATGCGCAGACTGCACGAAGGCACCTTTTCGGAGGGTTTGAGGATGAAGGTGTTGCCGCAGGCGATCGCAATCGGGAACATCCACATCGGTACCATCGCCGGGAAGTTGAACGGCGTGATACCGGCGCACACGCCGACAGGCTGCAGCATCGAATGACAGTCGACACCGCGTCCCACATTCTCGGCATGCTCGCCCTTGAGCAGGTGCGGCGCTCCAACGGCAAACTCGACCACCTCGATACCTCGTTGCACCGATCCTGTGGCATCTTCCAGAGTCTTGCCGTGCTCTTCGCTGGCCAGTTGCGCCAGCTCCGCACGGTGAGTTTCGAGCAGATCGCGGAACTTGTTGAGGATGCGACTACGGCGCAGCGGTGTGGTGTCCCGCCATCCCGGGAAGGCCGCCTTGGCAGCAGCAACGGCAATGTCCACATCCTCGCGACTGGCCAGTGGCACCTGGCGGATCACCGCACCGGCGGCCGGATTGGTCACGTCTGCCAGACGCTTGCCGAGACTATTTGTCCGCTGGCCGTTGATCCAGAGTTGCAATACAGACTTGGTCATATTTTCTCCTTTAAGCGATGGTTTGATTGGGTTCAGGCGCTTGAGACTTGTGATCGGCGATCGCGGTGACCGATATGTCAAGTCACACCAAGGTTAGCCCCGCAGGCACCGCGGTACTGTATCCCCCGCGACTGGCCAACGTCAATTTCGGTTACGTTTACTTTGCCGCAAAAAACCTTGCCAAACCAGGCAATGCACGGCCCCGCGTCACAATCAGCCATTCAAACTTTTTCACATTACGAAAAACAAGGTGAAAAATGAAAATGCTTGTTGTCAGTGCCAGTTGAATGAGTTATCGTTTATCAACTTAGATGGCCCTTTGTTCCGACTGTCATGCAATAATATTTTAAATATAAAAACAGAAAATATTTTCGCGGTATCACCTGTAGCAGGATGAAAGCCCATGCTCCCGATAGCCAACAAAGATACGCTTGAAAATCTGCCGACGTGTTGCGATATGCCGGCATCGCACAGCAATCACCGCGTCAGAACAATTCACACTCGCGATATCGGAACCATGCGAAAGCCCCTCAGCTTCATGCCAACAGAGACGCTATCCCGCACCAAAATTCCATACCAAACTTTTGCCGGCAGCCCGATGATGAACGACAGGTTCACTCTCGCGGTTCCACTCCCGGCAGCCATACCAAACACACACAACGCAGGACAACGAATCAAACGGTCGCGTGGTAACTCAGCGACGGGGCCGATTGAAGCAAGCAGCACCATGTCAGCATCCCAAGTCAAACTATAAGGAGAAAGAATCATGGACAAGGAAATTCAAACCAAGCAGGAAGAGGCTCCCAAAACACTGTCGCGGCGCAAGTTTCTGACGACGGCAGCAGCAGTCACGACCGGCGCGGCCATCACAGGGTTCCCATCGATCTCGGTTGCGGCATCCCCCATCGTTATCAAGATGCAGGGCGCTTGGGGTGCGAAGGATATCTTCAACGAGATGGCCGAACAATATGTCAAGCGCGTCAATGAAATGGCCGAAGGCCGCCTGCGCATCGATTATCTGGTGGCCGGGTCCGTGGTCAAGCCTTTCGAAGTGATGGAAGCAACTTCCAAAGGTGTGATCGACGCCGGTCACCAGGTTGCTGTTTACTGGTATGGCAAAAGCAAGGTCGCTTCGCTGTTCGGCTCGGGTCCGGTCACCGGTTGCGACGCCGCGCAGAATCTGGCCTGGATCAACACCGAAGGAGAACCCTTCTACAACGATCTGATGAAAAAGCTCCAACTTGACGTGGTCGGATTTTTCGCGATGCCGATGCCGACCCAGCCACTGGGCTGGTTCAAAAAGCCGATCAAGAACGCTTCCCAGTTGAAGGGGCTCAAGTACCGTACCGTAGGTCTGGCGGCCGATATGATGCAGGAACTGGGCGTCAAGGTCACCCAGCTGCCCGGTGGCGAGATCGTGCCGGCAATGGAACGTGGCGTCATCGAGGCTTTCGAGTACAACAACCCCACTTCCGACATGCGTTTTGGCGCACAGGACGTGGCCAAAAACTACATGATGGGCAGTTACCATCAGGCACAGGAATTTTTCGAGATCGTGTTCAACCGCAAGCGGTACGAAGCGCTGCCCAAAGACCTGCAAATGGTATTGCGTTATTCAGCCGAAGCGGCATCCACCGCAAATTACGCGCTGGCAATGGATAACTACTCCAGGGACTTGCAAACGCTCAAGGACAAGGATCACGTGAACGTCCTGCGCACACCGCAAAGCATCTTCGACGTACAGCTCAAAGCCTGGGACAAGATCGTCAAAAAACTCGTCGACGAGGATCCGTTCTTTGGCCAAGTGTGGGATTCCCAGAAAGCCTGGGCCAAGCGGGTCGGCTACTACAGCTTCTTCAACAATGCCGATTACAAGGCGGCTTACGAGCACATGTTCGGCAAGCTCGGCTTCTGATGGATCGCTTCAGGCAAGCCTGATCGTTGTTTTAACCATGGCGGCGGGTGCTTCGGCACCCCCGCCTTGTTTCGTAGAGCGGATACTTATGAAAATGCAATCGCTGCTGCACGGCATTGACCAGCTGTCGAAATCGGTTGGACATGCCTTCGCCTGGTGTGTCGTCGTCCTGATACTCGGCACCTCCTACGAAGTATTCGTTCGCTATGTACTGGACGATCCGACCAGTTGGGCCTTCGACATGAGCTACATCCTCTACGGCGGGATGTTCCTGATGGCGGGCGCTTATGCACTCTCGCGCGGCGCCCATGTACGTGGCGACATATTCTACCGGCTGATGCCAAAACGCGTACAGGCCAGCGTCGAGCTGGTGCTGTTCATAACCTTCTTTTATCCCGGCGTCATAGCCTTGATGTACTCGGGTTGGAGCTACGCCATGGATTCGGCGCGCATCCATGAAGTGAGCGTCAACAGTCCGATCGGCGTGCCGATCTGGCAACTCAAATTGATCATCCCGGCCGCAGGCGGACTACTGGCCATACAGGGCTTCGCAGAGATATTGCGTTGTATCATCTGCATCCGCACCGGGGAGTGGCCGGAAAGACTGCACGACGTCGAGGAAATGGAAACGGCAGTTATGCTGGCTGCTGCCAAAGCAGAGGAGATCAATTATCAGTCCGTGATTTCAGGGGAAAACAAATGACGGATCCGCAAATTGCCCTGATGATGCTGGGTTCGTTCATTTTCATCATCCTGCTCGGCTTCCCGATCGCCTTCACACTGATGGCGATGGGCGTGTTCTTCGGCTATTACGCCTACTTCCTGCCGGACCAGGCTTTCTTCGACAACAGGGTATTCTATCTGCTGACCCAGAACACCTTCAGTGTGATGAACAACGATGTGCTGACGGCGATACCGTTGTTCCTGTTCATGGGCTATATCGTCGAACGATCCAATATTCTTGATCGCCTGTTCCTTAGCCTGCAACTCGCATTTCGCGCGGTTCCCGGTGCGATGGCGATCGCGGCGCTGATCACCTGCGCGCTGTTTGCCACGGCAACCGGTATCGTCGGCGCGGTGGTGACCCTGATGGGCCTGTTGGCCTTGCCTGCAATGCTCAAGGCCGGCTACGACGAAAAGCTCTCCACTGGCGTTATCGCTGCAGGCGGCACATTGGGTATCCTGATCCCGCCCTCGATCATGCTGATCGTCTATGGGGCGACCTCGGCGATCTCTGTCGTTAAGCTTTATGCGGCTGCAATGCTCCCCGGTATCTTGCTGGCCAGCCTGTACATGGTCTATGTGGTGACCCGTGTGGTAATCAACCCATCACTGGCACCCAAACTGCCGCGCGAAGCTTACGAAAATGTTTCCTGGGGCCAGGTTTTCATCCTGCTGGCCAAAGCTTTCCTGCCACTGGCGGTGTTGATCCTGTCGGTGCTCGGCGCCATCCTGTTCGGGTTGGCCACACCCAGCGAAGCGGCAGCGATCGGCGCGCTGGGCGGTGTGATTCTGGCTGCAGCATACCGTGCCCTGACCTGGGGCCGGTTAAAGGAAGCGGTATTCCTGACTGCGCGCACCACTGCCATGGTGTGCTGGCTGTTCGTCGGCTCCTGGACCTTCTCCTCGGTGTTCTCCTACCTCGGCGGCGAGGGCCTGATCAAGGAAATCGTACTGGGCATGCATCTGAACACCGTCACCTTCCTGCTGATGTCCCAGTTGATCATTTTCCTGCTGGGCTGGCCGCTGGAGTGGAGCGAGATCATCATCATCTTCGTGCCGATCTTCCTGCCGCTGCTGCCGCACTTCAATGTCGACCCGATGTTCTTCGGCATCCTGATCGCGCTCAACCTGCAGACTTCCTTCCTGACACCGCCGATGGCGATGTCGGCCTATTACCTGAAAGGTGTTGCGCCCAAGCACGTGCAGTTGGTGACTATTTTCAAGGGTTGCCTGCCGTTCCTGAGTATGGTGTTCGTTGCCATGGCTGCGGTGTACATATTCCCGCAGATCGTCTATTGGCTGCCTGACCTGCTGTACGGAAACTAATGAGCCACAACCAGAGGACAACATGGACAAATTGAACTGGCTCACGGCAAACCAGGCGGCGCAGGGCATTCGCGACGGACTGTTCTCGTCCGAGAATCTGGTGACTGCCTGCATAGAGCAGATCCAGGCGCGCGAACCCGAAGTTCAAGCCTGGGCTTATTTCGATCCCGAGCATGCGCTGGCACAGGCAAAACGGGCCGACGAAAGTCGTTCCAGCGGGAAGCCTCTGGGCCCATTGCACGGAGTTCCGGTCGGCATCAAGGACATCATCGATACCGGCGACATGCCGACCGAGGACGGCACGGTCTTGCACTCGGGCCGCAACCCCTGGCACGACGCCAAGGTGGTCGAACTGTTGCGTAGCGCGGGCGCCATCATCATGGGCAAGACCGTCACCACCGAGCTGGCCACCTACTCACCCGGCAAGACACGCAACCCGCACAACACCGAGCACACCCCCGGCGGTTCATCGAGCGGTTCTGCTGCCGCCGTGGCGGCCGGCATGGTGCCCCTGGCGATCGGCACGCAGACCAACGGCTCACTGATCCGGCCCGCCGCCTATTGCGGCGTGTTCGGCTTCAAACCCACTCGCGGCCTGATCTCACGCCAGGGCATCCTGCGCCAGTCCGAGCCCCTTGACCAGCCGGGCGGCTTTGCCCGCAGCGTAGAAGACCTGGCCCTGCTGGGCGAGGTACTGTCCGCCTACGACGCCGACGAACCTGGCATGACACCGCGTGCCCCTTTTGCCATGCTGCAGGTATGCAATGAAGAACCGCCATTCCCGCCAAAACTGGCCCTGATCAAAACGCCGTGGTGGATGCAACTTGATGCCGACACCCGGGAAGGATTCGGCGAACTGGTCGAATATTTGAGTGAAAGCATCGGCGAGTTCGTGCTGCCCGATTCGGCGGCAAAAGTTCTGGATTGGCACAATACGGTCATGGAAGCCGATATCGCCGCCAACTACCAGACCGATTTCGAGCGCGGCGCAGACAAGCTGTCCGCCAAGCTGTGCGAGCAACTTGAACGGGGACGCAACATCAAAGCGGTCGACTACCTTCAGGCACTGACGCGCATACCGGTGCTGACCGAAGCGCTCGACGAGATATTCGACCGCTACGATGCGATTCTGACGCCAGCGGTTGCCGGCCCGGCACCCCATGGACTGGAATCGACGGGCAGCCCGATGTTCTGCACGATGTGGTCTTTCTGCGGTATGCCGGCGCTCAATCTGCCGCTGCTAAAGGCTGGCGACGGACTGCCGGTGGGGATACAACTGGTTGGACGTGTCGGCGACGATGCGCGCTTGCTGCGCACAGCACGCTGGCTGGTCGACACTATCAAGTAATGCGGCAAATTAGCAACGCCCAAAAACGAATACCCTGAAACTAACAAACAGAGACTAACGCCCAAAAACTAAAACACGATAACCAAGGTACAGTGAAAGCGAGGAAGTGATGAAATTTAAAACGATAGCCGGTCTGATAGGCCTGTTGGCGGTGGTGGCCTTCCTTGCGCCGCCGGTGATCAAACTGCACAAGATCGCGCTGATCGTGGTAGCGCTGATCGGTGCGGGTCTGGCGACATACGAGTTTATTGAAGGCCTGCGTAAAGACGATGAGTAATACAGGTTAACACCTGGCAATCAAACTGCTGGCGTCTCACCCGCATAGCCGGCCAGCCTCCCATATGCCGTTGCCAGCGCCAGATCATCACCGACATTGCCGGGAAAGATAACCACCGGCAGATCCGGATAACGCGGATGATCGGCAGGACAACACACCACCGAACAACCCGGCAGAATTTGACCAACGACGCGCGAAGTGCGCAACGCCAGCCCCGAACTCAATACATCATTCGAAGTGATCCCGCCTTTGCTGATCAGAAACCCCAAAGATTTCGGCAAATTGCGCACCACCTCCATCAGGAAGCCTGACACCATCTCGCCGAACGCCAGCCGCGTCGCCTGGTCCGGAAATGCCTTTTCCGTGCGGCTGGTGAACACGACCGGCGTCTCGCCTGCGGCATGACTCTGTTCGCACAGACGGACGATCTGATCCAGCAGTGCGTCACGATTTTCCAGCAATTGCTCCACATCCACTTCGATAGGAACGACACCCTGCATCTTGAGCAGTTGCTCCAGTTGCGCAGTGGTTTTCCTGACGTGTGAACCCACGATCACCGCACCCGCTTTTCCGCCGCGCACATATTGCGCCATGTCTTCCGCTGCGACAGGCTGGCGCGGCAACCCCGCCAGCGCGGTGAGCAGACTGGCTGCGCTGCGAAACAGGAAACGCTTGCCCTGCCCTGCCGCCAGCCGCAACTGTTCTGCAAAATGATTAAGGTCGTCCTGTGTTTCGGCATCCACCACACAGCACACATTTCCCCGCAATCTCATCAGGCGCGGCAGGCAATCGCCGCGCACATCGCGCAACAGGAAACGCTCAACCTCGACTGCCCTGATACGTCCGGCCGTTTTTTCCTCGACATAATCCGGCAGATAACTATGCCGATATCCGAACACCGAATCGCGTGCGAATTCGGTTTCATGTACCGGCGTTTCCTTGCCATCCACCATCAGGTAGTGCACGCTGTTACGGGTAATACGTCCGCCTTCAAAAAATGCCGGCACCAGGAAGTGGGCATCGAATGCACCCAATTCCATTGCAATCACATCGGTCTCCACCGGATAATGGCCGCGCAGCGTCGAGTCCGAACGACTGACCAGGATGGGATTGATGTCATGTCCGCTTTTTTTCAATTCCACCAGCGCCAGCTTCAGATTACGACAAACCTCGCGGGTGATATCCGCCGCCGGCTCCGCAGCCATGCCACGGGTATTGGTCAGCACGAAGAACAACGGCGAAGCATCCATGATCGCCTCGCGCAACGTACCCTGGTCCCAGCGTGTCAACAGCAAACAGCCATGCACCGTTTGCGAGCCGGTCGGATCGTCATCCAGCACGATGATTTTTGTGTCGGTCATGTTTTCAGCTCAGAGGTTCAAGGTTCAAGGTTCAAGGTTCAAAGTTCAAAGTTCAAGTGGCAAAGTTCAAGAGAAGGGTTGGGGAGGATTTTCTTGCACCTTGTCTCTTGTACCTTGCTCCTTACAATGCCTGTACGCGTTTGGCCATCGCCTCCCCGGTCAAGCCGTTGAACTCCATGATCTCGGCCGGACTTGCGGTGGTTTCGCCGCGCTTCCAGGCAAAGGTATCGCGCTTGTTTGCCCGGGTACGCAACAGCACGGGTTCCAGTACGGCGCTTGGGCCGCCGCTCACGGCGAGCAGCACATCGCCGTCGAACAGCGCATTGAAGTGTGCGTCATCCATGAACTTATTGTCCGGCTCCGATACGGTATCCCACGATATATCGGTAGCACGATACAGGCGGCGTGGATTCACGATGGCAACGATACGCACCCCGTAACCATCCGCCTCCAGTTTGTCCTTGGCCTCGAATACCGGCAGGAACACCATG
>JBBQNH010000057.1:0-15531 GCA_038329705.1 Burkholderiales bacterium | reverse complement strand
TCGCCTGCCTGACCATTTGCCAGGTGTTGTATATAGTCTTCCAGTGCGCTCATCGCATCTGCCAGCGCAGACTTATCGTCCGGCGTGGGAATATCCTCGCCTTGGGCGAAACGCTTGATGCTGCCAAGAATCGATACCAGCAATCTCTCTGCTTCGTCCAACGACGAGATATGCAACCCGCCCTGTATCTGGTTCAGCAAACGCAGCAATTCGGGCAATTCGTCACGGCCGATCGCACTGTTGAAGAATGCGTCCAAACCCTGCTCGACCTGCTGAAGATTCACCAGCATTTCGCTGGCCAACGGGCTCATCACGTCGCCGCGTTGTTCCAGCTGAAAATTGAGGTTGACCAGTTCCGCGAAGCGTTGCTTATCCTCCGGCTGTTGCTCGACCGCAGCCTGAATCCGTTCGCTCAGGATGTGTGCCTGTTCCTGGAAGCCGGCTCCGATGCGCCGGTAGTGTTCGATGCCGCTGCCCAGCAGCAGCAATGCCATCGCCATATCGATGGCGATGGTTCTCGCGCTTTCGGGCGTATTTTCATTTGCCGAAAACGCCTGAATCTGTTTGATCAGATAATGAAGGACATCACGGTCGAGCTTGTCGCTCTGCTGAGCGACCTGCTCGACATGCCGGGAATATCTTGCGCATGCCTTGGCGTCGCCCTGCACGCATTGTTCCCAGCTGTCTTCGGCAGCACGCAACTGTTCATGCATGGCCACCAGTATCTGGTCGACTTCGCTGGGCGACAGCGCCGAGAGTTCGGGCAAGTATCGGTCCAGCGAGTAAACCTGCTTGATCGCCTCGACGTGCTCACTGACGGCATGACTGTGTCCGATCATATAGAGCATCTCGTTCATCACCGGCTTCACGTCACCGCTGTTGCCCTCGATTGCCGCACGGAACTGCTGGTCAATACGGCTCAACAACTTGCGCACATTCATCTCGGGCGGCAAACCGTCCAGTTTCACGCAATCAAGCAGGCCGTAACCCGCCCACCAGAACGCGCGACTGCTGTCTTGTGGCGCACAACGCAATGCCCCCTCAAGTGCCAGTTGCATCTGCTGCGCAGAGGGGGTGACATCGTCCTTGCGCATCCACTTCAGCAAGCCCTGCTGATACTGGCTGCGCAACATTTTCAGGCGCTTTGTTGTCTCGTTCTGCACCGGCAGGTTCAACACCTGGCCCGGCAATTGCACATCGATATCCGGAAAGAACAGATCCATCTCGAATGACATTTCCATGCCGCGCAACTGTTGCAACTCCAGATATTGAGGAAACAGGCGCAATGATGCGTTATCCGCACCTTTGGACAACGAATCCAGATAATGCGTGATGCCGAACAGGGCACGCCGCAACACGTCGCGATGCATCGCTGAAACCTGAGCCGGATCGGAAGCAAGCTCGCCCAGCGTGAGCTCCAGTTCGGCGCAAAACACCGCCGCGCCATCCAGACCGACCATCTTCAAAACACCCAGCAATCTGTGCAAGCCGGTGCGCGCGTCTTCCAGCGCATTTATCTTGCCCGGGGGATCCCCAAAAAAAAGCTCCAGCCGCGCATTGATCCCGGCCAGCGTGCTGTCCATGCCGGGTTTCACTGCAGCCAGCGTGTTGCGGTCAAATTGTGCGCTGTCGGTCATAAGCGATAGTGATATGCAGTCGGCCCGTGAATTACAATTTAAAGCCCGCGACCGAACCTCTCAGATCCGACGCCAGACCGGACAACTGGGCGATAGAGTTGGCGGTCAGACGCGTACCATCCGTGGTCTGAACGGTAATTTGCAGGATTTCTGCCATTACGCCCGCCACTTCATTGGACATGTCGGTCTGCACCCTGGTGGAGGTCGAGATATTGTTGATCAGTGCCGCCAGCTCATTTGACACCTGCTCGATTTCGCGCAGCGATTTACCGGCCACATCAGACAACCTGGTGCCTTCCACCACACCCAGGGTACTTTTTTCCATCGCCGCCACCGCGTCATGGGTATCACCCTGGATGGTTTTCACCAGCGCGCCGATCTGTTTGGTCGCTTCGCCGGAACGTTCCGCCAGACGTTGCACCTCTTCCGCGACCACCGAGAACCCACGCCCGGCCTCGCCTGCTGAAGCCGCCTGGATCGCGGCATTCAACGCCAGCACATTGGTCTGCTCGGTGATATCCGAAATCAGATCCACGATCTCACCGATCTCCTGTGAGCTTTCGCCCAGGCGCTTGATGCGTTTGGAGGTGTCCTGTATCTGTTCGCGTATGCCGTTCATCCCGCTGATCGTATTGCGCACGGCCTGGGCACCCTGTTCGGTCACCTCCAGGGTACGGCGCGCCACTTCGGCAGACTTGGTGGCACTGGAGTCCACTTCCTTGATGGAGTTGGTTATCAGCTGGACTGCTTTACCGGCTGTACGGATCTCGCTTGCCTGTTTCTGCGTCGCCTCCATCAGCCCTTTGGCAATATCTTCCGCACCTTTTGTGGCCTGACCCATCTGTTCTACCGCGGCTATGGTTTTGGACACCAGCTTGCGGAATTCCTCGATGGTGTAATTCAGTGAGTCGGCGATCGCACCGGTGACATCTTCCGTGACGGTTGCGCGAACTGTCAGATCGCCATCCGCCAATTCGCCCATCTCGTTCATCAAGCGCAGGATCGCGTTCTGATTCTGGCTGTTGATGCGCGCCGCTTCCGCGGCACGGCGGCGCGAGTCATCGACATAGGCTTTGGCCAACAGCAGCAACGATAACAGCAGAAGCAAACCGAACAGCACGGCAAACGCGGTATTGACCCGTGTAGAAGACTGGTAACTGTCCAGCAAATGCTGTGCTTCGGTCAGCAACATATCAGAATCATTGATGATCGCGTTCGCCGCATGCTGTGCCGCCACCAGGTCACCCACCTGGGGATCCAGCATTGCGATGCTGTTGTGGATGGCATCTGACAACGCCCGTGCACGCGCCACATTCGCATCCGATGCCGGTAACGCGGCCAGACTGTCCTCAGCAGAGTTCGCATCGATCGTGAGCTGCGCGAACCTTTCAGCCGTTAACTCCTGACCCTGAATTCTGGCCGCATCCTTGTCGACACGCTCGGTTGCCAGGGCAAAACGCGCCACTTGCTCCCTGATTGTGCCGCTATATGTGTCGGTCATCTTTTGGGTCAGCCCGTGCAAATCCTTGCTCACGGCGCCTATGCTTGACGCGGTCTCCCCCAGCATCACCAGGCCGGCACGCCCAGCTTGCAGTGTATGCACATCGGACAGTGTTTTGTTTGCATGCTTCATGAACTGGTCAAGCGCAACGCGCGAGTTACCGGTGGTCGCGGGCAAGGAGCCTTCGCCCTTGTCCACCCTGGCCAGGGTGTTCGTTAGGCTCTGCCTGCTTTGTTCCAAGGCATCAAACGCTGCAGGCTTGCCCGCTACCGCCTGTTGCGCATCCTTGGCAAGCCGCTGCGTCAACATCAACAACTGGCTGGATTGGCCCAGGTAACGCATGCTGTTGTTTTCTTCCCTATTGCCCTTGTAGGCGGCAAGCGCGGTGAATACAAAAAAGATTGCCGCGACCACGCCGAATACTTTTAGCCTGGATTTGGCGATTGCCAGTTTGATTGCCATGTTGCTCCTCTCCCCCTGGGGAATTTCCTGAAAGTGCCGAACTGCTAAATACCTATCTGCAAAAATTCCGCCTGCTGCAGCAAACCTTGCACGTCGAGCCTGGTCCAGGATGCACCTGTCTCATCGAGATACTCGGCTTGCCCGTAAACTTCGTTTCTTTTCCAGCTTTGCGTATCGCGCAAGCCCAGCACCCGGTCGACCAGCAATGCCGCGTTAAAAGCAAAACGTTCTGAAACCAGCAACACACAATTATTGGCATTCCCCGATGCCGCACCGGTCTTCTCGTAGGTTGCCATATCGATCACGCCATACAGATTACCGCGCACATTTGCCACGCCAAGAAACCATGATTTCGTCAGCGGCACGGCCGTCAAGGATGGCAGGGGCAATACTTCGGCGATATCCGCCATATCCACCAGCCAATTCTTCCCGGCGATCAGTATAGCCAGCATGGAAGCACGCGACTCCGGCAATCCCGTTACTTGCAACCGGTCGATCAGGTTCTGCTGGAATTCGCGCAAATTTAGCCGTTTAGACATTGATGTTGCCTCCGGTGATCATCGAGTTGCGGCGACGCAGCCCGAAAGAATAGTGCGGTAGCGAGGATGCACAAATCAGCAACTCCACCCGGAAAAATCCAGCGTTTGCAGCAAGGACTGATATTCCCCGGTTTGCCACACATAGCGGATCGGTACAACTGCCGATTTCCCGGGGACCCCTTGTTACTTATCATCCGCTATCCCAAAGCGGCAATCTTGCCGAGCAGATCAGCGGCTTTGATCGGCTTGACCACATACCCTTTGGCCCCTTGGCGAGCACCCCAGACCTTGTCTGTTTCCTGATCCTTGGTTGTGCAGAGAATGACCGGAATATGCCTGGTTTCCGGATCGGTGAAGATCGCCCTGGTTGCCTGAAAGCCGTTCATTTTCGGCATGACAACATCCATGATGACGAGATCCGGCTTGTTCAATCTGGTTAATGCCACACCCTTTTCGCCATCCTCGGCGAATGAAACCTCATATCCCCGCTTGCGCAAGATATCCCCGATAACGTGTCGCTCGGTGGCCGAATCGTCGACTACCAATATATTTTTAATCGGCATCATCCGCTTCCTTTTTCGCCCGGGCATGCATGATGACCGCTTCTATCAGACTTTTTTTATTGAAAGGTTTGATCAAATATTGATCGGCGCCGACAAGTTTGCCGCGCGCGCGATCAAACAGCGTATCTTTGCTGGTCAGCATGACCACGGGGGTATTTCTGAAATGACGATGTTTTTTGATAAGCGCACAGGTTTGATAGCCATCCAGCCGCGGCATCATGACATCCACGAAAACGACATCCGGCTGGTTGTCCACCACCTTGGCCAAGCCGTCAAAACCGTCTTCCGCAAGGAGGACACGGCATCCCGCCTGGGACAAAAATATCTCCCCGCTACGTCTGATGGTGTTGCTGTCATCGATCAGCAACACCTTTACACCCGACAATGGCAGATCCTCGCTCATCTTGTTCCCTTTTGCATCGGCACCGATTACCCCGCGTTCCCGGTGCGTCTTGAACGGCTTTAACACGCAATGCTAACGTATCCCTCACCCGCTGTCATGGCGTTCTTAGCGACGCCAAAAATGCGGGGTAAACAGAATCAACACGGTAAATATCTCCAAGCGGCCGACCAGCATGGCCGTGGTGCACACCCAGGTCTGGAAATCGGTCAGCCATGCGTAATTGCTGGCCGGTCCTACCCTGCCGAGCCCGGGGCCGCAATTATTTATCGAGGCCAGTATCGCGGTAAACGCCGAGATGAAATCCATTCCGCTGATCAGTAATGCAAAGGTCAGCGTCACCACTGTCATGAAATACAGAAAGATAAATCCGAGTACCGCGAACACGATGTTATTAGGCACAACCTGTCCGCCAATCTTCATCGGATTGATCGCTGCCGGATGCAGCAATCTGAGAAACTCGCGCCCGGCCTGTTTTACCAGCACCAGGGTCCGGACCATCTTGATGCCGCCCCCGGTAGAACCCGAGCTGGCTGCGATCGCGTTGAGGAATAGCATCCAAAGTGGCGCGAATATCGGCCACTGTGCGTAATCCGTGCTGGAATAACCCGAGCTGGTCGCGATCGATACCAGGTTGAAACTGGCATAGCGAAATGCAATCCAAAAATCCGTATACACATTCTGCCACCACAGGAACAGTGCGATGCCGACACAACTGGCCAGAATCAAGCCAAGCGAGGCCACGGCTTCCGCGTCACGCAGATATACTTTTAGCGATTTGCTGCGCCAAACGAGAAAATGTGTCGAAAAATTGACCACCGCGAACAACATGAAAATAACCATCACGAACTCGATCAATGGCGAATTGAAATAACCAATACTTGCATCATGGGTTGAAAACCCGCCCAATCCCATCGCCGAAAAGGCATGGCAAACCGCATCCAGCCAGTCCATGCCAGCCCACTTCAAGGCGCCGATACATGTCAGTGTGATGACCAGATACACGAGCCACAGATTGCGGGCCGTCTCCGCGATGCGCGGTGTCAGTGCAGTGTCTTTCATTGGTCCCGGCGTCTCTGCCTTGAACAATTGACGTCCGCCGATGCCCAGCAAGGGCAGGATCGCCACGGCCAGCACGATGATCCCCATGCCACCCAGCCATTGCAATTCGCATCGCCAGATATTGATGGCAGGAGGCAGGTGATCCAACCCGACCAGCACCGTCGCCCCAGTCGTGGTCATGGCGGACATGGTCTCGAAATAGGCGTCGGTGAAAGACAATCCGTTGATCACCAGCAACAGCGGTAACGTTGCCACGGCAGGCATCGCGGTCCACATCGCCACCACCAGCAGGTAACCGTGGCGGATGGACAGTTCGGCCTTATAACGGCGCGTCAACAACCACATCAGGAACCCGATGGCCGACGTCCAGACCATTGCCAGCAAGAAATCGAAGGTCGTCCCGTCATCGAATATCCACGATGCCACCAACGGTATCAAATAGGTGATGCTGAATACCACCAGCATCAGACCCAACACATTGATGACGGCCAGGGCACGCTGCATCAGAAGAAACCGAGATTGACCTGAAACAGCCTCTCAACCTTGTGCACCATGCTCTTGTCGATGACAAAGACAATGACATGGTCATCCGCTTCGATCAACAGGTTATGGTGCCCCATGATGACTTTCTCGCCTCGCACGATCGCGCCTATGGTCGCGCCCTTGGGCAGATCGATCTCGTCGATACGTCTGCCGACGACCCTGGACGACTGACGATCCCCGTGCGCCACCAGCTCCAGCACCTCGGCTGCGCCGCGCCTCAGTGAATGAACTGCCGCGACATCACCCTGGCGCACATAGGCGAGCAGCGAACCAATGGTGACCTGTGCCGGCGAAAGCGCGATATCGATATTGCCGCCCTGCAAAAGATCCACATAGGCGCTGCGGTTAATCAGCGCGATCACTTTCCCCGCGCCGCCCTGCTTGGCAAGCAGCGCAGACATGATGTTGGTTTCGTCATCGTTGGTCAATGCGCAGAACACGTCCACCTCGCCGACATGCTCCTGATGCATCAGCTTTTCATCCGTGCCGTCACCATTCAACACCAGCGCACTGGTGAGTTCCCCCGCCAGCCTCTCACAGGCTTTTTTGTTGTGCTCGATCAGCTTGACTTGGTAGTCATTTTCAAGTGCCTTCGCCAGACGGAATCCGATATTGCCACCGCCCACGATCATCACGCGCTTGGCAGGTTTATCCATACGGCGCATCTCTTTGAGCACGCTGCGGATGTTGTTGGTCGCGGCAATGAAGAAGATCTCGTCATCCTCCTCGATCACTGTGGTGCCCTGGGGTATCAGGGGCGCATCCTTGCGGAAGATCGCCGCGACCCGGGTCTCGACCTGCGGCATGTGCGTACGCAGAAAGCTCAGCGGTTTGCCCATCAGCGGGCCGCCTTTAAACGCGCGCACTGCCACCAGCGATGCCTTACCCTGGGAAAATCTTTGCACCTGCAATGCTTCCGGAAACTCGATCAGCTTGACGATGTAATCGGTCAGGATCTGCTCCGGACAAATTGAAAAATCCACACAGAAATTATCCTCGCTGAACACTTCCTTGCGGGCAAGATAATCAGGGGAACGGATACGCGCGATACGCGTGGGTGTATTGTAAAGACTGGCAGCCAGCTTGCAGGCCACCAGATTGACCTCGTCGCTTTGCGTGACCGCCAACAGCATGTCGGTATCGACGATGCCTGCTTTTTCCAACGTGGAAGGATGTGCGGCATTGCCCACCAGTGTGCGCAAGTCAAGCCTGCCCTGCAACTCGCGAAGTTTTTCGGCATCGGTATCCACCACGGTAATGTCGTTGGCTTCGTTAACCAGACTTTCAGCCACTGTCGAGCCGACCTGACCAGCACCCAGTATCAATATTTTCACGAAGTCCCCTTTGAAGTTACTGCTGCGCCCGTATCCAGCTTTTCCATTCTTCGAACAACTTCAAATCCCGCGCTGCGATGACTGATCGTTGCCAGATATCGCCATCGGCAAAATCATCGTTTTCGATACAGCAGGCATGGCCGCCCGATTCCAGAAAGATCAGCGCGCCGGCCGCATAATCCCAAAGCTTTTGGCCGCCATGCAGATACATGTCATAACGCCCGAGCGCGGTATAACACCAGTCCAGCGCGCTCGCACCAAAATTGCGCTGCGAACTGTAGGGCGGATGTGTCGCCAACTGGGTGACCAGCCGTTTTTTGAGACGTTTCATGTCAACGCTGGCCAACGCATGTGACATCTGGACCGCTATTTGACGATCCGGCAGCTTTTCGCCATTCAGGAACGAGCCGCGTTCGTGCTCGGCGGAAAACATCTCGTTGGCCACCGGGTCGAACACCACGCCCAATACGCTCCTTCCCTCGCGCAGCAATGCGACCGATACCGCGAAATACGGCAGGCCGCGCACAAAGTTTGATGTTCCGTCGATCGGATCAACACACCACAAACCATCATGCCCCGCCTGCCAGATCGCGCGTTGTTCGTCGGCAGTCATTTCTTCTCCCAACACCGGCACGTTGAGAATGGCCTGCAGTTTTTTGGTCAATGCACTCTGCGCCGCAATGTCCGCCTCGGTACACAGGCTGCCATCCGGCTTGTGTTGATGGATCACCTTAAGATAACGGGGCATGATCTCCTCCGCCGTCACCAGCTTGACTGCCGCGATCACCGCCTTGAGCAGGGCACTCATACCCGCCGAAGTGCACGAACTGTTTTGGGCTGGATGATTCATGCCGGTTCCCGTTTGCATCGCTTTGCTTGATTGCGCCATTTGCCTAATTGCGCCACTTGATTGAACAACCCATGCTGGCGACCTGCTCGCGTGGACCGTCTCCGGACTGCGCCACTTTCAGCATCGCATTGAACAAGTCGCGCGGCGCATCGGCGACCGCTTCCTTGCGCGACGCATCCAGTCTGCCGCGATATTGCAGCTCAAGATCGGCATTGAATCCAAAAAAATCCGGTGTGCAAACCGCACCGTATTCTTTCGCGGTCTGCTGGGTCTCGTCCCACACATAGGGGAACGGATAGTCGTATTGCTTTGCGATCACCCGCATGTTGTCAAACGAATCCTCCGCATAGTCAGCGGGATCGTTGGACATGATCGCGATGCTGTTGATACCGTGCTGCTGCAATTCGCGCGTGTCGCGGATGATGCGCTCACGTATCGACTTGACATAAGGGCAGTGATTGCAAATGAACATCACCAGCAAACCGTTCTTGCCGCGCGCCGCGGCAAGGTTATAGCGCTTGCCATCCACGCCGGGAAGATTGAAATCCGGGGCTTTCCAGCCGAAATCACATAGCGGGGGTTGCAGACTGACCATTTCAGAGTCCTGACAATATCTATGAAGCCGTTATATTATCACGGCGACACTTTTATTCATTGGCGCCCTGACCATGCCGCGTTTCTACTGCCCGCCACCGATCCCGCTCAACGGATCGTTCGATCTGCCCCCTGATGCGGCACACCACGCAGCCCGTGTGCTGCGTCTGAGGGTGGGTGACCGTGTGAAAATATTCGATGGCATCGGCAATGAGTGCAACGGACAGATCAGTGCTCTCGGTGCCAGACACGTGACCGTCGCCAATATCACTTCAACCGACAACAACCGTGAATCGCCCTTGCATACCGTGCTGGTGCAGGCGCTTTCCAGCAGCGAAAAAATGGATTGGGTAATCCAGAAAGCCACCGAACTGGGCGTCACCGAGATCCAGCCGCTTGCCACCGAACGAAGTGTCGCCAGGCTATCTGCCGAACGCGCCACCAAGCGACATGAGCATTGGCAACAGGTCGCCATTTCGGCTTGCGAACAATGTGGCCGCAATGTGTTACCGGTGATACACAAACCCCTGGACATGATGGACTGGCTGCAACAAACCAGATCGATGCCCAACGCCGATTCGCCGGAAACAAAGTCCCCGGATGAAAAATTTCCGGACGCAAAATACATCGCGTTGCCCGGAAGCGCAGTCCTGCTTCATGAGCAGACGCAACCGCGGGGCAGGGTTATCTTGATGATAGGGGCGGAGGGGGGGTTTTCAATTGCAGAAAGCACTGTCGCACTGCAGTGCGGATATATCCCGGTGCAGCTCGGGGCGCGCGTACTGCGCACCGAGACCGCCGCAATAGCGGGCCTTGCCGTGCTGCAAACCCTATGGGGAGACTTTTAGCGGGTTGTAGGTGCTGCAAAATACATCGCGCATCATGCCGACCAGTTTCAATGTACGCAGATCACTAATACGATAATAAACCCGGTTCGCGTCCTTGCGGGTCGCCAGCACACCTTTGTCACGCAGGATGGAAAGGTGCTGCGAGATGTTGCTTTGAGAGGTGCCGACTTGCTCCACGATGTCCTGCACACTTACTTCCTGGTCGCCGAGCACGCATAATATTTTCAGTCGCAACGGGTGCGCTATCGCCTTGACAGCCTGTGCGGCTTGCCGAATATCTTCATCCTTGTCTATCAGTTTGCTTCCCATACTTGTCTCCATAGTTACGCTAAATTGACCTTTCATGCCGCTCACCAGCAAGTCAAATTCGTCTAAAATGCAGCTTCTCTAAAAAATTCACTATACGATTATATTCTACATCAATGAACATCACTCCAGTTTTACTGCTTATTCTTGATGGTTTCGGCTACCGTGAAGATACTGACAGCAACGCCATTCTGGCCGCCCGCAAACCCAATTGGGACAAACTTTGGCATGATTACCCGCATACGCTGATCGATGCTTCCGAGAAATTCGTCGGCCTGCCTTCCGGTCAGATGGGCAATTCCGAAGTGGGTCATCTCAACATCGGTGCCGGCCGCGTGGTGTATCAGGATCTGAGCCGCGTCGATGTGGATATCGAGGATGGCAATTTCTACACCAATCCCGCCCTGAGCAACGCGGTTGGGTTGGCAAAAAAGAACGGCAGTGCATTGCACATCATGGGACTACTCTCCCCGGGCGGCGTGCACAGCCACGAGAACCACATTTTCGCCATGCTGGAAATGGCTGCGCGCAACGGTTTGAAAAAAGTCTATCTGCACGCTTTTCTGGATGGACGCGACACGCCGCCCAAGAGCGCAGCACTATCATTGCAGTTGTTACAGGATAAATGTGCAGCGCTGGGTGTCGGCCGAATTGCCAGCATCGTCGGCCGCTTTTACGCGATGGACAGGGACAACCGCTGGGAACGTGTTCAGCCGGCCTTTGAATTGCTTACTCAAGGTCGCGCGGAATTCACTGCCGAAAATGCATTAGACGGGCTGGAGAAGGCCTACACACGCGGTGAATCTGATGAATTCGTCAAGCCTACCGCCATCGTCCCGGACGGTGCAGATGCCGTTGCGATGCATGAAGGTGACGTGGTCATCTTCATGAATTTCCGGGCCGATCGGGCGCGCGAGATCACGCGTGCGTTGACCGACGGATTGTTCACAGGATTCAAACGCTCCAACATACCCAAGCTTGCCAGCTTCGTGACCCTGAGCCGGTATGGAGAGGATTTTGATCTGCCCTGCGCATACACGCAGGAGCCAATCCACAACGGCTTCGGCGAATATCTTTCCAGCCTGGGATTGAAGCAATTGCGCATCGCCGAAACGGAAAAATATGCCCACGTCACCTATTTTTTCAATGGCGGAAGGGAGCAGCCCTACCCCGGCGAAGACCGCATTCTGGTTCCCTCTCCAAAAGTCGCCACTTACGATCTGAAGCCGGAAATGAGCGCGTTCGAGGTAACGGACAAACTTGAAGCCGCGATCCTGAGCCGGAAATATCACGCCATCATCTGCAACTACGCCAACGGCGACATGGTAGGGCACAGTGGCAATATGGCTGCGGCCGTGCAGGCAATTGAAGCACTGGACATCTGCATCGGGCGCGTGGTCAAGGCGATGCGATCCATCGGCGGCGAGGTCATCATCACTGCCGACCACGGCAACGCCGAGCAAATGGCGGATAACGTCACGCACCAGGCACACACTGCCCACACCCTCAATCCGGTGCCCTTCCTGTATATCGGGCGCAAGGTAAAGCTGAACGACGGGGGTGCATTACGCGATCTCGCTCCCAGCCTGTTGTCCATGATGGGTTTGCCGCAACCCGCGGAAATGACCGGGCACAGTTTGATCCAGATATAGTGATTCCAGTTACGCGCTTACTTCCGCTGGCAATATTTTGTTTGAGCTTCGCCAACCTGGCTTACGGCAGCCAGCAGGAAGAATTGGAAAATCTGCGCAAGCGTATCGCGATAGTCCAGCAAAATATGGAAAAAACCAGCGAATCCAAGACCGAAGTGTCAGATTCGCTGCGTGAATCCGAGCGTGCAATCAGCAACAGCAATCGCAAACTTGCCGAGCTTGTTGCGAAGCTGCGCGCGGCGGATCAAAAGCTTGGCAAGCTGCAAGCTCAGCAAGAAAATCTGAATGCCGACATGGCCGGACAACAGGCTTTGCTCGGCAAGCTGCTGTACCAACAATACCTTGGCGGCAAGCAGGAATATCTCAAGCTGTTATTGAACAGCCAGGATCCCAACCAGATTGCGCGCGACCTTCACTATTACCAATATATCGCCCGCGATCGCTCGGCCTGGCTGGCTACCCTGCGCAGGAATCTCAACACCGTGGATACGCTCAGCATCTCCACCCGTGAACAGCGCGCTGAACTGGCTTCGTTGCGTACAGAACAGGCCACCCAAAAAACCACTCTGATTAAAGAGCAGCGCGCGCGAAAGCAGGTGCTTGGCAAGTTCTCGCTGCAAATGCGCCGGCAACGCCGCGAGATATCCCGCCTGCATCGCGACGAGAGCCGGCTTTCACGACTGGTCGACCAGTTGACCAAAATGCTCGCCCCGCCGACTTCAAAATTCCTGTTTCGCAATGACAAGCTCCCTGATAATCGCTTCGACGGCAGCCCGTTCGAACAATTGAAAGGCAAGCTGACGCTGCCGGTGCGGGGCGAGATCACCAATCGCTTTGGAACTCCGCGGCCCGAAAGCACTGTGGATTGGAAAGGTCTGTTCCTCAGAACTTCCAACGGACAACCTGTCAAAGCAATTGCAGCCGGCCGGGTAGTGTTCTCCGACTGGCTGCGCGGCTTCGGCAACCTGTTGATCATCGATCACGGCAACGGCTACATGAGCTTGTACGGCAACAATGAAACACTCTACAAGCAGGTCGGGGACGTGCTGCGCGGCGGAGATACTATTGCAACGGTTGGCAATACCGGCGGCAACGAGGATTTCGGTTTATACTTTGAATTGCGCCATGAGAGTAAACCGCTTGATCCGATGAAATGGCTGGCAGCAAAACAACATTAGAGGAAACCATGGATTTTTTGAAGAAGGCAGGGTTAGTAGGTTTGGGCGTGTTTGCCGGCGTTACTGCCAGTCTCCATTTTGCTGCTGTAGCCGACAAGGAAACACTCTCCACACCTCTTCCCGTTGAAGAATTGCGTGCATTCTCGGAAGTGTTCGGCCGTATCAAAAGCGACTATGTCGAACCGGTTACCGACAAAAAATTGATCACTGATGCCATTGCCGGCATGTTGAACGGTTTGGATCCGCATTCCGCCTATCTGGATGCAGATGCATTCAAGGAGTTGCAGGTCGGCACACACGGAGAATTTGGCGGACTGGGTATCGAAGTCGGCATGGAAAATGGCGCGGTAAAAGTGATCTCGCCGATTGAAGATACACCTGCATTTCGCGCCGGCATACAAAGTGGCGACTTCATCATCAAAATTGACGACACGTTGATCAAGGACATGTCGCTTAACGATGCTGTAAAACGCATGCGTGGCAAGGCCGGTAGCAAGATTGTACTGACCATCATCCGCAAGAATGAACTCAAGCCGCTGACATTCACTTTGGTTCGCGCCGTCATCAAGGTACAAAGCGTCAAGGCCAAACTGATCGAACCTGGTTATGGCTTTGTCCGTATCACCCAGTTCCAGGAAATGACCGGCCTGAATCTGGCCACTGCGCTGGAAAACCTGGTCAAGGAAAACAAAGCAGCTCTGAACGGTCTGGTGCTGGATCTGCGCAATGACCCGGGCGGCCTGTTGACCGGCGCGGTCGCCGTTTCCTCGGCTTTCCTGCCCAAGGACTCGCTGGTGGTTTACACCGAGGGCCGCACTGAAGACGCAAAGATGCGCCTGACTGCCAATCCGGAAAATTATTTGCGCAGCAATGGCGAGAGCGATTACCTTAAAAAGGTACCTGATTCGATCAAAGATGTTCCGCTGATCGTTCTGGTAAATGCCGGATCTGCATCCGCTTCCGAGATCGTTGCCGGCGCACTGCAGGATCATAAGCGCGCAGTCATCATGGGTGAGCGGACTTTCGGCAAGGCTTCGGTGCAAACAGTCTTGCCATTGGGCAATGGAACCGGGATCAAACTCACCACGGCACGCTATTACACGCCTGGAGGCCGTTCCATACAGGCAAAGGGCATTGAGCCGGATATTCTCGTGGCTGACCCTGCAACCGCCGGTCGGGATAGCGGGATTTTCCGTTTGCATGAAGCCGATTTGAACAAGCATCTGACCAATGACACCCCGGCGGCAGATGAAACGCCGGACAACCTTGAGCAGAACACGCTGTCATTGCCTGCTCCCGGAAAGGATAGCGCGATTCATGCACCTGTCGAATTCGGGTCCAAGAATGACTACCAGCTTAATCAGGCTTTGAATCTGCTTAAAGGAATGCAAATTCTGAAGGGCAAATGATTTTGTTCCAGCGAGTTCAACATGAGCGACTCTTTTGAACTGAACAAACAGCGCGATATCGTATTCAATGCGGAGCCTCCCGGGCAGCTGGAGCGCGCCTATCAGCTTTTGTCCGGCCTGCCCGACTGCGAGGTTGTGTATGGCGATGCCCCGAACACGCTGCGTGTCAACTACAACTTGCATCACTACACGCTCAATGGGCTGGAAACGGGATTGACTGAGGAAGGCTTTCACCTTGACCGTAGCCCGCTACACGCTATCGGACGCCAGATTATTCACTACTGCGAAGATACCGCCTGTCATAACCTGGATATCCCAACACACCCAACCAAAAAGAACGAACGCGAAGTATTCATCAAGGCGTACGACCATGAATTGCATGGTGATCACGACGACACTCCACCGGAATTTCGCGACTACAAGTAATTACTCCATATCGATGTGCAACTCAAGAAGCCCGCTCTGCGGGCATCTTGTCATGAATTCAAACCGTTCATTCCGCAACAATCCGAGGCAATAAAAAACCCCCGGGTTTACACCTGGGGGTTTTTTATTTGTAAGGAGTCTGACGATGACCTACTTTCACATGGGTAATCCACACTATCATCGGCGCGGAGTCGTTTCACTGTCCTGTTCGGGATGGGAAGGAGTGG
>JBBQNH010000056.1:0-15750 GCA_038329705.1 Burkholderiales bacterium | reverse complement strand
CACCACGGCGTGCTTGCCCTCGATGGACACGCCGCTCTTTTCCAGCAGTTTCATCGCGCCGTAGGGGGTGCAAGGGGCGAAGCGCATGTTGCCGGTCACCAGCGCACCGACGTTCACCGGATGGAAGCCGTCCACGTCTTTCTCCGGGTTGATCGCGTTCAGCACTTTGTTGCTGTCGATATGTTTAGGCACCGGCAGTTGTACCAGGATGCCGTGTATCTTCGGATCGTTGTTGAGCGCATCGATCTTCGCCAGCAGCGCGGCTTCCGGCGTGTCGGCGGGCATGACGACATGCTCGGAATGCATGCCGAGCTCGGCACAGGCCTTTACCTTGTTCGCGACATATACCTTGGAGGCGGGATCTTCGCCGACGATGATCACCGCCAGGCCGGGTGTTATCCCTTTTGCCTTCAGCGCATCGGCGCGTACTTTCCACTCGGCGCGAACTTCCTGCGCGATTGCCTTGCCGTCTATGATTTGTGCGGTCATGCTGCCTCCCCGGGTCGATAAGCTATCTTTTTAAAAGCTGGGTTTGTCCGGCGCGTTCTGGTAGTTTTCGACGCCGGCCATGATCTCTTTGCGCGCTTCCTCGATGTCTTCCCAACCGCCAATCTTCACCCACTTGTTCGGCTCGAGATCCTTGTAGTGCTGGAAGAAATGCGAAATCTGCTGAAGCACGATGGGCGGCAGCTCCGTGTAGCTCTTGAGTCCGCGGTACATCGTGGACAGTTTGTCCACGGGAACAGCCAGCACCTTGGCATCGAAACCCGCTTCGTCTTCCATCTTCAGCACTGCAAGCGGACGGCAGCGCACCACCACACCGCTATTCAGCGGCACCGGCGTGATAACCAGTACGTCCACCGGATCGCCATCGTCGGACAGGGTATGCGGGATGTAGCCGTAGTTGCAGGGATAGTGCATTGCGGTGTTCATGAAACGGTCGACAAAGATCGCACCGGATTCCTTGTCCACTTCATATTTGACGGGTTCGCCGTGTTGCGGGATTTCGATGATGACATTGAAGTCGTCGGGGAGGTTTTGTCCGGACGGGACTCTGTTCAAACTCATTATGCTGCACCTTCCTGGGTTGATTTTGGGTAAAAAGAAAGGCGCGAATTGTAGCATAGAGCCTGTCCGGACGATTGGCCCGGGCGCTGGCGGAATGACATATATCCCGTTTGGCATCCTGTCAGGAAATATTTTCTGTACTTAAGAAATCCTTAAGGTTGGTCTTCTATCTTGCACGCCTCGCAGCGCAATACAAGGAGATCAAAATGAATCGTGTTCTAAATATGGCTGTTCTGATATTCGCGTCGGTCTCCGGATTGATGTCGATTACCGCCTTGGCGCAAACACCCAACGAGGTGCTTGCGACGATCAAGCAGGATGCGCAGGCCGACACACCCTCCTTTCAGGGATTCTCGGCCGCACGCGGCGAGCAATTCTTCAAGCAGAAACACAGTCATGACTTGAGCTGCTCTTCCTGCCACACCAACAACCCCGCGGCGACTGGCAAACATTCAGAGACCGACAAGGCCATCAAGCCGATGGCGCCGGCAGCGAATACCGAGCGCTTCACCGATCTCAAGAAAGTCGAAAAGTGGTTCAAGCGCAATTGTAACGATGTGCTGGACCGTGTCTGCACGCCGCAGGAAAAGGGCGACGTGCTTGCCTATCTGCTCACCATAAAAAATTAAGGAGACTGCCATGTTATTCGATTATCGAAAATTTTCACGTATGTTCACCGTTGCCGTGTTGCTGATGAACGCGATGATACCTGCCGCGATGGCTGATGATGACGATGAAGATAAATACATGCCCCGCGTCACCAATGCTAAATGGAAATCCGAATGCGGGGCCTGCCACATCGCTTATCCGCCGGGATTGCTTCCCGCCGAATCGTGGCGCGTGATGATGTCCGGGTTGGATAAACACTTCGGCAGCGATGCCAGCCTGGATGCGCCGGATGCACGCGAAATCACCGATTTCCTGGTGCAGAATGCCGGTGGTAAAAAATTCGCCTTGTGGGGCAAGCCGGTGTTGCGTATCACCGAAACCCGCTGGTTCAGGAAAAAACATGACGAAGTGTCGCAACGCGATTGGGACAACCCCAGGGTAAAAAGTCCGGCTAATTGTTCGGCCTGCCACACCGGTGCGGAGAGGGGTAACTTCAGCGAAGACGATGTCCGGATACCCAAATAAAAGTGGAAGTGTAGGAGCAGGCCCTGCGTGTGTTGGTACTTTTGGTCGCGGGCAGCACCCGCAAGTGGTACGCCGTGGTTGTAAGGAGCTAAAGCCCCAACAACACACGCAGGGCCCGCTCCTACAAACCCGACGTGGTGTCATAATGCTTTCAACGACTGAAACCCGATTAAACCGACAGACGAAAACATGCGCGTATTACTGATTGAAGATGATGCCCTGCTGGGCGATGCGATCCAGGCCGGCCTGAAGCAGTCCGGCTATGCCGTGGACTGGATGAAGGACGGTGTGTCGGCTGACCAGGCGCTCGGTACCGAACCGTATGCCGCGGTGGTACTGGACTTGGGGTTGCCGCGCATGTCCGGGCTGGAAGTGCTGCGGCGCTTGCGCAGCCGCAATGTTCCGACGCCGGTATTGATCCTGACCGCGATGGACACGGTGGATGATCGCATCAGGGGACTGGATGCCGGTGCGGACGACTACCTGGTCAAACCTTTCGACATGGGTGAACTGACAGCACGCCTCCGTGCGCTGGTGCGCCGCGCCGCCGGTACGACTGCCCCGGTGCTCAGGATTGCCGGTGTTGAACTGGAACCGGCAGCGCATAGTGTCGTTTGGCGCGATCATTCCATCGAGCTTGCTGCCAAGGAATTTGCCGTGCTGCATGCCCTGATGCTTAACGCGGGGAGAGTGTTGTCGCGCGGCCAGATCGAGGAGCAGCTGTATTCATGGGGCGAGGAAGTCGAGAGTAATGCGGTCGAAGTGTATATCCACCATTTGCGCCGCAAGCTGTTTCCCGAATTGATCGAAACCATCCGCGGCGTGGGCTACCTGATACAGGCAGAAAAGAATACTGGCGCCGGAAAACATATACCCGATGAAAGGGATGCCTGAAATGCACCGTCATGGTTCGTTGAAACGCCGCCTGCTGGTCCTGACCCTGGCGACTGTCGTGCTGGTCTGGATCGGGACCGCCGCGTTCACTTTTTACGATGCGCGCCATGAATTCGACGAGATACTGGACGCGCATCTCGCCCAATCCGCTTCTTTGCTGGTCGTCCAGTCGTCGCACGATCTCGGCGAGGTCGAAACAGAGCATGCGCCGTTGTTGCACAAATATTCCCGCCGTGTCGCGTTCCAGGTGTGGGGGGCGGGGCATGTGTTGCGCCTGCATTCCGTCAATGCGCCATCGCAACCACTGGCTGACCGCGAGCAGGGTTTCAGCAACAGCGTCATCGACGGCATCCGCTGGCGGGTGTTCAGCACCTGGGATGAATCCGGCAATAATCTGATCCATGTGGCGGAGCGCAGCGAAGTACGCGATGAACTGGCGAGCAGCATTGCGGGCAATCTGATGAAGCCGCTGTTGATTTCGCTGCCGTTGCTGGCGATCCTGCTGTGGGTCGCCGTGACGCGCAGTTTGCACCCATTGGTCAGGTTGGCCGGCGAAGTTGCGCGACGTGAACCGGGCAGTCTTGCACCACTCGATGCGGGAAACGCACCGCGCGAAGTGGTGCCGCTGATCGAACGGCTCAACCAGTTGTTCGTGCGCATCGAGGCTTCGCTGCAAAAGGAACGGCGTTTCACCGCGGATGCGGCGCACGAATTACGCACGCCGGTGGCCGCGATCAAGGCTCAGGCGCAGGTGGCGCGCGCGGCTGCCGGCGACGAGGAGCGTATCCACGCGCTGGACAACGCGATCCTCGGCTGCGACCGCGCCTCACACCTGATCGAGCAATTACTGACCCTTGCACGCGTCGATACTCTGGGCGATGGAGCGATCGAATCCTGCCCGCTTCGGGCGATCGCCGCAGAAGTGATTGCCGCTATCGCACCCGCTGCGATGGAGCGGGGTGTGCGTATCGAATTGATGGAAGGCAATGAAATGACAGTGCGGGGCAACCCGGTGCTGCTGCGTATATTGCTGCGTAACCTGATCGACAACGCCGTGCGCCATACTCCTTCGGGCACATCGGTGCGGGTCGGTGTCAGCGGCGAATCGGGAAGGATCAGGTTGTCGGTCAGCGATAACGGCCCCGGCATCCCGGAAGCAGACCGGGTCAGGTTGTCAGAACGGTTCTATCGCCCTTTGGGCACGAGTGCCAGCGGCAGCGGTTTGGGGCTGTCGATCGTCAAGCGTATTGCCGAAACGCATGGCGCGACTTTGCAGGTCGAATCCCGGAAAAATGAATCTGGGCAAATCGATACGCCGGAAGACAATAAAGGTCTGCGGGTCACGGTTATGTTCAAGTCATGAGACTGATGCGCGCCCGGGTCGATGATTCTGTGCGGTGATCGGCTTATGGGACTTAAATCTCAACCGGGCGCCCGGGGTCGGCGCACCATTCGCTCCAGCTACCCGCGTATAAAAGTGAGCCGCGGAGTCCGGCCTGTTCCATGGCTAGCAGGTTGACACATGCCGTTACGCCGGAGCCGCATAGATGAATCACGCTGTGTGACTGGATGTTGCCCAGCAATTCTGAAAATTCCTTGCCAAGAGTTTCCCGGGATTTGAATTCGCTACCTTCCAGATTGCTTTTGAAAAAGCGATTCAACGAACCCGGGATATGCCCTGCCATCGGATCGAGCGTTTCATTTTGCCCGTGAAAGCGATCAGGCGAGCGCGCATCGATAATTGTTTTGCGCTGTGATGAAAGATTATCAATAATCTCATCGACCAGAACCAATCCCTGGTACGCCAGCGGCTTGGGTTGCCTTTCAAGTGGAACAGGGGCAACTATTGCTGTGTCGATCAGCCCCTGCCAGGATTCCAGTCCGCCATCCAGCACTTGCACCTTGTCATGACCGATAGCCCGCATCATCCACCACAAACGACTTGCAAAGGCCGAGCCCTGGCTGTCGTAGGCGATCACATGGGTATCGAGTGCTATACCCAGACGCCGCCTCGTCGTTGCCCAATGATCAGGGCCGGGAAGCGGGTGGCGTCCATTGGTCCCGGTTTTGCTGCCTGACAGATCTGTATCCAGGTCAACATAGATCGCGCCTGGCAAGTGGCCCTTGGCGTAGGCTTCCCGTCCGGCAGTTGCCTGAGCCAGATCAAAGCGGCAATCGCAGATCAATACATCTGCGCCGCTATTCAGGCATTCTTGCAGTTGGCTGGAGGTGATGAGTGGGTCCATATTCAAGAGGGTTGGTTAATGTTTGGCCAGCACATTGGTTGGGGCATTTCAACTGCCAATCCGGCACAGCGCAGAATCCATGCCGCTTGAGATACCGCCCTGTGCTGCCGTTGGAAAACTCGTGCATTTATTGAACCGATGCGGAGATGGCACATTTTCCAAACGGATGGTCGGCAGTCTGCAACAGACTTCGATTCAGGTATTGGCCTGAAGTTGCCGGGGCAAGATGGATCACCATACATGAGCGCGTGGGAAACCATGCGCGATATCTTTAGCGCGGCGCAACCCGCTTGATGACCGTGTCTTCAAGTTTGGCTGCCAACTGGGCAATTGCCAGTACTGCCGGGCAACCGGATGCGGGCATCAGTAACTGTCGGCGCATGATGGCTTGACGTACGGCCGGATCGGAAGGTATGTCGCCCATATGGGTCAGGCCAAGGGGATGCCCGGGTTCGGTATTCACAAACTTGTCCAGCACCTGTTGCAATTGTGTCGTGATGGCGCGGCCTTCGCCGGCGCGCGAGGTTTGGTTGACCACCACACGAATGTTTTGACGCTTTTGTTGTCCCGCCAGAACCTTGATGGTGGCATAGGCATCGGTCAGGGAAGTCGGCTCGGGTGTGGCAACCAGCAATACCTCCGAGGCCAGGGATACGGCAAACAACACCACATCAGAAATGCCGGCCCCGGTATCGAGCAGGACGATGTCGTATTTGGGCACCAAACCTTCCATGATACGCAGAAAATCGTCGCGTACTTCGGGTGTCAGACGCGAATATTCCACCATCCCGGAACCAGCCAGCAAGACTGAAAATCCACCCGGTGCCTGGACGATGGCATCCTCGAGCTTTGCTTTTCCGGTGAAGACGTCGTGCAGGGTCACCTTGGGATAAAGATTGAGCACCACGTCAAGATTGGCCAGACCCAGATCTGCATCCAGGACCAGCACCCGGTGTCCGCGTTTTGCCAGTTCTGCGGCGAGATTGGCCGAGACAAACGTCTTGCCAACTCCTCCTTTGCCGCTGGTGACTGCGATCACTTTGCCCGGCGGTTTTAGAGGCACCTTCGGAACCGCTTTATGGTCTTGTGGTGGATTCAGAATTTTGTTCATTTTCGGGTTACCCTGTTCATTCGCTATCTGCGACAGCAACATACAACATACTTTTTTCTTCTGAACTGACAGCGACTTCCTGCTGCTCCTCGATGAAATAGCGGTTGCGCCCGGATTTTGCACGATAGAGCTGCGCATCGGCACGTTCGGTCCACAGCGACGCCATTGAGCGTACCCATTCCGGCGCGTAAGCCCCGCCGATACTGATGGTGACTTGAATATTCACCTGTGGCGACACTGCAATGGAAAGCTCTGCCACTGCCAGACGGATCCGTTCGGCGACAATGGGGCCAAATGGTGCCGAACAGTTTGGGAAAATTGCCGCGAACTCTTCGCCGCCGTAGCGCGCCACGGTGTCCATCGGTCGTACGCAACTGGTCAGGCACCTGGAAACGGCCTGCAACACCCGGTCACCCGCCTGATGACCGTGGGTGTCATTGACCTTTTTGAAATGATCGATATCCAGCAGTAATAGCAGGGCAGATTTTCCCGTCCGGGCAACCGCTTCGATCTCCCGGCTTAGCGCGTTGTCAAAATGACGGCGATTGGCCAGACCTGTCAACGGGTCGCGCATGGAAAGCTCGCACAAACTGTCCAGGATGCTTTGGACGTAGTTGGCTGGCGATATTTCCGGATCCGGAAGTTGGCATGCGGGATCGTGCTCAAGCAGGGTACGCGCGTCGTCCAAGCGCAGGTCACGCAGTTTAATCGCAGGTAATTCAGTCATAGAAGCCACGGGATACTTGAGAAATTGACCACTTGTTATATTTAATGGGGCGGATATCCAGCCGCACGACACGAAGTATCCTTGCCCATGCACAATCAGTCAACGCCGATTCCTTTCGGCATGCCCATAATCTGATAAGCATCGCTGCCTTTGCGATGGACGGAGTGGGTGCATAAAATTATGACCAGCCAAACCGGGGCCGGCGGTGTATGGATTTTTCGGCATGCTTCAAATTTTGAAGTTGGCCAACTTCTTTGCTGCCGCCAAATTCTTGAGGCGAACATACTGCGGCAGGCCATCCTTGAACGGAGGATAGTCTTCGCCCTTGATCAGCGGCGACAGATAGGCACGGCATTTATCCGTGATGCCGAAACCATCCGGGGTAATGAAATTGCGCGGCATGAATTTTTCCACATTCGCGACCTTGGAGAGCGGTGCGACGCCGATCTTCCATTTGTAGGGTTTGTCGGAGATGCGGTCGATGGTGGGCATCACCGCGTTCTGTCCCTTGAGCGCCAGTTCCACTGCGGCCTTGCCCAGTGCGTAGGCCTGCTCCACATCGGTCTTGGATGCGATATGGCGTGCGGCGCGTTGCAAATAATCGGCAACGGCCCAGTGGAATTTGTAGCCGAACGCTTCCTTGATCATATTGGCGACGACCGGCGCAGCGCCGCCGAGTTGCGCATGACCGAAGGCGTCGCGCGTGCCCTGTTCGGCGAGGAACTTCCCGTCCGGGTAATGACAGCCTTCCGAGACCACCACGCTGCAATAGCCGTGCTTCTTGACCATCGCATCCACCCTGGCGAGAAATTTCTTCTGGTTGAATTCGATCTCGGGGAACAGGATGACGACCGGGATACCGTGCTCCTCGACCAGTCCGCCCGCCGCCGCTATCCAGCCGGCATGGCGGCCCATCACTTCCAGCACGAACACCTTGGTCGAGGTCTTGGCCATGGAGGCCACGTCGAAACTGGCTTCCAGCGTGGAGACGGCCACGTATTTCGCCACCGAGCCGAAACCGGGGCAGCAGTCGGTGATCGGCAGGTCGTTATCGACTGTCTTGGGAACATGGATGGCCTGCACCGGGTAACCCATCTTTTCGGAAAGCTGGGAGATCTTGTAGCAGGTGTCGGCGGAATCGCCGCCGCCGTTATAGAAGAAGTAGCCGATGTTGTGTGCCTTGAACACTTCGATCAGGCGCTCGTATTCGCGTTTGTTGGCTTCCAGGCTCTTGAGTTTGTAACGGCACGAGCCGAATGCGCCGGAGGGTGTGTGACGCAGCGAGGAGATGGCCTTGGCGGATTCCCTGGTGGTGTCGATCAGGTCTTCAGTCAATGCGCCGATGATACCGTTGCGGCCCGCGTATACCTTGCCGATCTTGTCCTTGTGTTTGCGCGCGGTCTCGATCACTCCGCAGGCAGAGGCATTGATGACTGCCGTGACACCGCCGGATTGCGCATAAAAAGCATTCTTCTTCGCCATGACCATTCTCCCAAATGTTTGAATATGGTTGTTTGAATAAGGTTGATAAATACCTTGTTTCGCCTTGCGCGACTGCTATGTTTTCACAGGATTTCATCTTACGATATTTTTGCGGGCAGGGTGAAAGTAAACATTCGAACCACCCCGTTTTACGACCCGGGAGGCAGGGTTCAGCTACCTTTTCGTAATCCCAGATTTCCGGTTGCCAGAAAGATCTCGCGCAGGAAGCACAGCAAGCCGGTGATCAGCGCAAACATCGCCAAAATGAACAGCAGTGAAACGGTGTAGGATGGCTCGAAGCCCGTCACCGATCCCAGGAACAGTGCCGCAATGACGATGCAGATCAGCAGGGCCGACATGGTGCACAGACTGACGGCCCAATGTACCCAGCGCGTCCTGCGCGTGAGCAGCCCCATTTCTACTTTGTGTTCGGACTTAAACTGTTCACTCGAACTGCTCAACACTCTGGAACGATCCACGATGCGGGCGAGTCGGTTGGTGATCACGTTGAGTATCGCACCGATGCCGGTCAACAGGAATACCGGTGCGACGGCCAGTTGGATGACATGGGCGACAGTCGTGACGTCAGCAGCGTTTTGCATGGTTGCACCTTATTCTGAAGACAATATCATAATGGCACAGGCGAAAAAAAACAGGGCAGAATCTCCGCCCTGTTTTTTTATTGCTTTGCCGGATCAGCTTACCAGTGGCAGCAGCGGCACGATCATCAGCGCGACGATGTTGATGATCTTGATCAGCGGATTGACTGCGGGTCCCGCGGTATCCTTGTAAGGGTCGCCGACGGTGTCCCCGGTCACTGCCGCCTTGTGTGCTTCAGAACCCTTGCCGCCGAAGTTGCCTTCCTCGATATACTTTTTGGCGTTATCCCATGCGCCACCACCGACGGTCATCGAAATGGCCACGAAGATACCGGTAATGATGGTGCCGACCAGCACACCGCCGAGTGCCTGGGCACCGAGGACCACACCGACGATCACCGGCACCGCGATAGGCAACAGGGACGGGACGATCATTTCCTTGATCGCGGCCTTGGTCAGCATATCCACGCAAACACCGTACTGCGGCTTGCCGGTGCCTTCCATGATGCCGGGTATTTCCTTGAACTGGCGACGCACTTCCACAACGACAGAACCCGCTGCGCGGCCGACCGCTTCCATGCCCATCGCGGCGAACAGGTAGGGCACCATGCCGCCGATGAACAGGCCGATGATGACCATGTGGTTGGACAGATCGAAGGTCGTGACCACCCCACCCATCTTGGCCTGCAAGGCGTGGGTGTAGTCGGCGAACAAGACCAGCGCGGCGAGCCCGGCGGAACCGATCGCATAGCCTTTGGTGACTGCCTTGGTGGTATTGCCCACCGCGTCCAGCGCGTCGGTGATGGTGCGCACCTCGGGTGGCAACTTGGACATCTCGGCGATACCGCCGGCGTTATCGGTGATCGGACCATAGGCATCCAGCGCCACAATGATGCCGGCCATCGACAGCATCGAGGTGGCGGCGATCGCGATTCCGTACAACCCACCCAGTGCGTAAGCACACCAGATCGCCAGGCAGACCACCAGTACCGGTGCGGCAGTGGCTTTCATCGAAACGCCCAGGCCGGCGATGACGTTGGTGCCGTGGCCGGTGGTGGAAGCTTCGGCGATATGGCGCACCGGCGCATATTCTGTGGCGGTGTAGTACTCGGTGATCCACACCATGGCTGCGGTCAGCGCCAGACCGATCAGTGTCGCAAAGTAAATATTCAGTGAAGTGACCAACTTGCCGCCTATCATTACGCCGTCGCCCAGCATCATCGTGGTGATCGGATAAAAGGCGATCGCCGCGAGTACGGCGGATACGGTCAAGCCCCGATACAGCGCGTTCATGATCTTGCCGCCATCGCGTGCCTTGACGAAGAAGGTGCCGATGATAGAAGCGACGATCGAGAATCCGCCCAGCACCAGCGGATAGATCACCGCTTCGGGGGAGCCGCTGATCAACAGGCCGCCCAGCACCATGGTGGCGACGACAGTGACTGCATAGGTCTCGAACAGATCGGCAGCCATGCCGGCGCAATCGCCGACGTTGTCACCGACGTTGTCGGCGATCACCGCGGGGTTGCGCGGATCATCCTCTGGAATACCTGCTTCGACCTTGCCCACCAGATCGGCACCGACGTCCGCGCCCTTGGTGAAAATTCCGCCGCCGAGACGGGCGAAGATGGAAATCAGCGAACCGCCGAAGGCCAGCCCCACCAGCGCATGGGTGGCTTCAGTGGTGCTGTGGCCCAGCACCAGGGTGAGCAGTGCGTAGTATCCGGCCACGCCGAGCAATCCCAGTCCCACGACCAGCATGCCGGTGATGGCACCGCCCTTGAAGGACACGTTCAGTGCCGCGTTCAGGCTTTCCTTGGCTGCTTCAGCGGTGCGCACATTGGCACGCACCGAGACGTTCATGCCGATATAGCCGGTCAATCCGGACAGGATCGCACCGATGGCGAAACCGACCGCGGTCGGCCATTTCAGAGCGACCAGGATCACGAAGAACAAGATCACACCGACGATGCCGATCGTGGTGTATTGCCGATTCAGGTAGGCGGAAGCGCCCTCCTGGATCGCGGCGGCAATGCCGCGCATTTTTTCGTCGCCGGCCGGCTTGCCGATAATCCACTTGATTGAAAATATCCCGTAAAAAATTGCAATAACGGAGCACAACAACGCAAATCCAAGACCACCAGACATAATACCTCCCTTGTCGATAAATCAGCCAATCGCCCCGGCATCCGAATACATGCGAGAGCATCCAGAAGCAACTACAGATAACAACTACAGGTTAAAGGATACTGCGAATCTTGAGCAGGTGCCGTGCATTTATTGGTTATACGTTATGCACTGTAGGGCAATAGTAACATGCGTTTACGGGTTGTACGGGATAAGTCCGTCGGCATAGCGCGCCATATTTTTCACGTAGTGCGCGGTGTTGGCGTGCATCGCGTCGATCTCTGCTTCGGTCAAAGTACGCACCACCTTTCCCGGTATGCCGATCACCAGCGAGTTGTCCGGTATCACCTTGTTTTCGGTGATCAGGGTGTTCGCACCGATCAGGCAATTCTTGCCGATGATGCTGTGATTTAGTATCGTCGCCTTGATGCCGATCAGGCTGCCTTCACCTATGGTGCAGCCGTGCAGCATGGCCTGATGCCCAACCGTGACGTTCGCGCCGATCACGAGCGGTGAACCCATGTCGGTATGCAGCACGGAACCATCCTGGATATTGCTGTTCGCGCCGATGTGGATAGGTTCGTTGTCGCCGCGCAGTATTGCGCCGAACCAGATACTGACATTGTTCTCAAGGATGACTGTGCCGATAACCGAGGCGTTGTCGGCGACGAAATGCCGTTCACCGCGCAGTTCCGGTATGCGGTCATCGAGCCGGTAAAGCATGATTATCTTTCCTCCAAAGCCGCCACGCCGGCCGCCGCGATCTGCCCGTCCTGGAACGAGCGTACCCCGCTGATCCCCAGACCTCCAACGACCACACCGTCGATCTCCAGCGGTACGCCACCTTCCGCAGGGATCACACCGGGAAGGGCGAGGTGTATCAATCGGCCGCTTTGAACCGCTTCTTCCGAAGCCTTGGTGGGGCGCTGGAAAGCCACTGCAGCGTTTGCCTTGCGGATTGCCGTTTCGACACTGCCGAACTGGGTATCGTGACTGCGTTCCAGATAGAGCAGATGTCCACCGTCATCCACCACAGCGATCACCACGCGCCAGTTGTTGGTCTGTGCTTCAGCTTGCGCGGCTGCAGCGATGCGTTTTGCATCCTCGAGGGTGAGAACGGGTTTCGCTGCCATGTTCAATCGGCAGCCAGGGCGGCGAATATCTGATCACGTATGGCTTCCACCCCGCCCACTCCCTCGATCCTGATGCACTTGGGTGCTTTCGCATCACCGGATTTTTGCCATGCGGTGTAGTAATCGACCAGAGGCTGGGTCTGGTCATGATAGACACTGAGGCGTTTGACCACGGTATCTTCCACATCGTCGGGACGCTGCACCAGCTCTTCGCCGGTGATGTCGTCCTTGCCTTCCACCTTGGGCGGGTTGAACTCCAGATGGTAGGTGCGACCGGAAGACGGGTGCACACGGCGGCCACTCATGCGCCTGATGATTGCATTGTCGCCCACCTCGATCTCCACCACGAAATCGATAGGAATGCCGGCATCCTTGATCGCCTGTGCCTGGGGAATGGTGCGCGGGAAACCGTCGAATAAAAATCCATTGGCGCAGTCAGATTCCTTGATGCGCTCCTTGACCAGGCCGATGATGATGCCGTCGGAGACCAGATTGCCGGCGTCCATCAGCTTCTTGGCTGCGATGCCCAGTGCTGTACCCGCTTTGGCGGCAGCACGCAACATGTCGCCGGTCGATATCTGCGGTATGTTGAATTTTTCCTTGACGTAATTGGCCTGGGTGCCTTTGCCTGCGCCAGGTGGGCCTAACAGTATCAGTCTCATTTTTTACTTACCCCCGATTAATTTGAGCTTCAAACATTTGCCGTGCCGCTTGCAGATCCTGTTCGGTATCGACACCTCCCGGCGGTGCTTGATCTGCGATGAACACGCCTATCTTGTACCCATAATATAACGCACGCAATTGCTCCAATGACTCATAACGCTCTAACACTATAGGGGGGAGTTTCCCATATGCGCGCAGGAAACCGGCGCGGTAAGCATAGATGCCGATATGGCGCAACACCGGGAGATCAGCGGGTATTGGCTGGTTGCTGGCGAACGCATCGCGCGGCCAGGGGATCGGCGCGCGGCTGAAATACAGCGCGTTGCCGTTGATATCCAGTACCGTCTTGACGATATTCGGGTTGCGCATCGCGGCTTCATCGTGAATGGCATGACAGGCGGTGGCGATCGCACATTCGGGGTTGTTGTGCAGGTGTTCGGCCACTGCCCGGATCAGCGCGGGTGGAATCAGCGGTTCGTCGCCCTGCACATTGACCACGATGGTGTCATCCGCCCAGCCTTGCTGTTCGATGACCTCGGCGATGCGGTCGGTACCGCTGGCGTGGCTGTCCTTGGTCAGGCACGCCTTGTAGCCATGTTCCCTCACCACATCGGCGATCGCGTGATGGTCGGTGGCAATCCAGATCTGCTGTGCGCCGCTTTGCGCCGCTTGTTCGGCGACCCTTACTATCATTGGTTTGCCGGAGATCAGCAACAGCGGCTTGCCGGGTAATCGTGTCGATGCGTGGCGCGCCGGAATGACGACGTGAAAATCGACGCCGATCTTCACTGACACGGGCTTCACTGACCCGGGTGACAGCTGGTCAGTTACACCGGCAGACGCTGCGGGCAGGGCGGCTTTTTGCACGTTAAAGTGCTTCGACTTCTTCGGCAGTCAGTTTGCGGGCCTCGTCGACCAGCATCACCGGAATGTCGTCTGCGATCTTGTAGGCCAGCCGATCTGCCTTGCAGATCAGTTCCTGCGCGGCCTTCTGGTAAACCAATGGAGATTTGCACAGCGGGCAAACCAGGATATCAAGCAGTTTGTTGTCCATCGGGGGTGATCTTTCGCAGTAGGTGATCCATCAGGGCCGGGTCGATCCGGGCATCCACACGCAATGCCCAATATCGCGCATCGGCGAATGCGGTGCATTTTACCGCATCTTTTTCAGTCAGGAGTAGCGCATCGCAATCTGCAAAGTTCAGATCGGTCGAAGCATAGGGATGATGGTCGGGAAACGCGTGTGGCGTAAGCCGGAGCCCCAATGTCTCCAGATGCTTAAAGTAACGTTGCGGATTGCCGATACCCGCCACGGCATGGTTTCTTTTGCCCTGAAAGTGATCGGCAGAGACTTCATTGTCGGGGTCGAGCAGGTTGTAGAACCTGTCTCCGGAAAGGTGCATCGCGAATTGACCGGCTGGCGCGTCGCCGCCGTTCACCACCACCTCATCCACGCTTCGCAGGCGCGATATCGGCTCGCGCAAAGGACCTGCGGGAAGCATCAAGCCGTTGCCGAAGCCGAGTGCGCCATCGATCACCGCGATCTCCACATCGCGCTGCAGGCGGTAATGCTGCAAGCCGTCATCGCACAGCACGACATTGCACTGCGGACAGGCTTGCAACGCCGCGCGTACCGTGGCGACGCGGTCTGCGCCCACCCATACCGGGCATATATCGCGTCGTGCCATCAACAGCGGCTCATCCCCGGCTTGTGCGGCGCTGCTTGACGGGCTGACAGCCTGTGGGCGTGATTTTTTGCGGCCATAGCCGCGGCTGACGATGAGCGGATGCCAGCCGCGCTCGAGGAATTGCTCAGCCAGCGCTAGCGTGAGCGGTGTCTTGCCGGTTCCCCCGACACTGATATTGCCGACCACGATGACCGGTAACAACATCTGATGGCTGGCGAGGAAGCCGCTGCGATACAACTCGCGGCGCAAGGCCACCAGAGTGCGGAAGATCAGGCTGACCGGAAACAGAATCAGGTGTAGCGGAGTGATTCGATGCCAGTGTTGTTGCAGCCAGTGCACTTTGGTTATTTGGGCTGGGTTTGCGTGGTAAAGGTGATGCGTCCGTATCCGGCACGCCGTGCCGCTTCCATGATATTGATGACGGATTGATGCGTGGCCTTGGCATCGGCGTTGATGATGATGGTGGGGTCGGTCTGGTTTGCTGCGGCGGTTTTCAGGGCGGCTGCCAATGCGTCCACGCCGGTGTATGACAAGCCCTGGTCATTGATCGCATAGTGTTCCGAGGCGTCCACCGCAACATTGATGAGATTGGCCTTTGTTCCCGAAGTTTCACCGCCTGCTTGCGGCAGGTTGATCTTCAATTCGGAGAACTTGGCGTAGCTGGTGGTCACCATCATGAAGATCAGGATCACCAGTAACACGTCTATCATCGGGATCAGATTGATCTCCGGTTCCTCGCGCCTGCGCCCAAGGCGGAAGTTCATTTGCGTTCGCTCGTACGCTGGCCATGCATGATCGCCACCAGTTTGATGGCCTGTTGCTCCATCTCCATGGTCAGGCTATCCACCTGCGAACGGAAATGGCGGTAGAAGATCATG
>JBBQNH010000055.1:0-15930 GCA_038329705.1 Burkholderiales bacterium | reverse complement strand
CTGCGCCACAAACCGCGCGCCATTGCGGTCACTCGACCGTGACCGACTTGGCAAGATTGCGCGGCTTGTCCACATCGGTGCCCTTTTGCAGGGCAACGTAATAGGCCAGCAACTGCAACGGGATGGTGTGCAGGATCGGGCTTAAATACCCGGCGTGTTCAGGCATGTGCATGATATGGACGCCGTCCGCTTCGCCGATATGCGTATTCGCATCGGCGAACACGTACAACTCGCCGCCGCGCGCGCGAACTTCCTGCAGATTGGATTTGAGTTTTTCCAGCAGTGCATCGTTCGGCGCGACCGAGATCACCGGCATATCCTTGTCCACCAATGCCAGCGGGCCGTGTTTCAGCTCACCGGCGGGATAGGCCTCGGCATGGACATAGGATATCTCCTTGAGCTTGAGCGCGCCTTCCAGCGCGATCGGATAATGCAGACCGCGACCCAGGAACAATGCATGATGCTTGTTGGCGAACTGCGCGGCGAGATCGGCGATCTGCGGTTCCATATCCAGCACTTTTTGCACCGCCGCAGGCAGGTGGCGCAGATCGCGCAGGTGTTTTTGTTCCTGCTCCGCGTTTAATCTTCCGCGCTGCTTGGCCAGCACCAGCGTCAGCAGGAACAGTGCGGCCAATTGTGTGGTGAATGCCTTGGTCGACGCCACACCGATCTCCGGCCCGGCGCGGGTCAGGAAACGCAGCTTGCACAATCGTACCAGTGCGCTTTCCGCCACATTGCAGATCGCCAGCGTATGGCTGTGTCCGTTCGCCTTGGCATGGTTCAGCGCAGCCTGGGTGTCGGCGGTCTCGCCCGATTGTGAGATGACCACCACCAGTGATTTCGGGTTCGGCACGCTGACGCGGTAGCGGTATTCGCTGGCGACTTCGACTGTACAGCGGATGCCGGCGATCTCTTCCAGCCAGTAGCGCGCGACCAGGCCCGCATGAAAGCTGGTGCCACATGCCAGGATCAACACACTGTCGATATCGGAAAATGTTGCCGCCGCATCCGCGCCGAAGATGCCGGGCACCAGCGACTTGCTATTGCATACCGACTCGAGCGTATCGGCCAATGCCTGCGGCTGCTCGTGGATCTCCTTCTGCATGTAATGGCGGTATTCACCGAGCTGCACGCTCTCGTTGCTCAGCGCGCTGACCTGTACCTCGCGTTCCACGCGCTTGCCCTGCGCGTCGTAGATCTGATATCCGTGCCGACCGACCTCGACCACATCGCCTTCCTCGAGATAGACCACGTTGCGTGTCACGGGCAACAACGCAGAAACGTCAGACGCGATGAAATATTCCTCGATGCCGACGCCCAGCAACAGGGGGCTGCCGCGCCGCGCACAGACGAGCCGGTCGGGATCGTCTGCCGCGATCACACCGATGGCGTAAGCGCCCACCAACTCGGCAAGCGATGCCTGGGTTGCCACCAGCAATGAATTGTTGCGTGCATAGTGACTCTGGATCAGGTGCGCGATGACTTCGGTGTCGGTATCAGAAGTGAACTCATAACCCGCTGCGATCAGCTGCGCACGCAGCGATTCGTAGTTTTCGATGATGCCGTTATGCACCACGGCGATTTGATCCCTACTGGTGTGCGGATGGGCGTTGCGCTCGCTGGGCACGCCGTGCGTCGCCCAGCGTGTATGCGCGATGCCGATCTGCCCCTGGGTATGTTCGCATTTACCGGTGAGTTCGACGACGCGGCCGGTACTGCGCACACGTTCCAGCTTACCCTCATGGACCACCACCAGCCCCGCAGAGTCGTAGCCGCGATATTCCAAGCGGCGCAGCCCTTCCAGCAGGATAGGCACGACATTGCGTTGCGCCACGGCGCCAACGATTCCGCACATATTATTCCTTCACTTTCATTCTTTTTTCTGGGGCATTTTTTTGGCTTTCTGGGGACGTTTCCAGCCCTGCCTGATCGATTGGGTCTTGCCATTCAGCGTCAACTCGCCGGCGGGGGCGTCTTTCCACACCGTGGTGCCGGCGGCGATCGTCGCACCTTCACCCACCGTGACCGGCGCAACCAGTTGCGTATCCGAGCCGATGAACACATCGTCCCCGATGATGGTGCGATGTTTGTTCGCGCCGTCGTAATTGCAGGTTATCGTGCCTGCACCGATGTTGACGCGGCTGCCCACTGTGCTGTCACCGATGTAACTGAGGTGATTGGCCTTGCTGTTTGCCGCTATCTCGCTGTTTTTAACTTCGACGAAATTACCGATATGCACCCCGTTGTGCAACCTGCTACCGGGGCGCAAACGCGCGTATGGACCGATGTGGCAGTCAGCGCCCACTTCGCTGCTGTCGATGTGGCTGTATGGCGCAATGTCAGTGCCGGCTGATATATTGGAATTCCTTACCACGCAGTAAGCGCCCACCCGCACGTTGTCGCCCAAGCTTACTTCACCCTCGAAGATGCAGCCGACATCAATCTCGACATCGCGCCCGCACCTCAAGTTTCCGCGTACCTCAATGCGCGCCGCATCGGCCAAAGTCACACCCTGGACCAGCAGGCGCGATGCCTCGACCAGTTGCCAGGTGCGCTCCAGCACCATCAATTGCGACTTGCTGTTGATCCCGTGTATCTCCCATTCGTGCCCCGGCTGCACGGTATGCACTGCGATCCCCTGTTGTACGGCCATGCTGACGATGTCTGTGAGGTAGTACTCACTTTGCGAATTATTGTTCTGCAATTTCGCCAACCAGCCGCGCAACAACCCGGTCGTGGCAAGCAGGATGCCGGTGTTCACTTCGTGTATCGCCCGCTGCTCGGGCGTGGCATCTTTTTCTTCGACTATGCTCATCACATCGCCCTGTGCGTCGCGCACGATGCGCCCGTAGCCGGCCGGGTTGGGCAGGTTCACGGTCAGCAACACCAGCCCTTCGCCCGCCTGCTGCATCTGGTGCAGCGTGCTGTGCTGGATCAACGGCACATCGCCATACAATACCAGCGTGTTGCCATCGTCCGGAAGATGCGGCATCGCCTGTTGCACCGCATGACCGGTGCCGAGCTGCGGTTCCTGGATCACGAATTTCGCCGGATAAGCCTGCATCGCCAGCGGCACAGCCTCACCGCCATGACCGTACACCACGCAAACCTGCAACGGCTTGAGCGCGGATACACAATCCAGCACGTGCTGTACCAGCGGCTTGCCGGCCAGCGCGTGCAGCACCTTGGGCTTGGCGGAGTTCATGCGTGTGCCTTTTCCGGCAGCAAGAATGACGATGTTCAACGGGGTCATGTTCAGCTTTCAGTAGATGCCGGATTATAAACAAAAGCGGCCAACCGGCGCGCGCAACTTGCTGTTACCGGTCGTGCGGTCTGCCCACACTTTTGCTTTCCAGGTTCAGCCAGCCACTGTCAAATGTGCAGGCAATCATTTTCATACCGTATGGCAAATGCACAGTTCTGCGGATTTATTGTTGCTCTAGTCACTCTATGCATAGTAACCTTCAAAACATACCAACAAGGATTGGACGCTCCAAAATTTTGCGTCCGGTTTCAATATATTCTGGAAAACTGAAATGACTACGAATTCCACATCGCCACTTCTTCAGATGCTTGATCAGGACGGTTCGGTCATGCTGGCGCATATCTCCGGCAGCGACGCTACCGTTGCGATACTTGATGACAGCGTGCTTGACCTGCTTTTTGCACAATGCCGCAAAGCCAAGGCTGAAGCGGTAAAGACAGGTATTGCTGAAAGTGCGGCGCTTGAGCTTTGCGCTACGCTTGATGGTGTTCTCAAGTCGTACCGGAAGATCAAGCACGATTACACGGACCGCATCGAGATTGAACGCGAGCGGGCTGAAGCGGAGCAAAGCCTCCAGGATGCGTCAAATGCTATCAACGCACCCCGTTCATAACAGCCATGAATCTCCTTCCTTCCGGGCTGATCGGGCACTTGCGCCACGACTTCAAGTTTCATTTCGCTGGGCGATATTCAGGAAGGTGAAAAAGTGAACTCTGTTATCTGGGATGGCAAACCGGTCTATCCTTCAAAGATCGTATGTATCGGTAGAAATTATGCGGAACACATCAAGGAGTTCGATAACGAGCCTTCGCAGGAGCCTGTTATTTTCATGAAACCGAACTCGGCCATATCGGGCGAAGTTTATTCGAACAAATCCGAGCTTGTTCATTATGAGGGCGAGATCACCTTTCTGATCAGCAGCGGTGTACTGCGCGGGATAGGGTTCGGCCTGGATCTCACCAAGCGCAATCTTCAATATGAGCTAAAATCCAAGGGCTGGCCATGGGAGCGCGCCAAGTCATTTGATCGTTCTGCGGTATACAGCGATTTCGTCACTTACAAAGGCGATATCGGTGATCTGCGGATGGAATTTTATATCAATGGCATCCTGGTCCAGTTCGGCGATCATGCCTTGATGCTAAACAAACCGCTCCAACTGCTGAACCAGGCAAAAGATTTTCTCTCATTCGAAGACGGTGACCTGTTGATGACCGGTACACCCAAGGGGGTGGGACCGGTCAATCAAGGTGACAGATATCTCGGCAGGATCTTTGAGAAAGACAAGCTGATCGTGGAAGGTTCATGGTTGGTGAAATAGGTGCGTAATAAATCGACCATGTTGGTTTATCGTAGCCGTTAGACGCCACCCTGACCGCTGCAACACAAGGAGAGATTATGCCGAAAGGTTACTGGATCGTACGCGCCGACATAACCGACCAGTCCAAATATCTGGACTATGTTGCGGCCAATGCCGAGCCCTTAAAGAAATACGGAGCCCACTTTCTGGTGCGCGCTGGCCGATTCGAGAATCCCGAGGGTGAATCCCGCAGCCGCAATGCGGTCATCGAATTTCCATCATACCAGGCAGCGCTTGATTGCTGGAAGTCGCCCGAATACCAGCAGGCGATCCAGCTGCGCCAACCCATTTCCACCCTTGATATGGTCATCATCGAAGGCTATGCGGGCACACAGCCGGGTTAGTCTGTGCGGTGAAATCAGTCCTGCCTTGATATTTGCTCCGGTTAGCATCACCATGCCGGCATCAAGCTACTATTTCTACAGCTTAGTTAGGTGATCATGGATTTCATACGGGGTATTCTGGATCGCATCATACTGGTGGTTGGAGTCGTCGCGGCCGGCTGCATTCCGAGCTTTATCGCACAATATCGCCAACGCGTTGGCGGTCGGCTCGATCAGGTGCTGCAGGATATCGCGCCGTTCCAGGCTATCGCCAATCAATCACATCACGGTAGCCTGCAAGAACTCATCCAGTATCATCTGGCCAGCGTTGACGCAACCTTTCACAACGAGGGCGCCGCCTTGCAGGCAATGGTCGATTCATCCGACCAATTGCGGCAGGCACTCGACGCGCTCAACACGGATTTGTTCCATCAAATGTTCTATATGCTGACCAAAGCCGACCCGCTCATTGTCCGGGCGACCTGGCAAATCTTTTCGCCCGCCTTTAATCTGACGCCCGAAAGTATCGTGTTCGCTGCCATTATCGGCGTCATGATCTGGCTGGTCTTTCTGGCTTTGTGGATGTTGGTCGATCGTCTTGTCAGGATATTGCTTGCAAAATAGTCTGGCTGCGCGTGACCTCAGGGTTGCCATATGCCCTGGACGGTGATTTGTGCGTTGGTATCACGATCAGGGCTGATGTTTGAACGGACTCCTGTCATTCAGCTCATCCACATACTCTGAAATGGCACCGGTTTCCCGTTGCAGATAACCTTCTACCGCTCTTGAAAACTCCGGATGCGCCAGCCAGTGCGCTGATGTTGTCGTTTCCGGTAAAAATCCGCGTGCCAGTTTATGCTCTCCCTGTGCGCCGCCTTCGAATGTCTTGATGTTGCGCGCGATACAAAACTCGATCGCCTGGTAGTAGCAAGTCTCGAAATGCAGCCCGGAATGGAACTCGAATGTTCCCCACGAACGCCCATACAGCACATCTTTGGTGACGATATTCAACGCGCTGGCAATTGGCTTCCCCTCGCGTGAAGCTATCACCAGCAGGGTGTTGTGCGGCAGCGCTTCCCCTATACGCTGAAAAAAATCGTCATTCAGCGCCGGCGGCGAATGGTGTATCTGCCGGGTATGCGCATAGCATGAGGCAAAGAACGCCCATTGTTCGACCGTGGCGGCATCCCCGGTGACGCATTGCAATTGGATTCCAGCTTCTTGCACCTTGCGCCGTTCCTGCCTGATGCGCTTGCGTTTGTCACGGCTTAGCGCGGCAAGGAATTCGTCAAAATTCCGATAGCCCCGATTTTGTGACGGAACAGCGTTGTGCCAATGGAACTGTACATCCTGGCGCAGCATCATGCCCTGCGCCTGCATCTCGCTCCTATCGGTTTCATCGACGAACAAACAATGCAGCGAAGAAATTCCACTTTCCTTTGCCAATTGCAGCGCGGCACTTAGCAGCTTCGCTGTAACTGCTGAATGCTCACGCCCAGTTGAAACCAGCAACCGCACCCCAGTCACCGGTGTAAACGGCACGGTGCACACCAGTTTGGGGTAATAGTGCAGCCCGTTGCGGTGATAGGCCTCGGCCCAAGCCCAGTCGAATACATGTTCTCCATAGGAGTTCGTCTTCAGGTAAAGCGGCATTGCTCCGACCAATCGTTCATCCTGCCAGAGGGTGATGAACTGCGCCTTCCAGCCGAACTGCGCTGTGGCGCATCCGCTTTCCTGCAATGCATACAAGTAGGCATGCGAAAGAAACGGGTCGTTGCCCGCCAGCATGTTCCATTGTGCAGCGGGAATCTCCGCAAGGTCTTCAATGATTTTCAGGGTTGGCGAATTCATGTTGTTCCGATCTGCATCTGCCTATTCTATCCGTTTGATACAATTAACCGCGTCACATGCGAGCCCATTCATGAAACCCTATAGCGAGTCCTGTGAAAAGAACAAGGAGCCTATCCTTGCCGTATTGAAAGAGATTTTCGCCCAGCGAAAACGGGTGCTGGAAATCGCCAGTGGAACCGGTCAGCACGCGGTTTATTTCGGTAGTGAACTTCCACACTTGACCTGGCAGCCCAGCGAGCGAACGGGAAACATCGGCGGGATACAAGCCTGGCTGGGCGATGCTCGATTGCCCAACGTGTTGACTCCGCTGGCTTTGGATGTGAACGATGCCAACTGGCCGGTAGCGACGGTGGATGCAATTTTCAACGCCAACACGGTACATATCATCTCGTGGCCTGAGGTCGAACGAATGTTCGCCCATATCGCTGGGGTGATCGCACCGGGCGGTTGCGTGAGTCTGTATGGACCATTCAACTACGGTGGAAAGTTCACTTCCGAGAGCAATGCCCGTTTCGACGGCTGGCTGAAGTCGCGCGATCCGAACAGCGGTGTACGGGATTTCGAGGCAATCAATCGACTTGCTGCTTTCCACGGCCTGATCTTGATGAGTGATTTCGCGATGCCTTCCAACAACCGCATGCTGGTTTGGCACGCTGATGAACTGCCCCGATCTGCCCAATAAAAAAGCAGCCGAAGCTGCTTTTCCGCCAACAATGCCAGTTTCTGCCAGTGCTACTTGCGCAAGTGTTTGATTGCAGCCAATTGCGCGATTGCTTCTGCCAACTCGGCCTGAGCTTGTGCATAGTCGATGTCTGAGGTGCGATTCTTCATCGCTTCCTCTGCATTTTGTTTTGCCTGCAATGCAAGGGCCTCATCCAGCTCGCCACCGCGTATCGCCGTGTCGGCCAGGATGGTAACGACACCGGGCTGTACCTCCAGCATGCCGCCTGACACATAGATGAGTTCTTCCCCCGCCTCGTCCGGACGCTTTATTCTCACCGAGCCTGGCTTGATGCGGGTCATCAGCGCGGTATGGCGCGGGTATATCCCCAGTTCACCCATCTCGCCCGGAACCACGACCATCTCTGCCAATCCTGAGAAGATCGAAGCTTCCGCGCTAACTACGTCGACATGTACGGTCATTACCATGGTGGTTCCCCGTTGTTATTGCAGCGTCTTGGCTTTTTCAACCGCTTCTTCAATGCCGCCGACCATATAGAACGCCTGTTCTGGCAGGTGATCGTATTCGCCTTCAACGATGCCCTTGAAGCCCTTGATAGTTTCTTTCAGCGTGACGTACTTGCCCGGGCTGCCGGTAAACACTTCGGCCACGTGGAACGGTTGCGACAGGAAGCGTTGGATCTTGCGCGCACGCGCCACAGCCAATTTGTCTTCAGGTGCCAGTTCGTCCATGCCCAGAATCGCGATGATGTCGCGCAATTCCTTGTAGCGTTGCAGGGTTGCCTGAACACCCCGCGCAACGTTGTAATGTTCTTCTCCCACCACCAGTGGGTCGAGCTGGCGAGAAGTCGAGTCCAATGGATCCACAGCCGGATAGATACCTAGGGAAGCGATGTCACGCGACAGCACCACGGTGGAATCCAGGTGCAAGAAAGTGGTGGCCGGAGCAGGATCGGTCAAGTCATCCGCAGGCACATATACCGCCTGTACCGAGGTGATCGAGCCCACTTTGGTGGAAGTGATGCGCTCCTGCAGGCGGCCCATCTCTTCGGCCAGTGTCGGCTGGTAACCCACGGCGGAAGGCATACGGCCCAGCAACGCGGATACTTCGGTGCCGGCCAAGGTATAACGATAGATGTTGTCAACAAAGAACAAGATGTCGCGGCCTTCGTCACGGAATTTTTCAGCCATGGTCAGGCCACTCAACGCCACGCGCAGACGGTTGCCCGGCGGTTCGTTCATCTGACCGAATACCATTGCCACTTTCGATTCGGACAGGTTGTCCAGTTTGATAACGCCCGCTTCGGACATCTCGTGGTAAAAATCGTTACCTTCACGGGTACGCTCGCCCACCCCTGCGAACACTGACAGGCCGGCATGTTCCTTGGCGATGTTGTTGATCAATTCCAGCATGTTCACGGTCTTGCCCACACCCGCACCGCCGAACAAGCCAACCTTGCCGCCCTTGGCGAACGGGCACACCAGATCGATCACCTTGATGCCGGTCTCCAGCAGATCGACCGAAGGAGACAGTTCGTCGAATTTCGGTGGATTGGCGTGAATCGGGCGTCTTTCGTCACACTGAATCGGACCGGCATCGTCGATAGGGCGACCCAGCACGTCCATGATGCGACCCAATGTGCCCAAGCCTACCGGAACCGAGATCGGGTTATTGGTATTCACGACATCCATGCCGCGTTTCAGCCCATCCGAAGATCCCATTGCAATGGTACGCACCACGCCGTCGCCGAGCTGCTGCTGCACCTCGAATGTCAATCCGGCCTCGACGATCGAGCCGGTTTCCGCCTGCAGTGTCAACGCGTCATATACCTTGGGCATCTGATCGCGTGGAAATTCGATGTCGACCACCGCACCGATACACTGAACAATCTTTCCTTGATTCATTTTACCCTCACTCATTTTTGGGTTACCCCGTCTAAATTAATATGTGTTGTCGCTCTTTATTCAAATCAGCCGACAGCCGCCGCGCCGCTGCAGATTTCCGAGATCTCGCGGGTGATGGCTGCCTGACGCGCCTTGTTGTAAATCAGCTTGAGGTCCGCGATAACGCTCTTGGCGTTGTCCGATGCGGCCTTCATCGCCACCATACGCGAACTTTGCTCGGATGCCATATTCTCGACAACGGACTGGTATACCAGCGATTCGATGTAACGCACCAGTAGCGCGTCGATCACTTCCTTCGCATCCGGTTCGTAGATGTAATCCCAGTTCCCCTCGGCGGTTCCCATCTGATCACCGCTGAGCGGCAACAGCTGTTCGATACAGGGTTCCTGCTTCATGGTGTTGACGAAGTGGTTGTAGCTGATGTGGATCGCATCGATTTCGCCCGCCGTATAGGCATCCAGCATCACTTTCACCGCACCGATCAATTTGTCGATGTGCGGTGTGTCACCCAATCCGTTCAGGCTGGATTTGACCTTGGCACCGATGCGGGACATGAAGCCCATGCCTTTGTTACCGATCGGACAAACCTGGATACCCTTGCCCTCGCCTTCCCACTCTTTCATTTGGTTCACGGCAAGGCGCAAAACATTGGTATTCAATCCGCCACACAGACCTTTGTCTGAAGTCACAATGATCAGACCGACATTCCTGATAGCTTCGCGATTCACCAGGAACGGATGCTTGTACTCCGGGTTGGCGCGCGACAGATGCGCCGCGACGGCGCGGATCTTTTCCGCATAGGGCCGGGCTGCGCGCATACGATCCTGCGCCTTGCGCATCTTGGCGGCTGCAACCATTTCCATGGCGCGCGTGATCTTGCGTGTATTTTCTACACTCTTGATCTTGGTGCGTATCTCTTTACTTCCGGCCATAGCTCAATCTGTCCTAGTAAACAGCTGTCGATTTGAATTTCTCGATTGCTGCGGATAACAGTTTTTCATTATCGGCGTTCAGATCCTTGCTCGACTCGATCGCATCCAGCAGGCTGTTGTTGTTGGATTTCAGGTAGGTATGCAAAGCCGCCTCGAAAGCCAATGCTTTAGGTACCGGCACATCATCGAAGTAGCCCTTGTTGACGCTGAACAGCGTGACGGCCATGGTGGCGACCGACAAAGGCGCGTATTGCAGCTGCTTCATCAATTCGGTGACCATCTTCCCACGCTCCAGCTGCTTGCGAGTCGCTTCGTCAAGGTCTGAGGCGAACTGCGCAAAAGCCGCCAGTTCGCGATACTGCGCCAGCGCCAGGCGCACACCGCCACCCAGCTTCTTGATGACTTTGGTTTGTGCTGCACCACCCACACGTGACACTGATATACCTGCATTGATCGCAGGTCGGATACCGGCATTGAACAGGTCGGCTTCAAGAAATATCTGTCCGTCGGTGATTGAGATCACGTTGGTCGGCACGAAGGCGGATACGTCGCCGGCCTGCGTCTCGATGATCGGCAAGGCGGTCAGTGATCCGGTCTTGCCTTTGACGGCACCTTTGGTGAATGCTTCGACATAATCTGCATTGACACGAGCTGCACGCTCCAGCAAACGGGAGTGCAGGTAGAACACGTCGCCTGGATACGCTTCGCGACCGGGGGGGCGGCGCAGCAACAGGGATATCTGGCGATACGCCCAAGCTTGCTTGGTCAAGTCGTCATATACGATCAGCGCGTCTTCGCCGCGATCGCGGAAGTATTCGCCCATGGTGCAGCCGGCATAAGGTGCGAGGAACTGCATCGCTGCCGAATCGGATGCGGTAGCGACAATCACGATGGTGTATTCGAGCGCGCCGTGTTCTTCCAGCTTGCGCACCACGTTGACCACGGTTGATGCCTTTTGACCAATCGCGACGTAGACGCAGGTCATATTCTGACCTTTTTGGTTGATGATGGCATCCACCGCAACGGCAGTCTTTCCGGTCTGGCGGTCGCCAATGATCAGCTCGCGCTGGCCGCGACCAATCGGTACCATCGAATCGATCGACTTCAATCCGGTCTGTACTGGCTGATCGACCGATTTGCGCGCGATCACGCCCGGCGCGACCTTTTCGATCTTGTCGGTCATCTTGGTATCGATCGGACCTTTGCCGTCGATCGGCTGGCCCAGTGCATTCACCACGCGCCCGCGCAACTCGGGGCCTACTGGCACTTCCAGAATGCGGCCGGTACATTTGACCGTATCGCCCTCGGTGATGTGCTCATATTCACCCAAAATCACCGCGCCGACAGAGTCTCGCTCGAGGTTGAGTGCAAGGCCGAATGTGTTGCCGGGGAATTCCAGCATTTCGCCCTGCATCACGTCGGAAAGTCCGTGCACGCGAACGATACCGTCGGTGACGCTAACCACTGTACCTTCGGTGCGCGCTTGTGTCAGCGCCTCGAAGTTGTCGATGCGACTGCGTATCAAATTGCTTATTTCGGATGGGTTGAGCTTCATCTCTATTTCCTCGTTAGGTATTCTTTTATCAGGTCTTTATATCAGGCGCGAATGTTTGTTCAGGCAAGTGCGTTCGCCATTTCAGTCAGGCGGGTCCGGGCAGACCCATCGATCACTTTATCTCCGGCGCGTATCACCACACCACCGAGCAATGCTTTGTTTACTTTGCAGACCAGCTTGATTTCGCGGCCCATTCTCGCTTTTAACGAGCTGATGATTTTTTCCTGTTGCGCGGCAGACAATTCGAATGCCGAGTCGACCACCACGTTAACGGTTTTTTCGGCTTCGGCGCGCAGCGCTTCAAAGATGGCAACGATCTCCGGAAGCAGCAGCAAACGTTGATTGTCCACCAGTATCCGGACAAAGTTGCGCAGTTGTGTATTCGCCTTCCCGCCCGTCAAACCTTCCATGAGGTTTTCAATGCTGGATTTGGCAACTCGCGGACTGGTGACGACGGCACGAACTTCCGGGTGGCAGATCGATTCGGCCAGAGACACCAGTGCTTCCGACCAGCCTTTCAGGTCTGCCAGCATTTGTGCTTCTTCAAATGCCGCTTGGGCATAAGGCCGTGCAGTGGTAATGGCTTCTGACATGTTTTTTAGATTTCCGAAACCAGTTTATCGAGCAGATCACTGTGTGCCTTGGCATCGATTTCTCGTCCGAGGATCTTGCTCGCACCTGCCAAAGCGATTGACGACACCTGGGTACGCAATTGCTCTTTGGCGCGAAACACTTCCTGGTCGATCTCTGCCTTGGCACCGGCGATAATGCGATCGCCTTCTACCTTTGCCTGTGATTTGGCTGCTTCTACAATCTCGCTGGCGCGCTTTTCACCATTGTTGACGATTTCACCGACCTTTTCCTTGGCTTCGCGCAATATTTCAGCGGAGCGCTTGGCAGCCAGTTCCAGATCGTGCTTGGCCCGCTCTGCATCCGCCAAACCGTCGGCGATCTGCTTTTTGCGTTGCTCAAGTGCGGCCATGATGGGGGTCCATATGAATTTCATACAGAACCACACAAACAGCGCGAACATGATCGTCTGAGCTAAAAGAGTCGCATTGATATTCATGCAAGCTACCTTTCTTTATTTATACGTTGTCGCCCGGAAAACTTAAGCAACCGCAAACAGAACGTACATCGCGATACCAACGGCAATCATCGGAACCGCATCGACCAGGCCCATCACCACAAAGAACTGGGTGCGCAGCATAGGGATAAGTTCCGGCTGGCGTGCGGCGCCTTCAAGAAATCGTCCGCCCAGAATACCGATACCAACGGCCGCGCCAAGTGCGCCCAAACCCATCATCAAGGCGCCAGCGATGTACAGCAGTGCATTTGCCATTTCCATTTTCTATTTCTCCTGTTAAAAAAGTAAGTTGATAAAATTGATTTTCGGATGCTGTTCTAATGATGTTCCTGATGCGCCATATCCATGTAGACCACCGTCAACACCATGAAAATGAATGCCTGCAAAGTAACGATCAAAACATGAAAGATCGCCCAGCCCAGCGACAGCAGTATCTGCGAACCATACAGGGTTACACCTCCCGGTGTCAGTCCTACCCATGCGCCACCCATCAGCGCAATCAGAATAAAGATCATCTCGCCGGCGTACATGTTGCCGAAAAGACGCAAAGCCAATGAGATCGGTTTGGCGATCAGGTTGACACCTTCCAGCAACAGGTTCACCGGCAGACCCCATTTGCCAAACGGTTGTAATGTCAATTCACCCACGAATCCGCCCACACCTTTAACTTTTATGCTGTAGTAAAGGATCAGTATAAACACGCCTATCGCCATGCCGAAGGTGGCATTGGGGTCGGCGGAAGGCACAACCCTGAAGAACGGGACACCCAGTTCGTGCATCAATAAAGGCACATAGTCTATCGGCAACAGATCCATCAGGTTCATCAAGAACACCCAAAAGAAGATGGTTAGCGCCAACGGGGCAACCATGGGGTTTTTCCCTGAAAAAGAACCGCGCACGTTGCTATCGACGAACTCAATCGACCATTCGCAAAAGTTCAGTAGCCCGCTGGGTGCGCCGGCGGTAATACTTTTGGCGGCACGGCGAAACACGAACAACATTAAAACGCCAAGCAACAGGGATATCCCGAACGTGTCCAGATTTAGCGCCCAGAATCCCATCGCCTTGGCTTGTTCGGGTGTGTGAGCTACTCCCCAGACGCCATCTGGCAATTGGCCAAAAGTCAGATTCTGTAAATGGTGCTTGATGTATTCGGCGGATGTATGTACTTCACTAGACATTTTTAGTCGCTATCTAAAATCTGAAATTGCTCAAAACAAACCGGCCAGCCAGCAGTACCGCTTGGCCCACCACAAAACCGCCCAATAAAGGAAGCGGCCATAATTTAAGCACCACGAGGCAGATGCATAGCAGCGCCACGACGACCAAAAATCTCTCGGCGGCGTAAAAGTACAAAAGCCGTAATTGATGATGTGCTTCATGGGCAGGATGCGAAGCGGTTCGAATCATCCTCCATGCCAACAATATCCCGTTGGCTATGGCTATTCCACCACCGCTCAACACCGCTATCGCAAATTGCGGCGCGCCTTTCATGCTGTAAGCAATACCTGTTGCAAGCAGCGTAACTACTATCTGCAACAGAATCACTCGGCCAGTTAATTTTTTTTCTTTGGCTTCAACATCCAAAAGCGCGGTGATGATAGCGGCGTTTTCAGGGGGTGTCAAACATTGTTGATGCAAATCACCAAGCTGCCTGGTCAAGTTATTTGCCCTTCTTCAGCATGCCCAGAAACTCATCAAGCTGATCATGGTTGGTGTATTCGATGACCAATTTTCCGCCACCTTTGTTGCCCGGCTTGATTTCCACGCTTGTACCAAGGTGCGCGCTCATTTCTTCCTGCAAACGCTGTGTGTCCCGGTTTGGTTTGGTTGTTTTCTTGTGTTTCGTCTTTTCGGGTTCGTCAGTTTGCTTCTGTACCAGCTTTTCGGCTTCACGCACCGAAAGCTGTTCCATCACTATCTTGTTTGCCAGCAAAATCTGCTGGGCACTTTCCAGCGACAATAATGCGCGGGCGTGTCCCATATCCAGCTTGTTCTCCATCAGCATAGTCTGTACTGCTTTGGGCAACTTCAACAAACGCAGCAGATTGCTGGCGGCACTGCGTGAACGCCCTACTGCTTCCGCAGCGACATGATGCGTCATCTTGAATTCGTCTATCAGGCGCTGAAGACCCACCGCCTCTTCCAGCGGATTGAGGTTTTCACGCTGGATGTTCTCGATCAGTGCCATTGCCAGTGCCGCATTATCGGGCACGCTGCGTACCAGCACCGGAACATGCGTCAGGCCTGCCAATTGCGCGGCACGCCAGCGTCGTTCACCTGCGATGATCTCATAACTGTTGTCTGCGATTTGCCTCACCAGAATCGGCTGCATGATTCCCTGTGACTTGATCGATGTCGCCAGGTCATTCAGCGAGTTTTCGTCCATATGCGTCCTGGGTTGGTATTTACCAGGCCGCAGCAGCGTGACATTCAAATCGCGCATCACCTCGTCTTTTTCGCTTTTTCCGCCTGACAACAATGCATCCAGTCCGCGCCCCAAACCCTTGTGTAGCTTTGCCATATTCTGTCCCTTTATGATGCGGTTGCAGCAGGTTGCCCCGCGTTATTCAATATTTCACCGGCCAACGCCAGATATGCCTGAGTACCCTTGGATAATTTATCGTGATACAGCACCGGCACACCAAAGCTGGGCGCTTCCGCCAGACGAACATTTCGCGGAATGACAGTGCGATATACCTTGCTGCCAAACTGATCCTGCAATTGATCCGAGACTTGCTGGGACAGCGTATTTCTCGGATCGAACATGGTGCGCAGCAAGCCTTCTATTTCCAATTCCGGGTTCAGATTAGCGCGAACTTTACGGATGGTGTTCACCAGGTCACTCAATCCTTCCAGCGCGTAGTATTCGCACTGCATCGGGATCATCACAGACTTGGCCGCGCATAACCCGTTCAATGTAAGCAAATTCAGCGCCGGCGGGCAATCGATCAGGACAAAATCATATTCATGT
>JBBQNH010000054.1:0-16216 GCA_038329705.1 Burkholderiales bacterium | reverse complement strand
GGTAACGCGGCCACTTCTGACGGGATGCTTGAATTGACGATGACTGCCTCGCGTTTGCAGCAAGATACCATCCATCCGTATTCAGCATCATCAATATTTCGCTTACTTTCATGCAGCAAGGATAGCAGATTGCCTTCGGGCAGCCAAAAACGAATAACGTAGAAGTGAGCGGCCTGCGCGGCTTTTCGCGCAGGTCTGTTCGACTGCCGGGTTAGGTGTGAAAATCATGCAGACACCTCACTATAGGTGTTGAACCACCAAATTAAAATTACAGTAAATATACCAAATATGAAAATTCCAAACCAAAGTGGACTCTCAGTATGGAAGAAAAGGTTTGCAGGAAATAAGAGGATTAGAAGAGAAATAATTGGATAACGCCTCCACTTTGGCTGAAGTGCCACACCGCAGGTTGAACAAATAACACGATTAGGCTCTGGCAATACTTCGTGCTCGGAAAGGGTAATTCGTCCGCCACACTTTGGACATTTCTTTTGGAGCATATTTGAATACGCAGTCACCAGTACACCTAACAGTAATTAGACAGACGCATCGGTCCATAATTATCAAAGATATCAAGTCACGCATATTTTCGATATCTCCTTGAATTTACACAAATCGCCTTAATTCCCCTGTCCGCATATGCATAATATTACGGGGCGGGCACAAAGTCCGCTAACGGGTTCGAAACGGCCCCTACGCTTATGTCAGCCTACTCCGTAAACGGGCAATCTTTCAACGCCGTTCTTTTTTCATGGCCTGGGCAGCCTCGCGTTTCGCGTCCTTGTCTTTTTCCGTTGCGCGCTTGTCATGCTGCTTCTTGCCCTTGGCGAGGCCGATCTCGAGTTTGACGCGGCCATTCTTGTAATGCATGTCCAGCGGCATCAGGGTATAGCCGGCGCGCTGTACTTTGCCGATGATGCGGTCGATCTCCAGTTTGTGCAGCAACAGTTTGCGGGTGCGCACCGGGTCTGGATGGATATGGGTGGAAGCATTCAACAACGGGCTGATGTGTGAGCCGAACAGATATAAAGCCCCGTCCTTTACCGTGACGTATGCTTCCTTGAGTTGCGCCCGTCCGGCGCGGATGGCCTTGACTTCCCAGCCTTCCAGCATGATGCCAGCCTCATATTTATCCTCGACGAAGTACTCGTGGTAGGCCTTTTTATTCTGGATGATGCTCATGATTCCAATCCAATTTCATCGGTGAAACAGCGTTGATTTTCTCGCTCACTCCTAGTCGTGCTATACGCACTGCCCGCCTCTTTCGCTTGTCATCGCCTTGTTTGACCTTCGAAATAGAATTGGAAATAGGTGAGTTTTGCGGTGTGTTAGGCTATTCTACCAGCCTTTGGAATGACGGCTTCAGTTGGCAATGGCTTTGGTGGAGAAAACAGTATTGGTGGCGCACAGCGCCGAGCAGATGTTCAATCTGGTGGATCGCGTGGAGGACTACCCGAAGTTCCTGCCATGGTGCGGCGGGGCCAGTGTGGCCGAACTGGAGGGGACACGGGTGCATGCCACGGTGCATATCGATTACCACCATCTCAAGCAGAGTTTTACCACCGAGAACGTACGCACGCCACCGCATCAGATCGACATGACCCTGCAGCGGGGGCCGTTCAAACATCTGGACGGCAGATGGCGATTTATCCCGTTGGGCGATTCAGCCTGTAAAATAGAGTTTTCCCTGCACTATGACTTTTCCAGCAGGCTGCTGGAAAAGCTGGTCGGGCCGGTGTTTCATTACATCGCAAACAGTTTTGTGGATGCATTCATCCAGCGCGCAGACAAGGTCTATACGAACAAATGAGCGACCCAGTGAACGACCAAGTGAACGACAAGATCAATATCGAAGTGGTGTATGCACTGCCCGGGGAGCAGATCTTGCTCAGGCAGGCAGTGGCACCGGGTACATCAGTGGCTGATGCGATCCAGGCCAGCGGCATCCTGCACAAGCATCCCGAAATCGACCTGGCGGTCAATAAACTGGGCATATTCGGCAAGCTGGCCAAGGCCGATACCGTGTTGCGCGACAAGGATCGCGTCGAGATATATCGTCCGCTGATCGCCGATCCCAAGGAGGTGCGCCGCAAGCGCGCCGAAGAAGGTAAGGTCATGAAGAAAGGCGGCGGCGATGCCTGATACCCTTATCAATCTACTGCGCAGCCGTATCCACCCGCAAGGAGTAGGCCGGTGGGTGCCCGGCTGCATAGCAGCCACCCTTCCGCTCGCGTTGTCACGTGCTCGCTCGTTCCTCGCCTACCATACGGTATGTTTCGTCTCTCGCTCCGCGGTTCCTCGCGCTACGGCTTGCTCGCAACGATTGCTAAGGGTATCAGGTGCTTGATTACGACCTCCATTGTCACTCCAACATCTCCGACGGTACGCTGACGCCAACCGAGCTGGTCGATCGTGCTGCCGGTCGCGGCGTGAAAGTGATGGCATTGACCGACCATGACGATGTGGATGGTCTGGATGAGGCGCGCGCCACCGCGAACCGGCACGGCATGACCTTCGTCAACGGCGTGGAGGTGTCCGTATCGTGGCGCAGCCACACTCTGCATATCGTCGGTCTGAACATCACGCCAACCTATCTCCCTTTGGCCGATGGTCTGCGCGTGGTGCGCAGCGGGCGCGGGGAGCGTGCCAGAAAAATGTCCGATGCGCTGGCCAAGGCAGGTATCGGCGGGGTACTTGAGGGGGCATACAAGTTTGCCGGCAATCCCAACATGATAAGCCGCACCCATTTTGCCCGCTACCTGGTCGAGTCCGGGCATTGCAAGGATGTGAAAAGCGTGTTCAACCGCTACCTGGTGAAAGGCAAGCCGGGTTACGTGCCGCATCAATGGGCGATTCTGGCGGATGCGGTCGGTTGGATACGCGGCAGCGGAGGGGTGGCGGTGCTGGCCCACCCCGGTCGCTATATGTCCGGGCGCAACGGCATGGGCAAAATGACCATGCGCGAATTGCTGACCGAGTTCGTTGAACTCGGCGGACAGGGAATAGAGGTCGTGACCGGCAGTCATACGCCTGAACAGTATGCCGAGTTTGCGCGCTATGCTGAAGAATTCAATCTGCTGGCCTCATGCGGTTCCGATTTCCACGGGCCGGGAGAAAGTTATCGCGATATGGGACGGTTGCCCGACTTTCCGCTCGGTTGCCATCCGGTCTGGAATGCATGGCAGAATGCCGGCTTAGTGAAAGCGGTCTGATGTCCCAATTTTTCAGTATCCACCCCGATAATCCCAACCCGCGCCTGATCCGTCAGGCCGCCGAAGTGCTGCGCAATGGTGGTGTTGTGGTGTATCCCACCGATTCCTGTTATGCGCTGGGTTGTCATCTCGACGACAAGGATGCCGTGACGCGCATCCGCCAGATACGCAAACTGGACGAACAGCACAATATGACCCTGATGTGCCGCGACCTGTCGGAGATCTCGCGCTACGCCAAGGTGGACAATTCCAAGTTCCGTCTACTGAAGAACAACACGCCGGGCAGCTACACCTTCATCTTCGATGCGACCAGGGAAGTGCCGAGACGTCTGCAGCATCCCAAGCGCAGCACCATCGGTATCCGTGTTCCCGATCATCGGGTGGCACTGGCTTTGCTGGAAGAACTGGGCGAGCCGATGTGCAGTACCACACTGATCCTGCCCGATGATGGAGGGTTGCTGAATGACGCCGGACAGATACGCGACTTGCTGGAAAAGCAGGTCGATCTGGTGATCGACGGCGGAGCGGTGGGAGTCGATTTCACCACGGTGATTGACCTGACCGGTGAGCTGCCGGTGTTGTTGAGACGTGGCAAGGGCAATATTGCCCCGTTTGGAATCGAGGAAACAGCCAAAATCTGATGGGAAACTAATGCAAATCGAACAATTGATACAAATCGTCGCCATCGGGGCCATTCCGGTGGTGTTCGCCATCACGCTGCACGAGGCAGCGCATGGCTATGTGGCACGCCATTTCGGTGATATGACTGCCGATAAGGCGGGTCGCATCACCCTCAATCCGCTGAAACATATCGATCCGGTCGGCACGGTGTTGCTGCCGCTGGCAATGATATGGGCAACATCGGGAGCATTCGTTTTTGGTTGGGCCAAACCGGTGCCGGTCAATTTTGCCGCGCTGCGCCATCCCAAAAAAGATATGCTGTGGGTCGCGATCGCCGGCCCGGCTTCGAACCTGGCCATGGCACTGGGATGGGCGTTGCTCTATAAACTGGGGTTGATGTTTCCGGAGAATTATTTTGCCGGCCCGTTACTTGGCATGTCGCAGATCGGCATCCAGGTCAATGTGATATTGATGGTGCTCAACCTGTTGCCACTGCCACCGCTGGATGGTGGGCGTGTTGCGGTAAGTCTGCTGCCCCATCGCCCGGCGTTCATGCTGGCGAAGGTTGAGCCTTACGGCATGCTTATATTGATCGTCCTCGCGGTCACGCAACTGCTGACCACGATACTTTTGCCGTTCGTCAATCTGACGTTCAAATTGATTTTGATGTTATTTGGAATTTAATCATGTTTGCTGATCGAGTGTTATCGGGGATGCGTCCCACCGGAAATTTGCACCTGGGGCATTATCATGGCGTGCTGAAAAATTGGGTGCAGATGCAGAACGAATACGAATGCCTGTTCTTCGTGGCCGATTGGCACGCACTGACCACCCATTACGATACGCCCCATGTCATCGAACAAAACGTATGGGACATGGTGGTGGACTGGCTGGCAGCGGGCATCAATCCGTCTCGTGCCACGCTGTTCATCCAGTCCCGGGTGCCGGAGCACGCGGAGCTGCACCTGCTGCTGTCGATGATCACGCCGCTGGGCTGGCTGGAGCGCGTGCCGACCTACAAGGACCAACAGGAGAAACTTTCCGAAAAGGATCTGAGCACATACGGTTTTCTTGGCTATCCGCTGTTGCAAAGTGCCGACATCCTGATCTACCGCGCTACCCAGGTACCGGTCGGAGAAGACCAGGTGCCGCATATCGAATTTACCCGCGAGATCGCTCGCCGCTTCAATCATATTTACGGACGGGAAGCGGATTTTGTGGAAAAGGCCGAAGCGGCCGTCAAGAAACTCGGTAGCAAAAAAGCCAAGCTGTATCACGAACTACGCACCCGCTTTCAGGAACAGGGTGACGAGGAAGCTATCGAGTCCGCCAAGTCCCTGCTGGACGAGCAGCAGAGTCTGAGTCACGGTGACCGCGAGCGCCTGTTCGGTTATCTGGAAGGCGGCGGCAAGATGATCCTGGGCGAACCCAAAGCCATGCTCACTGCCGCTCCGAAGATGCCCGGCCTGGACGGGCAGAAGATGTCCAAGTCATATAACAACACCATCAGCCTGCGCGAAGACGAAGCCAGCGTGAACAAGAAGATCCGTACCATGCCGACCGACCCTGCGCGTATCCGCCGCAGCGATGCGGGCGATCCCGAGAAGTGCCCGGTGTGGCCGTTGCATCAGGTCTATTCCAACGATCAGACCAAACAGTGGGTTATACAGGGTTGCAAAAGTGCCGGCATCGGTTGCATCGAATGCAAGGAGCCGTTGATCGCCGCGGTACTTGAGGAGCAGCGTCCGATGCGCGAACGCGCGCAACAGTATCTGGATGATCCGGCACTGGTGCGCAACATCATCGCCGACGGTTGCGAGAAAGCGCGCAAGCTGGCATCCGAAACCATGCGCGACGTGCGCGAAGCGATGGGTTTGGACTATGGCTGATCTGGCGGCTAATCAGGTGATGGAAACGGCAAAGCCGGCGCATCCCTACGCCCATGTCCACGGTGAGCCGCTGCTGGTACTGCCGCAGGATCTGTACATTCCACCGGACGCCCTGGAGCTGGTGCTGGAGACCTTTCAGGGGCCGCTGGATCTGTTGTTGTACCTGATCCGCAAACACAACCTCGATGTGCTGGATATTCCGATGGCGGAATTGACCCGCCAGTACATGGGTTATATCGAGATGATGCACAAACACCGCCTGGAACTGGCGGCGGATTATCTGCTGATGGCGGCGGTGCTGATCGAGATCAAGTCGCGCATGCTGCTGCCGCGTCCGCCCAGGGCCAGCGAAGATGGCGACGAGGATCCGCGCGCCGAATTGATGCGCCGCCTGCTTGAATACGAACAAATGAAACTCGCCGCGCAGAAGCTTAACGAACTGCCGCAGGCCGGACGAGATTTCGAGATCGTGCAGGTGTTGATCGAAAACACCGTGCAGGAACGCCTGCCGGAAGTTAGCGTGGAAGATCTGCGCCTGGCCTGGCTGGGCCTGTTGGCCCGCGCCAAACTCAACACGCATCACAAGGTACGGCGTGAACAACTTTCGGTGCGTGAGCAGATGACGCATATCCTGCGTTGTCTGCAGGGTGGCGAATTCGTCGAATTCGACAAGTTGTTCGATATGGAAAGCGGTGTGCAGAAACTGGTGGTCACCTTCATCGCCATCCTCGAACTGGCCAAGGAATATCTGGTCGAGATCCAACAAAGTGAAACATTGGGGAGCATCTATGTCAGAACAAATCGAGCCATTACGGCAGAGTGAAGTGCCATTGCCGCTTGAAAATGAAACGAACGAGCATGCAGAAAATCAATCTGGCGTGCCTGACGTATCGGAAATTGCGAGATCAAGCGGCGGTGAAACTGCCGGTTTGACCAGCGACACCGGTGTTGCAGAAGGGGATTCGGTCCGAGCGAGCGATCCGCAAGCAATTGATGTTGCGAAGCTCAAGCTCATCCTGGAAGCCGCGTTGCTGACCAGCAGCGAACCGTTGCTGCCGGCTGAATTGAGGAAGCTTAGCGACGTGCCGCTGGACAATCGCCAGATCGAATCGTTTCTGGAAGAGATCGCCGAGGAATGGCAGGGCCGCGGCGTGGAATTGAGCCGTGTGGCGAGTGGCTGGCGCTTCCGTGCCAAGCCGGAAATGCAAACTTACCTCGAACGGCTCAACCCGCAAAAACCGCCGCGCTATTCGCGTGCCGTGCTGGAAACGCTCGCTATCATCTCCTATCACCAACCCGTATCACGTGGCGACATCGAGGAGATCCGCGGTGTGGCAGTTTCCGCGCAGATTCTAAAAACGCTGGAAGCGCGTGGCTGGGTGGAAGTGGTCGGTACGCGCGATACGCCGGGCAAACCGGAATTGTTCGCCACCACCAAACAACTGCTGGACGATCTTAATCTGCGCGCTTTGCAGGAGCTGCCTTCGTTGCAGGAGATCGGTGCGTTGCTGGAACAGGATATAACTGCGTCTGCATGAAGTCCATTCAGTCACGCGACAATCCTTTCTACAAGGAACTCGCCAAACTGGCCGGTTCGCCGCGACAGCGCAACAAATCAGGTCAGACTCTGCTGGACGGCACCCATTTGCTGGCCGCCTGTCTGGACAGCGGCAAACCGCCGCGCCAAATCCTGCTGAACGCTGCAGTGCTGCACGACGACGAGATCACCGCTCTGCTGGAGCGCATCGAAAATGTGCCAGTCACACAACTTGATGGCAAGTTGTTCGCCGCACTCAGCGAACTGAAGACGCCGACCGGTATCCTTGCCGTGATCGGTATTCCGGAACCGGATATCCCGGCTGAACAAAGTTGTTTTGCATTGTTGCTTGAGGGTATTCAGGATCCCGGTAATCTGGGCTCGATGTTGCGCTCGGCAGCCGCAGCAGGTTGCGATGCGGTGTTTCTGTCCCCGGGTTGCGCCGATGCATGGTCGCCGAAGGTGCTGCGCGCCGCGATGGGCGGCCACTTTGCTTTGAGTGTCCATGAACATGCCGACTTGCCGGATATAGCCGCCCGATTCGGCGGCATCACATTTGGCGCTTCCCTGCAGGCACACAACAGCCTGTACGATCATGACTATCGCGGCGATGTCGCATTTGCTTTCGGCAATGAGGGTTCAGGATTGTCAAGGGATCTGACGGAAGCATTGCATCACACTATCCGGATCCCCATGGCCGGAAAGGTCGAGTCGCTCAATGCGGCAGCGGCTGCCGTAGTCTGTCTGTTTGAGGCAGTACGCCAGCGGGAAGCGAAAATCTAGCGCTTCAGTCCGGCCCGGAACAGGATGGTGGTCGCGATCTCTTCCACCGACATGCTGGTCACGTCGAGACAGGTCACGCCGGACTGGTTTAGCAGGCTCTCGGCCTGCTGGGTCTCAAAGCGGCAATTATCCAGAGAGGCATAGCGACTGTTCGGTGACCGTTCGGAGCGTATCTGCTGCAGGCGTTCCGGTTGTATGGTCAATCCGAATATCTTGCTCTTCAGGTTCTTCAGCGCGGGCGGCAGGGCGTTCGAAGAAAAATCCTCGGCCACCAGCGGATAGTTTGCGGCATATACGCCGAACTGCAAGGCGAGATAGAGCGAAGTAGGGGTCTTGCCGCAACGCGATACCCCGACCAGAATCACGTCAGCCTTGTGCAATTCCTTCGAGATGCCGCCGTCGTCATGATTCAGCGCGTAATTCACCGCATCCATGCGCGCACTGTAATTTGCGCCTGCCGCATGCGATCGACCCACGGCATGGGAAGAAAGTTGTCCGAGTTCCGTTTCCAGCGGCACGATGAACATCTCAAACAGGTCGAGGATCAGCGCGTCGCTCTGTTCAATGATATTGAGCACGGCAGGCACTGTCAGCGTACTGAACACGATGGGACGCTGGCCATCCTTGATAGCGGTTTCGTTGATGTGGACCACTGCATCACGCGCTTTTTCCACTGAATCCAGGAATGGCAGGGTGATTTTGTCGAAGCTGAGCCCCTCGAACTGGCTGAGCAGACTGCGACCGAGACTTTCTGCCGTGAGGCCGGTACGATCCGAAAGAAAAAATGCGCTGCGCTGCTTGCCCATCACGTCACCTCTGTGCAATTTCGTCTATGATAAACTGTAACACTTACCGAATGGGGGACGCTATGACGCAGTATATCGCCAGCTTTACTACTTTGCGCATGACTGATGTCGGCAGTGTGGGCGGCAAGAACGCCTCGCTCGGTGAGATGATCAGCCAGCTTGCCCATCTCGGTGTGCGCGTGCCGGGCGGATTCGCCACCACAGCGGATGCCTATCGTGATTTTCTTGCACAAAGCGGGCTCGATAAGCGCATCCAAGGCTTGCTGGACACGCTCGATATCGAAGATGTCACGGCGCTGGCAAAAGCCGGCAAGCAGATTCGGCAATGGATAGTTGAAACCCCCTTTCCGGAAAAACTCGATAAGGAAATACGCGGCGCCTACGAAAAACTGCAGGCCGAAGCGGGCGATGAAGCGACCTGGGCGGTGCGTTCATCAGCCACAGCGGAGGATCTGCCCGACGCGTCCTTCGCCGGACAACAGGAGACATTTCTTAATATCCATGGCGCGGACAATGTGCTGCATGCCATCAAGGAAGTGTTCGCCTCGCTGTATAACGACAGGGCAATTGCCTATCGCGTCCACCAGGGTTTTGAACATCATGACGTCGCACTGTCGGCAGGCGTGCAGCGTATGGTGCGCAGCGATGTGGGTTCGAGCGGTGTGATGTTCACGCTGGATACCGAATCGGGTTTCGATCAGGTGGTGTTCATCACTTCTTCATATGGCCTGGGCGAGACAGTGGTTCAGGGCGCGGTGAATCCGGACGAGTTTTATGCCTACAAACCCGCCCTCAAGGCAGGCAGGCGCGCAATCATTCGCCGCAATCTCGGGAGCAAGGCCATCAAGATGGAATTTGATACTGCACGAGAAGCCGGCCGCTCCGTGCGTACCGTGGATGTGCCAAAGGCGCAGCGCAACCTTTTCTCGATCAACGATGCCGATGTGGAAGAACTGGGGCGTTATGCGTTGACCATCGAGGAGCATTATGGCCGCGCAATGGACATCGAATGGGGCAAGGATGGCAACGATGGCAAGATCTATATCCTGCAAGCGCGTCCTGAAACGGTGCAAACACAAGACAAGCTGGAGACATTGCGCCGTTACCGGATCAAACAGCCGGGTGACATTCGGGTAAGCGGTCGCGCCATCGGTCAGCGCATCGGCAGCGGTCGTGTGTGCCTGATCAATAATGCCAGCGAGATGAGCAAGGTGCAGCCCGGCGATGTGCTGGTCACCGACATGACCGATCCCGACTGGGAGCCGATCATGAAGCGCGCTTCCGCGATCGTGACCAACCGCGGCGGGCGCACCTGTCATGCCGCGATCATCGCGCGCGAACTCGGCGTTCCCGCGGTTGTCGGCTGCGGTGATGCGACCGAAATACTCAAGCAGGGTGAAGAGGTCACTGTGTCGTGTGCCGAAGGCGATGTCGGCAAGGTTTATGCGGGCAAGATCGATTTCGAAGTGATCGACCTGGCGCTGGACAAGATGCCAGTGCCGCCGATCAAGATAACCATGAACGTCGGCAATCCGGAATTGGCGTTCGAGTTCTGCCGCCTGCCCAACGCCGGCATCGGTCTGGCAAGGCTGGAATTCATCATCGCGCGCATGATCGGGGTTCATCCCAAGGCGGTGCTTGATTATCCCAATCTGTCTGCCGACCTGAAGGCACAGGTTGAAGCGAAGTGTGCCGGTTATGCCACGCCGGTGGATTTCTATGTTGAAAAACTGGTCGAGGGCATTGCCACCCTGGGTGCGGCATTCGCGCCCAAGCCGGTGATCGTGCGGTTGTCCGACTTCAAGTCGAATGAATATTCCAGCCTGATCGGCGGCAAACAATACGAGCCCGTAGAAGAAAACCCGATGCTCGGTTTTCGCGGCGCTTCACGTTATATCTCGGAGAATTTCCAGGACTGTTTCGCGCTGGAGTGTCGCGCGATGAAACGCGTGCGTGAAGAAATGGGGCTGACCAACGTCGAAGTGATGATCCCGTTCGTGCGTACCGTGGATGAAGCGCGCGGCGTGATCGACGTGCTCGGCAAGAACGGTCTGAAGCGCGGCGTGAACGGATTGCGCGTGATCATGATGTGCGAGATCCCCGCCAATGCGCTCATCGCCGAGCAGTTCCTTGAATTCTTTGACGGTTTCTCCATCGGTTCCAATGATCTGACCCAGCTGACGCTCGGGCTAGACCGTGATTCCAGTATCGTCGCCGGCAGTTTCGATGAACGCAACCCGGCTGTGAAAGTCTTGCTCAGCAGAGCTATACAGGCTTGCCGCTCGGCCAACAAGTATGTCGGGATTTGCGGACAGGGACCGTCCGACCATCCCGATTTTGCGCAATGGTTGATGGAGCAGGGGATAGAGGCGATCTCCCTGAATCCCGATACCGTGGTGGAGACCTGGTTGTTGTTGAGCAAGGCGGCAAAGTCCTGAACGTTTCCGCTAAACTCCTTGACCTGTAAGCTTATTTCGCTATAATGCCGGCCCCTGTGCGACTGTGCCTGTAAATTTGTTATGGGCAGTCCACATACCTTGCTCCACCGCATCGCAAGCGGGGGGCTTTAACCACAAGGAGAAGTAATGCGACATTACGAAATCGTTTTTATTGTGCATCCCGATCAAAGCGAGCAAGTACCCGCGATGATCGAGCGTTATCGCACGCTGGTCACGACCAATGCCGGTCTCATTCACCGTCTGGAAGATTGGGGCCGCCGCCAACTGGCATACCCGATCCAGAAGATCCACAAGGCACACTATGTGCTGATGAACATCGAATGCAACCAGGTCACTCTGGACGAACTGGAACACGCATTCCGCTTCAATGATGCAGTATTGCGTCATCTGACCGTCAAGACCAAGACTGCTGTTGTTGAGCCCTCCGCCATGATGAAGGACGAAAAATCCCGCGCCATGCCGACTGATGGTCCCGCTCCTGCTCCCGTAGCCGCGACGCCTGTTGAACAAAGCTCCCCGGCAGCCGCGTAAATCAAGCGGCCTGACAAATACAACGACATCATTTTGGAATAAGGAAATATCATGGCTCGCCCATCAGACAAAAAGAAAGATGACAAGAACAAGCGTTCTTCCCGCAACAACCTGTTCAAGCGCCGCAAGTTCTGCCGCTTTACAGTCGAGAAGATCCTCGAAGTGGATTACAAGGATATCAACATCCTCAAGGAATTCATTTCCGAAAACGGCAAACTGATCCCGGCACGCATCACCGGCACCAAGACACGCTATCAGCGCCAATTAAGCACCGCCGTGAAACGTGCGCGCTTCCTGGCCTTGATGCCTTACACTGACCTGCATTAAGGAGTCCGAACATGCAAATTATATTGATGGAAAAAGTGACCAACCTTGGTTCATTGGGAGAAGTGGTCAAGGTCAAAAACGGTTTTGCGCGCAATTACCTGATTCCGCAGGGCAAGGCCAAGCGTGCGACTGCCGCCAACATGGCCGAGTTTGAAGTGCGTCGTGTCGAACTCGAAGCGGCCGACAAGGCCAAACTGGCCGAATCACAAGTTCGCGGCGAAAAATTGGCCGGCTTGACTGTGCAGATCGTGCAAAAGGCCGGTGTGGATGGAAAGCTGTTCGGCTCCGTTACCAATGCGGATGTCGTGGCCGCGCTCGCAACACAGGGCTTTGAAGTCGAGAAGTCGCAAGTGCGCATGGCTGAAGGTCACCTCAAACAGATCGGAGACCATCCAGTCAACATCGCGCTGCATACCGATGTGGTGGTGGGAATAACTGTTTCGGTACTCGGTGAACAGTAATTCAGCTTCCTGTTCATCGCTATACAAAAAGGACTGGTGACAGTCCTTTTTTGTTTTCAGGGTTTAGCCTTTTACAAGGTAAAATACCTTTCGCTTGAGCTCCCGTGATTTGATTCCATGCAAAACTTTCCCCAAAATTCTTCTGGCACCGACATGCAGATCGACCAGATCAAATTGCCGCCCCACTCGGTGGAAGCGGAACAATCGGTGCTGGGTGGCTTGATGCTGGAGGCGACCGCACTGGACAAGATCGCCGACCTGGTGCAGCTCGACGATTTCTATCGCCAGGAGCATCGCCTGATCTACCGCCAGATCGTCAAGTTGAGCGAGCAGGCAAAACCGGTGGATGTGATTACCGTGTCCGAGGCATTGGAGATCTCCGGTGAATTGGATAAGGTGGGCGGACTCTCTTACCTGGGCGGCTTGGCACAGAATGTGCCGTCGGCAGCCAATATTCGCCGCTATGGTGAAATCGTCCGGGAACGCTCCATCATGCGCAAACTGGCGGAAGTCGGCAGTGAAATCGCCAGCAGTGCCTACAATCCGACCGGGCGTGATGCCGCGCAATTACTGGATGAAGCGGAAAGCAAAGTATTCGAGATCGCCGAGGCGGGTTCGCAAGGCAAGCAGGGATTTCTGCCCATGCCGCCGTTGCTGACGCAAGTGGTGGAACGCATCGAAACCTTGTATGGGCGCGACAATGCCAGCGATGTGACCGGAACCGCGACCGGATTCACCGACCTGGACCGCAAGACTTCCGGATTGCATCCCGGCGACCTGGTCATCATTGCGGGCCGCCCCAGCATGGGCAAGACTGCGCTTGCCATCAACATTGCGGAGAACGTGGCGCTGGACAGCAAGCTACCGGTGGCGATCTTCAGTATGGAAATGGGTGCGGCGCAACTGGTGATGCGCATGATCGGCTCGGTCGGAAAACTCAATCAGCAGGACCTGCGCACCGGAAAATTGCAGGACGATGATTGGGGACGGCTGACCCAGGCACTAGGCAAGCTGAATGATGCGCCCATCTTTATTGACGAGAGCGCCGCTTTGTCTTCCCTGGATCTGCGCGCGCGATCGCGACGCCTGCATCGCAGTAACAGCGGACTTGGTTTGATCGTGGTCGATTATTTGCAGCTGATGAGTTCCAACGTGGGCAAAGTCAGTGAGAACCGTGCCACCGAAATTTCGGAGATATCACGTTCGCTAAAGGCTCTGGCCAAGGAATTGCAGGTGCCGGTGATCGCGCTGTCGCAGTTGAACCGCAGTCTGGAGCAACGCACGGATAAACGGCCGGTGATGTCGGATCTGCGCGAATCCGGCGCAATCGAGCAGGATGCAGATCTGATCCTGTTCATTTATCGCGATGAAGTCTACAACAGTGATTCTCCCAGTCAGGGCAAGGCCGAGATCATCATCGGTAAACAACGTAACGGCCCGATTGGAAAAGTCGAGTTGGCATTCCGCGGCGAGTACACGCGTTTCGATAATCTCGCCTCCGGCAGTTATTGAACCGTTTTATGTTTACTGATTAACACCAAGTTTGCGACGAGTAATAATTCGGTGCACGCCTGTTGCCTACATCCCGGAAATGTAATCCGCCAATAGCTCGATTTCCCTATCAGTCAGAGTCTTGGTGATTTTGTTCATCATGCCGTCCGGGCTGTTGTTTCGCGCGCCAGTTTGCCAATTGATCAGTTGAGCACGAAGGTAATTTTTGTGTTGCCCGCCAATCACCGGGAATATCACGGAATTGGTGGCTTTGCCTTTTCCGTTAACGCCGTGACAGCTTACACAGGGCAGAATATTTCTTGTCTTGTCTCCTTTGTAAAATAATTTCTTTGCGGTCGGGTCGACTCCCCAACCGCCACCTTGCATTTTCTTCTGGCTGGCGAAATAGGCCCCGATATCAGCCAGATCTGAATTGTTGATGGTTTTTGCCATGACGCTCATGATCTGGTGCTTGCGCGCTCCGGACTGAAAGTTTCGTAGTTCTTTTTCAATGTATCCCGAGTATTGCCCGGCAAGATGGGGAATCAGGTTTTCCACACTCAAACCGTCCTCGCCGTGACAACCTTGACACAGGGTCGATTTTGCTTTGCCTGCTACTGGATCACCACTGCCAAGACGTTGCCTGTAAGCTTTGGTGGGTTCTTCGGCATAAACTGATGCTGTTGCCAGGAGTGAGAATATAACCAAACAAAATACGACCTTATTTTTAATGCAAATCATATAGCGCGCGATTCCGGAAAAAATCTTTTGATTAAATCACATTATCTGTAAAACGATAAAGCCAAAAAATTGCAGTATGTAGGAAGCGTACCATGCTTGATCACAACATACAGAATCGGCTGGAAACGGGTATTGGCAACTTTGGGCTGCCACACCAAACGTGCATGATTTTCGTTTGATGGAGCGAGACCTTTAAGATACAATACGCCCCCTGTAATAGGCGCGTAGCTCAGCTGGTTAGAGCACTTGGTCGACATCCAAGGGGTCGATGGTTCGAGTCCATTCGTGCCTACCAAACAAGTCAATGGGTTAGATCGGAAACGGTCTAGCCCATTTTTCTTTCCAGAGTGACTTTTTCTCCAAGCTATTTCTTTCAGCTCATAGTGAAGTTGCATTTGACCCGATTGCATTTATTGGTAGATGTGATTTATTGGGTGAACCGATTTATCGATCAGATAAAGACAAAAGGTGGACTTTAGCTATCGTAATGCAACGGCTTGTTTGACAGTGTCTGTGGTGTGATCAGGGAAGTCGACATTACGATCATGGCGCGCCGACTTTAATAGGACTTTGGGAATTTGATAATGTGTGGGTGCCACAGTCGATGATATTAGCAACATGACTTCTCTTTAAATATCGTCTAATTGAAAACCCCAGTAATTACAATTCATTGCTCGTCAATAGATATTCCTTGTACAAATCTTCACCGATTGGACGCTGCTCCGCATGGTTTAAATATTCTGCGATCTTTTTATCCTCACGGCCAACGTGCTGAATCATCCATTTGTTTAGAAAGTACAACAGGTCTTCAGGGAATTCCTTGCTGTGACTGATCTTCGCAAGCATCATATCCAGCTGAGATAATAATTCTGCGTGGGAGAGTGCGTGTTCATCCACATCGGGGTAACCGATCTCATGCATCAGATTCTCTTCGCTGATAAAGTGGAATTCTGTAAATTTCTTCAACTCCAGCATCACCCATCGTATCCTTTGATCAGGTTGTTTGGTTTTGATCGAAATATCCAGCTTGCGGCAAAGCAATACCATCATGCGATGCTGAGTATCGATCATATCGTTGTTCAATTCGAGGGATTTTTGCCAATGGATATACATAATTACTCCCAAATTTAGCGATTCCCGAGGCACCGAAGTTCTGCTTCAGCTAGTAACCGGCATATTTTATGCCTTCTTCAACGATGTTCAGGACATGTCTCATATCAGTAGTGTCCGGTTAACTTACAAAAGTATGCGTCAAGGTTAAGCATTGGCGCTGCTTGCAGAGCAGTTTATTTTGGTGCCGATTTGAAATCAGTTTACGCATATTCCGATTCAAGTAACTTCCAGAGATTGAACCCTCT
>JBBQNH010000053.1:0-16330 GCA_038329705.1 Burkholderiales bacterium | reverse complement strand
GCCCGAAGGCAATCTGCTATCCTTGCTGCATGAAAGTAAGCGAAATATTGATGATGCTGAATACGGATGGATGGTATCTTGCTGCAAACGCGAGGCAGTCATCGTCAATTCAAGCATCCCGTCAGAAGTGGCCGCGTTACCTTGCCCGGAAAACCAAGTGATGATTTAGCGCCCGGCACTTTGAACAGCATACTCAAACAAGCCAAGCTAAAGGAGTAATCTATGCGTTACGCAATCGTTTTCGAAAGGACAGAAAACAACTACTCAGCTTACGTGCCTGATTTGCCGGGTTGTGTTGCTACTGGTCACACCATCGAAGAAACCGAGCGTGAAATCCGTGAAGCCATTGAGTTTCATATTGAAGGTCTTCGAGAAGATGGAATACTTATTCCCCAGCCAGCCAGCATCGTCGAGTACCTTGAAATCGCAGCCTAATCCTACCCAAACAGCCTACCTCGCCGGCGGCTGTTTCTGGGGCATGGAAGAACTGGTGAGGATTATCCCCGGCGTGCTGGAGACCGAGGTCGGTTATACCGGCGGCGATGTGCAAAACGCGACGTATGAGAGGCACAACGGACACGCGGAAGCGCTGAAGGTGACTTTCGACCCCGATCAACTGACCTATCGCCACCTGCTGTTCGAGTTCTTCCGCATGCACAACCCGACCACGAAGAACCGCCAGGGGAATGATATCGGCACGTCTTACCGCTCGGCGATCTTTTGCGTGGACGAGGAGCAGAAACAGGTTGCGGAGGAAGTTATCCGCACCGTGGACGCTTCAGGCGAATGGGGCGCGAAGGTAGTGACCGAGGTCGCGCCGTTCCGCGAGTTCTGGCGCGCCGAGGAATACCACCAGAAGTATCTGGTCAAGAATCGCGGCGGTTATACCTGCCACCACGCAAGACGGTTTGATCTGATGGAGAATCCGTAGCGTTCCGGTTTTATATATTTTTGCCGGGTCCGACATTACCCCCGCAAAGAACCGGTATCCGCAGTTACTCGCCGGCGAAACTCACCTGTTGGGCCCAGGCCAGCGCTTCGATCATCGTTTTAGAAACCACGCTCGCATCCAGATCACAGCGCTTTGCCGCAGTCGCTATCTCATTCAAAGTGCCGGATTCAACCGCGATTGCCAACAACATCACATCCCGCATCGGTCCCTGCCCTCCCTTTAGCGTGGCCGCAACCATATCCGGCAGGGATAATTGTTTCAGGATATCCTCCATAGGCTGACCCATCATCACATTCAGCATGGAAAAAAGTCCGGTCATGAACAAGTTATCAGGTTCAAACGGCACATGCCCCCGGCCTGCAAGAATTTCCAGAAATCGAGCGCGTGCCAACACCTGTTCATTGAGGACATGCTCGCGGTAGCCTGACCGGTCAAAATCAAAAATCAGCAACGAAAGCCAGCGATAGAAGCGATCCCTGCCAAGAATCATGAGCGCCTGTGGAATCTCGCTGATCTTTGCCAGCAAACCCAAACCGGGTGAATTGATATAGCGCAACAGCTTGAACGTCAGGACCGATTCGGTGCGCAATGCCTCTGCAACCGCGTCAAATTCTGCACCGCGGCGGATCATGTTGAGCACCTCGATTACCCGCAAGCGATTGATCTCACTTTTCGGCGGTTGCCAATTCTCCCGATTTGAAACAAAAGGGCCCATGAAATAATCAAACCCGGCGTGAAAGCAAAGCCTGAATTCATCCGAAGATTGTAATCCGCTGGCGACCAGCTTCAGGTCCTTGGAGAGGGCACGGAACTGACGACAAACCATTTTCAACTGGTTTACATCAAAACCGGCAGGTTCAATCTCGACAAAATCGGCTTCACCCACAAATTCCCCGATATCCGGGTGTGAAGCCCCGATTTTCCAACCGTATCTTATGCCCATCTCTCTTAGCCGAAGCAACTTGGCGTGCAGCTGCGGTTGACCGGCAATCAATTTGCCGGCGTTGATCATGATGACCACATTGACCCTGGAAATCGCCTCAAGCAGCGGACTATCCAGAGAAGACTGCGAAAGGTGAACGAACGCATGGCGGCTCCCCAGCAATGCCGGCATGTCGAGCTTGGCGATATTGTTCAGCATGGCTTCGTCGTGCACGCGTTGTATCAGCATGCTATTTTCCATCATGCGCGATGACAGTTGCTGTCTCATGGTAAAAAGATAGCCACTGATTCGTTCATCGCGACCCAGCGCCGCCTCGCGACAAATAAAGGAATGCTGAAATTGTTCTGCTGTGATTCCATCCCGGACGGGCTTTAAAGGCTCATCCCCATCTAGTTGCCGGGAGGGATCTTTTGTTTCAGGAGAGAGGGCCGGTGCATGACCCAGCCAGCGACGAAGCATTTCAAACATGGTTGTGACCGATCAGGATGAATGCTGAGGATTATTCTGACTACCGCCGGCTGCGGACCACTGCCCAGGCAACCGTGTCATACCGGTCACGTATCATGCTGCATAAAACACTGCGCCGGTGTTCCGTCGCAGGCCAGAATCTTCCCGGAATCTCCGGCGGGATTCCGTTTGCGCGAAACCCGGCAGTCAGTTGATCAGTGCCGCCGTTTCCTGCAGTAATTCACGCGCTTTGGTCGCCACATCATGTTCGGGATTGACTGTCAGCAATTTCTGCCAGATCTCTCGTGCCTCTTTGACATTGTTTTTGGCGCGATGCAGCAACAGGCCAAGATTCACATAAGCATGCCCGAAGCCCGGATCGCCGAAGATCGCGTCACGAAAAGCCTGTTCAGCCAGACTGATATCATCATTGCGCCAATACATCGTGCCGAGATCGGTACGTACGCCGGGCAAATCGGGATTGATATCAAGCGCACGCCGGTAATAAAGTATCGATTGCCCGGCATCCCCGTTGTCATAAAAGATATTGCCCAGCGTGATCGCCGCATCGATATCGTTGCTGTCTTTGTTGAGCCGCTCTTTGAGTTGCACGACTGTGTTGTTTTCGTCCATTGGTATTCCCCAAGCTGAAAGTTAAAATTTAAATCTCCCCACATATTTGCATGTGCCGGAAATTCGGATTACAAAGAATTGTGGGCATTATAGCAAAGTGGACGATCCCGTTTGAAGCAAACCTGATCATCCTGTGACACCGGTCAACTTACATTCACATCATGCCTGCAACGGCCACACACACTGTCAGCACCCCCAGGACCAGATTGACAGCGATCAATTTGCGGATCTTTCCCAACAACCCGCCCGCCTCCTTCCAGCGTTGCTTGGCGACATGCAGGCTAAAAGGCACATAGCAGGCGAAAAACACATAAGCATAGATCACCATCATCGCCAGACCCGATACCAGCATGATGTGAACGTGGCGGCCCACGTGCGCCATACCCCCGAACAAATAGATCATGTACAGACCGCTAACCAACAGTACCGCAACAGTACCCCATACCCAGACGAAGAAGCGGCGAAACACGTTATCCCAAAGACTCAGCCGTTGTGGCGGTTCGAGCACCTCCACGGCAGCGGGTCGCAGCACCACGTAAGCGAAGAACATGCCGCCGACCCAGATCAGGGAGGCAAGCAGATGAATCAATTTGAACAGCGTCATGGTTTTTCCTGGGTAACAGTATGTTGGTGATCGGGGTGCGCGATATCAGCCTGCTTGCTAACGTTTATTTACATCTGGAAAAAGCAGCTCACGCACCGGCCTGAAACTTTTGCGATGCACGTTTGATACCCCGTGCAACCGCAATGCGGCAAGGTGTGCGACGGTGGGATATCCTTTGTGATCGGCAAAGCCGTAGTGCGGGTATTCTACGTGCAATTCCATCATCAGTGCATCCCGTGCGGTTTTCGCCAGTATGGAGGCTGCGGAAATCGCGGCTACCTTGCTGTCCCCCTTGATAATAGCCTGGCTGGGAATACCGGTCTGCGGGCAATACAAACCGTCGACCAGCACTTGCCGGGGATGAACGGTCAGGGACAGTACCGCGCGCCGCATCGCCAGCAGCGTGGCTTGCAGGATGTTGAGCCGGTCTATTTCATCGACTTCGGCGTAGGCTACCGCCCAGGCGATCGCTCTTTCTCGGATGACGGGCGCGAGCCGCTCGCGCTGGCGCTCGCTGAGTTTTTTCGAATCGGCCAGACCGGCGATCGGATTATCGGGATCGAGTATCACCGCTGCAGCGCTGACCGGACCGGCCAGCGGGCCTCTACCAGCCTCATCCACGCCACAAACCAGCACCATATTGGTCAAGCGGATATCCAAATCGCGCGACAGGTTTTCAGGAGAACTCATGCATCAGGCAGATAAGGCAGAATGGCCGCCGCCGCTTTACGGGCGGTATCGTTGCGCAATGTTTTGTGCAGCGCGGCAAAAGTTTCTTCGATCTGCGTCACGGCTGTTTTGCTGTTGACCAGATTGAGCAGCGCCTGTGCCAGGTTCTCCGGCGTCGCGTCATCCTGCATCAGTTCAGGCACGACAAAACGCTCGCACAGGATATTGGGCAGACCGTAATAGAGCTGGTAACCTTTGCGCTTCATCAGCCACCAAGACAGCGCCGGCATCCGGTAGGTGATCACCATCGGCCGCTTGAGCAGGGCCGCTTCCAGAGTGGCCGTTCCGGACGCTACCAGCACGCCGTCGGCGGCGATCATCGCATCCTGGGCGTGGCCGAACAGCATCGTGATCGGCAATTCCTGGGCATCGCAATCATAAAGCGCCTGCTCGAATATCGTCCGCGTTTCGCGGCTCGCCAACGGCACCAGAAAACGCGCTTCCGGATGCCGTTGCAAAACCAGCCTGGCGGTTTCGATATAAATGCGGGCAAGTTGCGTGACTTCACTCTGGCGGCTGCCGGGCAGAAATGCGAAAACCTTGGCCTGTTGCGGGATGCGCATCGCTTCGCGCATCTCGGCACGCTTCGGCTGATCGGGCAACAGGTCGGCAAGCGGGTGTCCCACATAATCCACCGGCACTTCCGCTTTCCGGTAGATGTCGGCCTCATGCGGAAACAAGGCGAGCATGTGGGACACCGCACGCTTGATCTTGTGGATACGCTCACCGCGCCACGCCCATATCGACGGGCTGACATAGTGGATGGTCGGGATACCGTGCTGCTTGAGTACCAGCTCCAGATCGAGATTGAAATCCGGCGCGTCCACGCCGATAAACATGTCCGGTTTGTTGGCCAGTAAATGGGCGCGCAGTTTGCGGCGAATGCCGAGGATCTCGAAGAAGTGGCGCAACACTTCGACATAACCGCGCACCGCGAGTTTCTCCATCGGGAACAGGATGTCCATGCCGACCGCTTTCATGCGGGGTCCGCCGATCCCGACGAATTTCAGTTCAGGCCGGACCGTTTTCAACGCCGACATCAAATGGCTGCCGAGCAGATCACCCGAGGCTTCACCCGCCACGATGGCGATGATTTTGTTTTGTCGTACCATTGAAATTTACCGGACGATGCCGCGACTGGCGTTGTTGAGAAAGGTCAGCATGTTGTCGATGTCCGTATCCGCTTCAGGCACCTGTCCGCGCAACCCGGAAATCTCCTGTTTGGCTGTTTCAAGGCTGCTGCCGGTACGGTACAGCGTGCGGTACATTTTCTTGATCATGTCCAGCCTGGCATCGGAATAACCTTTGCGGCGCGGCCCTTCCTGGTGCGGTCCTTTCACTTCAGCCGGGTTGCCCACTGCGGTAACGAACGGCGGCAAATCCTGCGACAAGCGTGTCTGGAAGCCTACCATGGCGAAATCGCCGATACGCACGTACTGGTGGATGCCGCTGATACCGCCGATCAGGATATGGCTGCCCATCTCGACATGCCCGGCGAACTGCACCGAATTGGCGATGATGTTGTGGTCGCCGATCAGACAATCGTGCGCGACGTGCACGTAGGCCATGATCCAGTTGTCGCTGCCGATGGTGGTGACGCCCTTGTCCTGCGCCGTGCCCAGATTCAGGGTGCAGCATTCGCGGATAGTGTTGTTGTCGCCGATCACCAGCCGTGTTGGTTCGCCCCTGTATTTCTTGTCCTGCGGGATCTCGCCGATGGAACCGAACTGGAAGATGCGGTTGCCTGTACCGATGGTGGTATGGCCATCGATCACCACATGGGGGCCAACCACCGACCCGGCGCCGATCTCGACGTGCTCGCCGATGATCGAATACGGGCCGATCTCTACATCATCTGCCAGCTTTGCTCCGGAATGGATGATGGCGGTGGAATGCCGGTTACCCATGGATCACCTGTCCCTCATCGTGCACATGATCTCGGCTTCAGCGGCAAGCTGCCCGTCGACTTCGGCTTTTGCGCGGAATTTCCACAGGCCGCGTTTGGTGGCCAGCACCTCGACCTTGATGTGCAGCTGATCACCGGGGACAACCGGTTTCTTGAAACGCGCGCCGTCGATGCCGACGAACAGGTAGACCTTGCTGTCGTCCACCTGTCCCGCGCCACTGCTGAATGACAGCAGCGCAGCGGCCTGGGCCATCGCCTCGATGATCAGCACACCCGGCATCACCGGATGGTGCGGATAGTGTCCCGGAAAGAACGGCTCGTTGATCGTGACATTTTTCAGCGCTACCAGACTCTTGCCCGGATCGGATGACAGCACCCGGTCGATCAGCAGGAATGGATAACGGTGCGGCAGGCGCTTCATAACCTCTTGGATGTCCATCGTAACGCTCATTTTTTTGTTCCCCTCAGTTTTTCGATTTGTTGCTGTAATGATTTTACCTTGTGTGCCAGTTCATCAAGGTGCCGCAATTGTGCAGCCGTTTTGCGCCACTCATCGTTGCGGCTGAACGGAAAAATACCGGCGTAGCTGCCCGCCTCGCTGATGGATTTGCTGATCAGCGTAAATGATGCAATTTCCACATGGTCGGCGATCTGCAGATGGCCGAGTATCCCGGCACTCCCGCCGATCCGGCAATAACGTCCGATGGTGGCGCTGCCCGCGATACCGACACAGCCCGCGATCGCGGTGTGTGCACCGATGCGCACGTTATGCGCGACCTGTATCTGGTTGTCCATCTTCACACCCTCTTCGATGATCGTGTCGTCCAGAGCGCCACGGTCGATGGTGGTGTTTGCCCCGACCTCCACATCATTGCCGATCACCACACGTCCGATCTGCGGGATCTTGATCCATCGCCCTTCATCCATTGCCAGTCCGAATCCATCGGCACCGATCACGACACCGGAATGCGCGATCAGGTTGTCGCCGATCACACAATCGTGATAGATCACCACCCGTGGATACAACCGCGCACTGCTGCCAACGACCGTATCGTTGCCGATATAACAGCCTGGGCCGATCACGCAATGTGGCCCGATCGTCACCCCATCGCCAATCACGACCGTCGCCGCAATACTGGCTGTCGCGTCTATCTTCGCCCCGGCACCCACAACCGCACTGGGGTGTATGCCGGGTTGCGCATCCGGCAACGGGTTCAGCAACGCCGAAACCTTGGCGAAGTAGGCATAAGGGTTATCCGTGATGATGCGCGGCAAGCCGCTGGCATCTGCATCGGCTTCGCCCAATATCAGCGCACCGGCTTTGGTGCCGGCCAGTTGTCCGCGATATTTGCTATTGGTAAGGAAACTGATATTCGATGGCCCGGCAGTTTCAAGCGTTGCGACCTGGGTGACGCTCGCATCGGCCTCACCCAGGATCCGTCCGCCAAATCGCGCGACAATATCGGATAACCGGTAGGAAACCGTCATGCTCTGAACCACGTCTACTTGCCTGAATTATTGTCGGACTTGCCATCCGGTTTGCTGTCGGCGAGATGCTGTATCACCAGATCGGTGATGTCGATCTTCGGATTGCGATACACCGCTTCCTGCAGGATCAAGTCGAATTTCCCCTTTTCGGCGATCGCCTGGATCGCCTTGTTGGCCTGCTCGAGCACGATGGCCAACTCTTCGTTCTTGCGCAAATTCAGATCCTCGCGAAATTCGCGCTGCATACGCTGCAGGTCGACATTCATGGCCGTCAATTCGCGTTCCTTGTTGCGATGCTCCGGATCCGAAAGTTTGCCGTCGTCCTTGTCCAGCGAAGCTTGCAACTCCTTGGCCTGTTTCATCAGCTTCTTGATCTCCTGGTCGCGTCCGGAGAATTCCTTTTCGATCTTGCTTTCCGCCTGCATCGCGGGTGCAGATTCACGCAGCACGCGCTCGGTATCGACCACGCCCACCTTGAAATCCCCGGCTTGCGCCGCACCCGCTCCCAGCAGCATCGCCAGCATGCACGTCTTGATCATTGTTCTCATTATCATCTCCCCATTTGCAAAATGTGCCTGTGTTGCCAAGACTGCTTCAACCTTGCATCAATCCGTATCGATTTACAGATTGCCCGTGTGACCAACCCAGCCAAAACACGGCGTATCCTTGTCGTGTGAAACGTTTCTAGAACACCGAACCCAAAGTGAATTGGAATTTCTGCAACTTGTCCACCGGCTGCTTGTTGATCGGTACCGCATAACTGAATTTGAGCGGCCCCACCGGAGATATCCAGGTCAGGGCCACGCCCGTAGAATAGCGCATTCCGGCACTGCCCGGCAGGTCACCGGGTCCATACACCCCCCCGGCATCGACAAACCCGCTCAGACGCACGGATTTTTCCTTGCCCGTTCCGGGAAACGGCGCCAGCAACTCGACCCCGCCGAGTAGCCGCCTGTTACCGCCCAGCACATTATTCGAAGTATCGCGCGGACCGAGCGAGTTAGAGTCATAGCCGCGCACCGAACCGGGCCCCCCGGCATAAAAGTTCTTGAAGAACGGCAATTCCTTGCCGCCATAACCGCCGGCAATGCCGGCTTCGCCATGAAGCAACAGGGTGACATCCTTGCTCAGCGGATGAAACCACTGATGCTGGTAATTCAGCTTGTAATAACGCATGTCGAACACCGGCAGCGCGATTTCCGCAAAGGCACGTTGCACCGTCCCTTCGGTGGTATAGATCGCGCTGTCCAGAGTGTCCCTTCCCCAACCGATGGTTCCCAGCAGGTTGCTGTTCACCGCGCCGTTGACGTTCACATATTGCATCAATCGCGTCGGACTGGTTGAGAACAATCCCAACTTGGTATTCTCGACCGCCAGACCGTAACTGATCGTCTGTTCCTCGGATATGGGTACGCCAAATCGCACACCGGTGCCGAGCGTATGGGAAGAATATTGGCTGACCGCGGTACTTTGCGAATCAGTATTACGTTTGTAAACATCAAAGCCGCGGCTGACGCCGTCGTCGGTGAAATAGGGATTGGTATAGGAAACGGAATACACCTGGTTGACCTTGCCGGTATTGATCTGGGTGGACAGAAAATTACCGGTGCCAAACAGGTTGGCCTGCGACACGCTGCCGGTCAGGATCAGGCCTTCGCCACTGGAAAAACCGGCACCCACCGAAATGCTCCCGGTCGACTTTTCCTTGACCGACACATCCACATCCACCTGGTCCGCGGTCCCCTGAACTGCAGGCGTTTCGATATTGACTTCGGAGAAGAAATCCAGCTTGTCGATACGCTGTTTGGATTTCTTGATCTTGTCCACATTGAACCACTCGCCTTCAGTCTGGCGGAACTCGCGACGTATCACCTCGTCGCGGCTCTTGTTGTTACCGGCAACATTGATACGGCGGATATACACGCGACTGCCGGGATCCACCACAAAATTGAAGGCGACCTGGTGTTTTTCCTTGTCGATCTCCGGGATGGCGTTCACATTGGCAAAGGCGTAACCTTCCTGGCCCAGACGCTCCCCGATCTTCCGGCTGGTTTCGCTCATGTCCTTGCGTGAAAACGTATCCCCGGCCTTGACCAGCAGAAGTTTTTCGATCTCCGCTTTCGGTATCAGCGTATCGCCGGTGACAGTCGTCTTGGAGATGGTATATTTGTCGCCTTCGGTGATATTGACGGTGATGTAGATATCCTTCTTGTCGGGTGTGATCGACACCTGGGTCGAATCGATACTGAACTCCAGATAACCGTTGTCCATGTAGAAGGAACGCAGGGTCTCCAGATCCGCGGACAATTTTTGTTTGGAATACTGGTCGTTGCTGCTGAACCATGAGAACCAGCCCGGGGTGCTGAGCTTCATCAAATCCTGCAGCTCGGCTTCCGGATAGACATGATTGCCGATCAGATTGATCTGTCTGATCTTGGAGACTTCGCCCTCGACCACAGTGAACACGATACCGACCCGGTTGCGTTCCAGTTGGGTGACGGTGGTCGTCACCTTGACACCATATTTTCCGCGCGCGACATACTGGCGTTTCAACTCCTGAACGGCTTTTTCCAGCGCGCCCTTGTCAAAAATGCGCGCTTCGGCAAGTCCCGCATATTTCATGCTGTCCTTTAGCTGGTCCTTGGGGAACTCCTTGGTTCCGTTTATCTCGATACTGGCGATCGAAGGACGCTCCTGCACTTGCACGATCAGCACGCCATGGTCGACCTTCAGCTTCACATCCTTGAAAAACGCGGTGGCATACAGGGCGTGGATAGCCGCAGCGCCCTGTTCGTTATCCATGGTATCGCCGACCTTGACCGGCAGGTAACTGAACACGGTACCGGCTTCGGTACGCTGGATACCCTCGACGCGAATGTCCTTGACGGTGAAAGGCTCGATTGCCCAACAGGATGATACAAAGCCGTGTGAGATACAGAGCAGGGAGATCATCCCCGCCAGCATTTTTTTATACATTTTTAGCCAGAAACCAAGCGATTGATATCGTTATATACAGCAAAGACCATCAGTGTACCGAGCAGTGCGATGCCTATCTTTTGACCGATCTCCCATGACTGTTCGGAGGCCGGGCTACCCTTGACAAGCTCTACAGCATAATACAGCAAGTGACCTCCATCCAATAACGGGATGGGCAGCAGATTCAGCACGCCGAGACTGATACTGATCAACGCCAGAAAGCCCAGGTAAGCCGCGACACCCATCTTTGCGGACTGTCCGGCATAATCGGCAATCGTGATCGGTCCGCTCAGATTCTTCATCGACACTTCGCCCATCACCATCTTGCCCAGCATCTTCAGGCTGATCACGGATGTCTCCCAGGTCTTGCGCAGCGACTGGGTCAACCCGTCCAGCGGACCGTATTTCACATCGATGAGCATCGCCTGCCATGCCGCGTCATCCACTTTCGGGCCCGCGCCGATCTTGCCCACCTGTTTTCCTGATTCATCTACCGCCTGTGGAACCACGCTGACAGGCAAAGTCGAGTCGCCCCGTTGAATAACGAGTTGCACGGTTTGACCGGGATGTGCTCGTATCATCTCCACCAGATCCATCCAGCGCTGTATCTCAGCCCCATTGGCGCGCAGGATACGATCGCCCTGTTGCAGGCCGGCAAGTTGTGCCACACCGCCGGAAACGACATCGCCGATCACCGGCAAGACAACCGGTTGATAGGCATGCAATCCGATCTTGTCGAGAAAATCGCCATCCAGATCTCCCGCATTCAGGGCGCTCACATCGAGCAGATGAACCAGCGGTGTACCGCCGGCACTGCGTGCTTCGATCCTGACCACGCCCGGTTTCACCGCTTCATGATTCTGCTGCAGGATCGCTTCCATCAACAACCAGTGCAATTCCTGCCAACTCGGAACCGGTTCACCATCGACGCTGACTATGGTTTCATTGGCTTGCATCTGCGCGACGGCGGCCGGCGTACCCGGCGGAACATCGCCAAGCGTCGGCTTCAGACCCGGTATGCCGTGAACGAACAATCCCCAGTACAGCACGATAGCCAGCAGAAAGTTTGCCAACGGGCCGGCGACCACGATCGCCATGCGCTGCCATACCGGTTTGCGGTTGAAGGCATAAGGCATATCCTCCGGCGCCACCGCTTCTTCGCGCTCATCCAGCATCTTGACGTAACCACCCAGCGGCACCGTGGAGATCACCCACTCGGTATCACTGTTGGCAAAACGCCTGCTGTAGATCACGTTGCCGAAGCCCAGCGAAAAACGCAGCACTTTCACCCCGCAGCGGCGCGCCACCCAATAGTGACCGAACTCATGGAACACGACCAGCAGTGCTATTGCAACGATAAATGCGAGTAAAGTGATCATTTGATTGATTGTCTGATTTTAAGTTGTGCCGCATCACGCGCTTCGGCATCCGCGCCCAGAACGTCTTCCAGACATCCTACCTTGCCGACCGGCAACTTATCCAGCACGGATTCTATGACACGCGCAATCTGCGGAAAGGAAATCTGCCCGTCGAGGAACGCCGCCACCGCGACTTCATTGGCAGCATTCAATACCGCCGGGGCAGTGCCCGCCGCCCGCAAGGCCCGGTACGCCAATGCCAGACAGGGGAAGCGCGCGAAATCGGGCGCGCTGAAATCCAGCGTCGCCACCCTGAACAGATCCAGCGGTGCCACACCGGCATCGATGCGCTCCGGATAGGCCAGGCCATAGGCGATCGGGGTGCGCATGTCGGGATTGCCGAGTTGCGCCAGCACCGACCCGTCCACATATTCGACCAGCGAATGGATCACGCTCTGCGGATGGATCACCACCTGGATATCATCGGCACCCGCGTTGAACAGCCAGTGCGCCTCGATGACTTCAAGACCCTTGTTCATCATGCTTGCCGAGTCCACCGATATCTTGCGCCCCATCACCCAGTTGGGATGCGCGCAAGCCTGCTCGGGAGTGACTGCATCCAGTTCATCCAGCGGCGTATTGCGGAACGGACCACCCGAAGCGGTCAGCAGGATGCGGCGCACGCCCTTTTCCGCGAAGTTGCCGGCAAAGTCACGCGGCAAAGCCTGGAAGATCGCATTGTGCTCGCTGTCGATCGGCAGCAGCGTGGCACCGCTGTCACGTACCGCATCCATGAACACATTGCCGGCCATCACCAGCGTCTCCTTGTTCGCCAGCAAAACTTTTTTGCCGGCACGCGCTGCCGCGAGCGTGGGCCGTAAACCCGCCGCTCCGACGATGGCCGCCATCACTGCATCCACTTCCGGCAACACCGCAACCTGCTCCAGCGCGGCCGCACCGCTCAACACCTCGGTGCCCAGCCCGGCTTCGCGTATCCGCTCGCGCAATTGTGTGGCAGCATCCTCGTCGAGCAGCACCGCATAGCTCGGCTTGAATTGCCGGCATTGCCCGAATAACAGGTCGACCCGGGTGTTTGCCGTCAACGCGATGATCTTGAATTTGTCGGGGTGGCGCGCCACCACATCCAGCGTGCTGGTGCCGATACTGCCTGTGGAGCCCAGGATCGTAATAGACTGCACGGCGGTGCGTTGCGGCTTGGAATGCATTGCGTCAGCCAACATGCTGCAACAGGATCGCCAGCGCGGCGAGCGGCAGGGTCGAGGTCAGTGCATCGATACGATCCAGCAATCCGCCGTGACCCGGCAACAACGCGCCGCTGTCCTTGACACCCGCCTGGCGCTTGATTGCGGATTCGAACAAATCGCCGATGACCGCCAGGCCCACCCAGCACCATGAAGCCATCAGCACGCTGGGCAGGAAAGCATAATGTACCGAGTAAGGGCTGAAGCTCCAACCCAGCACGATACAAACCGACACACCGAATAACGCGCCTCCCACCCCTTCCCAGGTCTTGCCGGGGCTGATGCTGGGTGCAAGTTTGGTTTTCCCGAACTTGCGACCGGCGAAGTAAGCGGAAATATCTGCCACCCACACCAGCCCCATCATGCCCAGCAACCACCACGGGTGACCGAGCCGCAGATCCAGCATCGCCAAGCCGGTCGGAACCAGCACCGCCCAACCGACCAGCGCCATCAATACCGGCCGTTTGACCTTCCAGCCGGCCATCAACCAGGCCGGCACGATCACCAGCCAGAGCACCACGGACGTGCAATAAACCGACACATGGATATACAAGGACTGCTCGGGCGTATGACTGCCGTCGAACCAGATCAACCCCAGCAGTATCAGCAACGTCAGCCCCCAGAACAGGTTTGCCATCTTGTGGCTGAACCTGGACAGGCGCGACCATTCCGACGCACCCTGCATCACCGCCACAGTCACCAATGCAGCCCAGCCCCCGTCGGGCAAGGTGAACAGTGCCAACAAAAACAGCGCCAACAGAATGACTGCCGTGATCACGCGTGACTTAAGCATCAGACCCTTTCCCTGAGCCTTTTGCCTTTAAACCCGGAACTGCGTTTATTCGCCAACTATGCACTCTGCACCCCCTGCACCTGCTCGCTGGTCCGGCCGAATCGCCGTTCGCGCTGTTGATAGGATGCGATCGCCTGGTCCAGCGCGTTGCGGTCAAAGGCGGGCCACAGCGTGTCGGTAAAATACAATTCGGTATAAGCCAGTTGCCACAACATGAAGTTGCTGATGCGCTGCTCCCCGCCGGTGCGGATGAACAGATCGGGTTCCGGGGCATCGCTCATCGACAGATAAGGTTGCAGGTTCTCCTCGCCAAAGGTCTGCGCAAGCTGCGGGTGCGCTTCGAGCATGGCATGCATCGCCTGCATCACATCCCAGCGCCCGCCGTAGTTTGCGGCAACCGTCAAAGTCAACGCCGAATTATTCGCGGTAAGAAGTTCGGCCTCTTGCATGGTCCGGTTGAGTTGTTCATCGAAACGGCTGCGATCACCGATGATCTTGAGGCGGATATTGTTTTGATGCATCTTGTCGACTTCGCGTTCCAGCATTTTCAGGAACAGCGACATCAGAAAGGAAACCTCGTCGGCCGGGCGGCGCCAGTTTTCGCTGCTGAACGCGAACACGGTCAGGTACTCCACACCCAGATCGCGGCAAGCTTTCACCATTTCGCGCAATGCTTCCACCCCGCGCTGATGGCCGGCCACACGCGGCATGAAGCGCTGTTTCGCCCAGCGCCCGTTGCCATCCATGATCACCGCGATATGGCGCGGGATACTGGCAGCGTCGGGGATGATGCGTGTGGAACTGGGGGGAAGGTTGGCCATTATTCCAGGGTCGCTTGGAATTAAACGGCCATCAGGTCGGCTTCTTTCGCAGCCAGCGCATTATCGATCTCGGTGACAAAACGATCGGTCAGTTTCTGGATCTCGTCCTGGGTACGGCGCTCCTCATCTTCCGCGATCTCTTTGTTCTTGAGCGCTTCCTTGAGGGTATTGTTGGCATCGCGGCGGATATTGCGCACCGCCACCTTTGCCGTTTCTCCTTCGGCCTTGATCACCTTGATCAGATCACGGCGGCGTTCCTCGGTGAGCATCGGCATCGGCACGCGAATCAAATCGCCATTGGTGGCCGGATTCAATCCAAGGTCTCCATCGCGAATAGCACGTTCGACCGGGCCGACCATGTTCTTTTCCCATGGCTGTACGCCGATGGTGCGCGCGTCGATCAGCGTGACGTTGGCGACCTGGGTGATCAGCGTCGGATTACCGTAATATTCCACCATCACATGATCCAGCAATCCTGTATGCGCCCGTCCGGTGCGCACCTTGCCCAAGTCGGCTTTCAATGCATCCAGAGACTTTTGCATTTTTTGTTCGGTGGAATTTTTGATTTCAGCAATCACGATTTATCTCCTGAATCATTCTACACATACCCCAGTCAACGCCAACCCTAGTCGTCAACCCTGACCAGGGTGCCTTCACCTTCGCCCATTACCACGCGTTTCAGCGCGCCGGGTTTGAAGATACTGAAGACGATGATCGGCAACCTCTGGTCACGGCACAACGTCAAAGCCGTTGCATCCATGATCTTGAGATTCTTGCTGATCGCCTCGTCAAAGCTCAGGCTCTGATAGCGGATCGCATGGGGATCCTTTTTCGGATCGGCGGTATACACGCCATCCACCTTGGTCGCCTTGATCACCACCTGCGCAGACATCTCCACGCCGCGCAATGCGGCGGCAGTGTCGGTGGTGAAGAACGGGCTGCCGATTCCGGCCGCGAAGATCACCACCATGCCGTCTTCCAGGTAGCGCAATGCCTTGTTGCGGACGAACGGCTCGGCGACCTGCTCCAGATTCAATGCCGACTGCACGCGGCATTCCAGGCCGGCACGCGTCATCGCATCCTGCAATGCCATCGAATTCATCACCGTGGCGAGCATGCCCATGTAATCTGCGGTCGCCCGATCCATCCCCGCCGCTGCCGGTGCCACACCGCGAAAGATATTGCCGCCGCCGATCACGATCGCCACCTGCACGCCAAGCCCGACCACTTCCGCGATCTCGGCCACGATGCGCTCGATCGTCTCGCGATTGATACCATAGCTGTCGTCGCCCATCAGGGCCTCGCCGCTGAGCTTGAGCAAGATACGTTTGTAGGCGGGGGCGGTCATGTCGGTTATCCTTTTGCGGCTTCAGCAGCGGCGGCAGCTACTTCAGCCGCGTAGTCTTCAACCTTCTTCT
>JBBQNH010000052.1:0-16557 GCA_038329705.1 Burkholderiales bacterium | reverse complement strand
GCAAGGCTGCGGGAAAACGCCCGAGCAATGAGCGCAGCACGCCACCCACCACAACCACCAGAACGAACGCGATGAACAACAATGACTCGATATTATTCGTCCCGCCACCCGAGGAATGCCGTTGTTGCGGGGACGGCAGGGGTTCGCCATCGACCACCTGCATCATCGCTGCCAGACCAGAATCGATGCCCGCGTAAAAATCGCCGCCCTTGAAACGCGGCACGATGATCTCGTCGATGATGCGGTTTGCGGTAGCGTCATTCAGTGCGCCTTCCAGGCCGTAACCCACCTCGATGCGCAGCTTGTGGTCATCTTTGGCGATCAGCAACAGCGCGCCGTCATCCACCTTGTTGCGCCCCAGTTTCCAAGCCTCAACCACGCGGATGCTGAACTGGTCTATGGTCTCGGGTTGTGTGGACGGCACGATCAGTACCGCAAGCTGCGCGCCTTTTTTTGCCTCGAAAGCGGCAAGGCGGGAATCGAGCGTCCGGATTTGTTGCGCGTCCAGGGTGGCAGTGAGATCGGTGACGCGCTGGGTCAGCGGCGGCACCTTCACTTCATCGGCGTGTGCCACCCCACCCAGCAGCAGCGCAAGCAGAACGACCCGCGCCCATGACAGCTTCATGTCAATCCACCGATACCGGGACCTTGGACTTGGCGGGCGCGGCGAAATCCACTTCAGGCGGACGCGAGATCTGTTGCTCGTTTTCCACCGTGAACGACGGCTTCACCTTGTAGCCGAACATCATCGCGGTGAGGTTGCTGGGGAAGGACCGCACCGTGATGTTGTATTCCTGCACAGCCTTGATGTAACGGTTGCGCGCCACGGTGATGCGGTTTTCCGTGCCCTCGAGCTGCGCCTGCAGGTCGCGGAAGTTCTGGTCCGATTTCAATTGCGGATAATTTTCCGACACCACCAGCAGGCGGCTCAATGCCGAGGTCAACTGGCCCTGTGCTGCCTGAAATTTGGCGAAGGCTTCCGGGTCGTTGATCAGCTCGGGGGTAGCCTGGATGCTGCCGACCCTGGCACGCGCCTCGGTAACGCCCAGCAACACGGTCTGCTCCTGCGCGGCATAGCCCTTGACGGTGTTGACCAGATTGGGGATCAGATCGGCGCGGCGCTGGTACTGGTTCAGCACTTCCGCCCAGCTCGCCTTGATCTGTTCATCGGTGGTCTGGAAAGTGTTGTAGCCGCAGCCGCCCAGCAGGGTGGCCAGCAGTACTATCCATAAGGTGCGCATCGTTTGTTCCTCCGGGTTGAATGTCAAAAATCCATGGAGAAACTATAGCATCAAACGGAATATCGATTCAGCCCCGCATGCAAACTTTGAACAGCATCAGCAACCCAATTTTCCGATTTGCCAACCATGCGTATCGATACACGCATCTGGCGCTCAGCCATTGCCGTCAGTCACCACCATAAAGTAGACTTCGCTAAAGCTGCCGGTCGCGAGGGGCAGAAGAGTCCCACATGCAGCCATTAGCGCCTGCCCCCTAATATTATTAATATGCTGACAGGAAAAATTAGTCTGTTTATTTACAATCAAATAGTTAACGAATATATGCACGCTGCATTATTATTAATAGTACTGACCGGTCGGTCAGCCTAATAACTGTTAGGCGGCAGAGCAGCATCTCTTTGTAGTGGTCTCGCGCGCTGTATTTTCTGGCTTCTTTTTCGCTGCGCGCAGTATGTTGCCCCAGGCTGGCCTGCGTTGTTGTCTTTCGTGCGCTTGGTGGTTCGTGGTGTCTTGCGCGCGTTGTCGCCTCTCGCCCTTTCGTACTTCGCGGTGCGCGCGGTTCGTCGCAACGTGGCCATCGTCGCCAGCGGTTCGTTCTTCGCACGCAGGCCAATATTTTCGTGGCATTGCCGTACATTCCAAGCAGCGCTATCGTTCAGTTCACCGACGGCGTAGCGTGCTGCCGTCTAACAAGTCATTCGAGGCGGACGGCTCCGCCGCCGCTCAATTCCAGCGTTAGAACGCTATGGGACCATTATTTTCCGGGTTTATTTTTGTTATTGGCGTAGCACTCATTTGGGCCGTAGGATTTATCGGCGCTCGTTTCTTTCAACCAGCGGGTGTGGCTGTCCGAATAGCCGCCTTATTCGCTATTGGCGCTGTCGCGGGAGCTGTTCTTGTTGCATTGGTAATAGCGCTTTTCATTGGCGTTGGTGGTACGTTGACATCGTCTTGGCAAGTCATTGCCTACCTCTCTGCGCTTGCTGTTGGGGGCCTTATTGGTGGAGGAACGATATTATGGGTTTGTATAAAATTTCGCGTTCTAACCCTGCGCTCAAGCGGGACTTCGCCACTGCGTGGCTCCGCCCCTTAGCTCCACGTTAGACAAAGGAGGTTCATCATGAAGAAGTTTTTTGCTATTGTTATTTTTGGTTCGCTCTCGCTCAATGTTTCTGCCTCAACTCTTTGCCCTGATGGCACATATGTATCAGGAGACACATGCCATTTAGCACCAAATGGTCAATATGTTGGTGGTGGTAATCCACAACTTACCCCTGGCGGCTCGTATGTAGGTGGGGGACAGGGTTCTCGCCTTGCTCCAGATGGAAGCTATGTGGGTGGAAGCGGTCAAGTTATTCTGTGTCCAGACGGTTCCTATGTTAACGGCTCTAGCTGCCGTCTCATGCCAAATGGCAAGTACGTCGGTGAATAATTGCCTTTTAAATTTAGACAAACCACAATGACTTACGCGAATATATTCGAGGCCGAAGGTGATGGAAGCCAAGATGACGGTACGCTGTATTCGCTGTCAGATGAATTTCTTGAAGCCGCTGTGGTGTTACAAAACACGCCCCCTATTCGCGTCAATTATTCGTCAGCCTCATATTATTTACTCGGCCATTCAGCAGAGTTAATGCTAAAGGCGTATCTTTATAAACATGGCGTAACCATTCCTGAGTTAAAGGAAATGGGACATGATTTAGAAAAATTGGCTACGGTTTCCACGGAAAATGGATTGCCTGAAACTGTATCTCTAAATCAAATTCTTCAACTTGCAGAAAACTACCGGGACAAGAGTCTTGAGTACCGGAAGAGGAAGAAAAAAACATTTCCAAACCTTGAGCTTCTCACCGAAGAAATCAAAGCGTTACAAACAGTGGTTTTCGGGAAAATATGTGGCTTTTAAAGTCTAACCCTGCGCTCAAGCGGGACGCCGCAAAAGCGCGGCGCCCCTTAGCTCCACGTTAGGCAGACTATGCGTGACATTCTCAAAACTTTTAATCAACACGTCGCCGACGTTGATCGGCTCATGGCATTTGATCGCGAAGTCATGCAAGTGGCGATTTCAACTGTGGAAGACTTGCACAAACGCTTGGTCACGCAGCAGCGGATTGAAAACGAGCAGCTAAACGGCACTAGGGTGTTACAGATGCTCAAGGGGATAAGAGATCATGAAACACTCAAGCCTAGATTTTCGCTTATCCTTAATCAAGCAATCGTTTTGCTGGTGTCCTACTTCGGCTCTGCGGTGGAAGATATTTTTTGTTTTGCGATCAGCGCTAGTTTACAAGCCAACTCTTCCTCTCGCCTTAAGAAGGAAGAATTGAAGCTCACCGTTGCTGAACTCTTGGAAACGGTAGCAAATTCTGATGGAGCAGTCGCCTCACTTTTCATTGAGAAGAAAGACCTGTCGTTCCAAGATATGCAGGCTATCCAAAGAGCCTTTCGTGATTATATTGGTGTAGAAATGGATAAGGACGCCACCGTAAATAACATAATTCTTGCTCAAGCATGTCGACACATCATCGTTCATGCTGGTGGTGAGATAACAACCAGGCTTATAAGGCAAGTCAGTGGTGCAGTGCCGCGTAACATTAAAACTGACATGATCGAGGGTGGAGTAGTTCAGTTTTCGCAAGAAGAAATTAGAGCTGTGGCTGAAAGCATGAAGCAGTATCTATCCACGCTAGTCCACAGAACAGAGGCGGTGTTAAATTATGTCGGCTAACCCTACGCGCTCGAGCTCGCTTACTCCGCTTGCTGGGACGCGCCTGCGTTGCACCTTTCAGCTCCACGTTCTTGAATGGCAGCTATCGAAAATGTTGAACGGCGGCAATGGGCACGCTGCTACTGTTCACTACCCTGAAACAGCAGCCCTAAAGCGGCCGTCCACGACTGGTTTCAAAGGCCGAGAAGCCGTCTTTGGTAACTCCCTTGCTGTCTGTCTGGAACTAAACCGCCTGCCCCGCCGCGTATCCTGATGCCCATGCCCACTGGAAGTTATACCCGCCGAGCCATCCGGTGACGTCCACCACTTCGCCGATGAAAAACAGGCCGGGCACTTCGATGCATTCCATGGATTTTGACGACAGCGCGCGCGTATCGATGCCGCCACAGGTCACTTCGGCCTTGGTATAACCCGCCGTGCCGGACGGGATCACCTGCCAGTCATGCAATTGCGCGGCAATCAGTTTGCGCTGTTTGTCGTTGTACTGGTTGAGCGGTTTGATTTCGATGCCGGTACGTTCTGCCATTTGCGCGCACCACACCTCGGAAAAACTTTTGGGAAACCACTGGATCAGGTAATTGCTCAGCAGTTTCTTGCTGGACTTGTTTTCATCCAGCAATGTTGGCATGTCGCAACCCGGCAGCAGGTTGATGTGCAGCGCTTCGCCGTGCTGCCAGTAAGACGATATTTGCAGGATGGCCGGGCCGCTCAGGCCGCGGTGGGTGACCAGCAAGTTCTCGCGGAACGACTGCTTGCCGAAACTCACGATCGTGTCCAACGAAACGCCGGTCAGGTCGGCATAGGGTTTCCAGTCTTCCGGCGCAAAGGTCAGCGGCACCAGGCCGGGTTTAAGTTTGGTGATGGGGATGCCGAATTGTTCGGCGACGTGATAACCATAAGGGGTCGCGCCAATCTTGGGAATGGACAAACCACCCGTGGCGATCACCAGCGAGGCAGCATTGAAATCGCCGCGAGATGTACTGACATGAAAGGCTGGCGACTTTACCCTCTCACCCTGCCCCTCTTCCGCTTGCGGGAGAGGGGAGTATTTGATCTCGCCTACATCACAACTCATGAAGCGTTTCACGCCGGCCTCCTCGCATTCACCGCGCAGCATGGTGATCACAGCATCGGACTCGTCGTCGCAGAATAATTGTCCGAGCGTTTTCTCGTGGTAGCCGATATGGTGTTTTTGCAGTAGCGTGATGAAGTCCTGCGGCGTATAGCGCGCCAGCGCGGAGCGGCAAAAATTCGGATTGGCAGAAATGAAGTTTTCCGGTGCGGTATTGATGTTGGTGAAATTGCAACGCCCGCCGCCGGAGATGCGGATCTTCTCCGCCAGTTTTTTGGCATGATCGAGCAGCACCACGGTACGTCCGCGCTGTCCGGCTTGTATGGCACACATCAGGCCGGCAGCGCCCGAGCCGATAATGATCACATCAGTTTTCATGTTATTTGATACCGCTCGTAACGAGCATTTGATTGATAGGTATATTGCTTGTTGCGATGCGAAGGCCTGCCGGCATCATGCCGACTCTTCCAGTTTTTTCCACAGACATGAACCCTTGCTGGCCTTGTCGATATCGGCGAGTTGCTGCTCGTGTTCGGCCAATTCTTCCTCATTCGGTTGCAGCACACGCAGCTTGGGGCGCGAAGCATCGGTGCTCAACACGGCGGGCTTGCGCGTCGTTGGCGCATCGTCCCCGAGCAGGCTGTCCTGCCCGCGCGTCAGCGCGAAATAAACTTCGGCGAGTAATTCGGTATCCAGCAACGCGCCGTGCAGACTGCGATGCGCGTTGTCTATCTCGTAGCGGCTGCATAGCGCATCCAGGCTGTTCTTCTTGCCGGGATGCATCTCCCGCGCGACCCTGAGGGTATCCACCACCCCGTTCTGCAACCCTGGCAGGCCAATCAGATCCAGTTCATGGTTGAGGAAGCCGATGTCGAACGGCGCGTTGTGGATGATAAGTTCGGCATCCGCGATGAATTCCAGAAAGCCGGGTGCGATGTCGGCAAATTTCGCCTCATTCTGCAAGCGTTCGTAGGTCAGGCCATGTATCGCCACCGCCCCCGCGTCGATCTCCCGTTCGGGATTGAGGTAGCGGTGGAAGCGACGCAATGAAACCTTGCGCCCGTCCAGTTCGATGGCTGCCAGTTCGATGATGCGATGTCCCTGCCTGGGGTCCAAGCCGGTCGTTTCGGTATCCACTACAATTTTACGCATCGTTGCCTCCCTGCATCATTTCCACGCCTTTGTTCGCCAGCTCATCGGCACGCTCGTTGCCTTCGTGACCCGCATGTCCCTTGACCCAAACCCATTCGACCGTGTGATCCACCGCCAGTGCGTCCAGCCTGCGCCACAGATCCTCGTTCTTGACCGGCTTCTTGTCGGCAGTTTTCCAGCCGCGCAGTTTCCAGCCGTGTATCCACTCGCTGATGCCCTGCTGCACATATTTCGAGTCGGTATGCAGCCGCACATGGCAATGGCGTTTCAGGGCCTCCAGCGCGGCGATCGCGCCCATCAACTCCATGCGATTGTTGGTGGTATGTTGTTCACCACCGAACAGTTCGCGCTCCTTGCCTTTGGTGCGCAACAACGCTCCCCACCCGCCCACACCGGGGTTGCCCTTGCATGCGCCATCGGTAAAAACTTCAACCGTATCCCGGTCGGAAGCAGGCGCGCCGGATAATTTATGCATTGGCAATTTGTGCTTTGGGTGTGCGGCTGCTTTGTTCATTGGGTGTCTGTCTTGTTATGCCGGGTCAATTTATTGTTCAGCTTGTTATTGTTCAACCTGTTGTTCAACTTGGGTGCAGCCGGCAACAGCTTGCTCACCAGTCCCTCGTTCCATTTTGGTTTGATCAGCCGCATGCCGTGGACGCGCTTGATCGCATGCACAAAATAGACCCCGCCGCGTATCGCCCACCAGCGGTCGCCCGCACTTTCCATAAAGGCGGAACGCTCCAGCCATTTGGCCTGGTGAAACGGCGGTGCATAGGCCGCAAAGCGGCTGCCCGCCAATTCAAATCCGAGCAAGGCAAGCCAATCCTTGAGGCGATGCAACGCGATGAACTGGCCTTGCCACGGCACGCCCTGCTTGCTGCCCAGGGCGCGCCGCACCCCCCACAAGCTGCGCGGGTTAAAACCGCTGATGATCAGGTTGCCTTCCGGCCTGAGCACCCGCGCCGCCTCGCGCAATATCTGGTGCGGGTATTCGGAGAACTCGAGTACATGCGGCATCACCACCAGATCCATGCAGTCGCTGTCGAACGGCAGCTCCGTGCAGATCAGGCGTACCGCATTCCCCGCCTGGTTTCCCGCGCTGAAACGCAAAGGCATGCGGTTGTCATGCAGGAAATCATGCTCGGGCAAGCACAATTGCAAAGCGTTGTAGCCGAAGATATCGCCGACGGTCCGGTCGAAATATGCCTGTTCGCGCGCCAGCACGTAGCTACCCTGCGGCGTGGCAAACCATTCGCTCAAACTTTTTGCAGTTACCTTACAATTAGGCATCGCTTCCGTTCAACTCGCTCAATGACTGTCGGTTCAACAATCGAAATCACCGCCATCCCCGCCCTGCAGGACAACTACATCTGGGCCATACACGACGATCGCCACGCCGCCGTGGTCGATCCGGGTGAAGCTGCTCCGGTGCTGGACTTTCTTAATTCGCGGGGACTGCAGCTGGATGCGATCCTGTGCACCCATCGCCACCACGACCACATCGGCGGCATCGCAAAATTGCGTGAAGTATACAACGTGCCGGTGTACGGGCGGCGACATCCGAACAATCCGCACATCACCGATGACCTGCGCGAGGGAGACCAGCTCAAGCTGGCCAACCCCGCAGTCACTTTCGACATCATTGAGATACCCGGCCATCTCGACGATCACATCGCTTTCATCGCACCGGACACCCTGTTCTGTGGCGACGTGCTGTTTGGCGCGGGTTGCGGCAGGAACTTCGAGGGAACCCCCGCGCAACTTCATCATTCACTGCAACGCCTTGCCAGCCTGCCCGACACCACCCGTATCTATTGCGCCCACGAATATACTGCCGCCAATCTGCGCTTCGCGCTGGCCTGCGAACCGGATAATCCCGCCGTGCAACAACGCATCGCCATCACCCAAAAACTGCGTGCCGCCAACCGGATCACCCTGCCATCGACGATCGCAGTGGAAAAGGCCACCAATCCCTTCCTGCGCTGCACCCAGCCGGAAATCATCCGCACCCTGCAACAACGCGGACTTGAAGGCACCACCGAACTCGATGTATTCACTGCGATGCGGCAGTGGAAGAACCATTTCTGATAAAACTACTGGCCATCCGACTAAGCGCGATAAGACATGCGCTAAGTCGTTGGTCATAGCCATTCGACTAGGCTATCAAAAAACAATAGCCAAGTTGCTGGTTATGATGAAACTACTGATAGAACTACTGGCCATCCGACTAAGCGTGATAAGACATGCGCTAAGTCGTTGGTCATAGCCATTCAACTTGGCTATCAAAAGTCGATAGCCAAGTTGCTGGTTATGATTGCGGCAAAAGGCGTTCTGGGATATTCTGCGCGCCCTTCGGAGAGGTGGATGAGCGGTTTAAGTCGCACGCCTGGAAAGCGTGTTTGGGATAATATCCCAACGGGGGTTCGAATCCCCCCTTCTCCGCCAAATACAAAACCGCCCCTCGTGGGCGGTTTTTTTATTTGGTTGGGCAAGCGTTAAACCGGGCTGGCTGAAGATAGTCAGGTCGTGCCTAGTGCAAGCTTGCGCATCTTGCGTAAGCATCAGCGCTGGTCGCCTTGGGGAGCGAAAGTTGCTGGTTCATGCATGCCCAATAACGCTGCTCTCTTTGGGCCTGCATACTTTCTGCCTGCTGCTCTCTTTGCGCCTTCATTTTTTCCGCTTGTTCTTGCTGCTGTCGCTGCCGTTCGATCTGCATATTTTGCATATCCTGGAGCCTGCTTTGTTGCATATACTGCTGTTGTTGCATCTGCTCCGCAGCCCTGTTTCGATATTCCATGTTCCGGTTATTCATATCAATCGCGGCCTGTGTCTTTTGTTCATCAATATCAGCAATGGTGTGAACCGCATCGCGTTGCATGTCGATCGTATTTTTCTGCATCTCAAAACCCCCGCGTTCCTTAAAAAAGCCGAGCGCCAAATACCCGAAAAGAAACAAAGAAAATGCGCCGATAATGACCGAGGTTTTGCGTGACTCCCACCAGGAATATTCCCTGTCCAGAGGCTCATAAGCATAAGATCGAAGCTGGGAAGTCGTTCTGTTTGAAATGCTTCCCAATAGCTTCCGGTCATATTGCTCGCGTGATTTCGGGTTGCCCAGCGTTTCTTTGGCGTATTTGAATTCGGCTGATGCTGCAACAGAGCCCGCCCTCGTCCTTGATTCAAAATCCGCGATAGCTGAAGCAACAACCTCGTCACTGGCATCCGCGTGAAGGCTTAATGTCGTATACAAGCTTGTTTTACCCAAAGCCAGCAGCTTTTTGCTTAATTCAGAACGAATTCCAGCTAGCCCGGCCTGTGGAGATTTCGATTCGATTCTAGGGTTTTCAGTTTCAAGAAGAGATATCGTTGGTGAAGACACGGATTTCTTCAGGTCGATCAGCCTGAGACGAATATATGCGGCCTGTGTCTTGCCTGCGTCGCCCTCGGCAATTGCAATCGCCTGTGTCCAGAGGGCTGAGTCCATTTTTTTGGCTGTCAACTCATCGGAGATAACTTGATAGAATTCTTTGTCGGACGTCATTTGAAAATCCCTGTTGTTACATTCGATACGAGTCGGCTACCTTGAGGCCAAGCAACAAAGGATTCGTCTATCCTCACCCCGCAATCTAGCAGCAAAATCCCGCTCTGGGTGGATGACCGGTTTATTATTTTTTCATGTTTTGGTTTGGCCAAACATTTTCTCGCGAAATCCAAGGTGAAAGGTGGATAATTTTCCCTGAAACAACAGATCATCTACAAGGCGCAATATTATTCAACAGCCAAAATACCAATGGAAAAAACCATACCTTCAGATCGCCACGATTTTTCTGCCCGGATGCCTGATGTTCGTCTGGAGCATCATCAGAGTTTGAGGTTCAGGCTACGCCACGTATTACAATGGCTCCCGATATCCCCATTCACCGGAGTTACGTCATGACCAAGCAATCCGACCTGCTGATGTTGCGTGACAAGTTGCGCGCATTCGCCGAGGCGCGCGACTGGAACCAGTTCCATTCACCGAAAAATCTGAGCATGGCTCTGATGGTGGAAGTCGCCGAGCTGATGGAGCATTTTCAATGGCTGAGCGAGGCGCAATCGCTGGATCTGCCCGCCGAAATCAAGCCTGCCGTTGGCGAGGAACTGGCCGATATCCTGCTGTACCTCGTCCGCCTCTCGGACAAGCTGGATGTGGATCTGCTGCAGGCCGCGCTGCACAAGCTGGAAAAGAATGCGCTGAAGTACCCGGCGGAACAGGTGCGCGGCAGTTCCAAAAAGTATTCGGAGTATTAATCGGGCTGCACAGCCTGGCTTTGCTATTCCTCCGGACGATTTTCAGTCCCTTCGGCAACATCCCACCGATCCAAAATACCTAAACACTCCATAGTCTGATGGCAGGCCGGTGAAGCACCGACCTGCTGCAGATTGAGCAATCCACGCTAAATCGCAGCTGACAGAGGTTACGGATGCCGGTCAATACTAGCTTCCCGACTGGCTTCCCGACATCACTTGACAAAAGAACGTTCGTTCTTTACAGTTCACAGTACGTTTGTTCTGTCCAAATCAAGCCATGACTGATACCAATACACCCGACTTCAACTCCACAGGTTTTAATGCCAGAGACGGCGAATATCTCGCCAAGCTCCAGGACTATTACGCCGACTGGAAAAACATCCCCTCTTACGCCAAGCTGTGCGATGTGTTCGGCATCGCTTCCAAATCCTGGGTCAAAGCGGTGCTGACCCGCCTGAATGCAGCCGGTTTCATCGAGCGCACCCCGGACGGCGCGTGGATCCCGACCCGGCAGTTTTTCGCCCGCCCGTTGGCCGAGTCCTCTGTTCAGGCCGGCATGCCGGTTTCGATAACCGAGACCCAGGGCGAATATTTCGTCATCGATGACATGCTGATCGACAGACCATCCGAAACCACGCTGATACCGGTCAAGGGTGATTCGATGATCGAAGCGGGTATCCATGACGGCGATATCGCCGTGGTGGAGAAACGAAATATTGCGAGTGTGGGTGACATCGTGGTGGCTATCGTGGATAACGAGTTCACCCTGAAGACCCTGGACAAGGAGCGCGGCAAGTATATTTTGCGCCCTGCAAATCAGGCTTACCCGGTCATCCGTCCGCAAGGTATCCTGGAGATATTCGGTGTATTGGTCGGTTTGATCCGCAAATACCGGAAATAGGCCATGTTGCCCGCTATGCATTCCGGCTATCCGCCTATTCATCCAGACACTGGCTGCCGACAGGCACAACGTACCGCGCGCGGTCTGTTATCGCTGACCCATCCCAACAAGGAATTGTTTTACCGGCAGCGCGCCTTGCTGCGCAGTCCCGTACCGGCCGGCTTCCCCTCGCCCGCCGATGACTACGTTGAGCGGCACCTAAGTCTCGACGCGCACCTGATCCGCCATCGCGAGAGCACCTTCTTCATGCGCGTGGCGGGCGACTCGATGCGCGGACTCGGTATCTTCAACGGCGACCTGCTGGTGGTCGATCGCGCCCTGCCCGTCACGCACGGCCGCGTGGTGATCGCGGTGCTGGATGGCGAATTCACTGTCAAGCAACTGCTGCATACGCCTGATGGCCAAGTCCTGCGCGCCGCACACCCGGACTATCCCGACACGCTCATCAAGCCGGAACAGGATTTTTCGATCTGGGGGGTGGTGAGGTGGAACGTTCACAAAGTCTGAGAAAAAATCCATATTCCATCCCAACTGCTGTGTTGCGTAAAAAATTTATTGCTTATATATACGCCATATGCGGCGCTGCAAAATTTTTCCCACGCCTTGCATTTGGGCGGACTCTGAATTTTTTGAGGCTCCCCTGAATCATGCGTGCCATCGCGCTGGTGGACTGCAATAACTTCTACGTCTCCTGTGAACGGCTGTTCCAGCCCAAGCTGGAAGGCAAGCCGGTGGTGGTGCTGTCCAACAACGACGGCTGCGTGGTATCGCGCTCGCAGGAGGTCAAGGACCTCGGCCTCAAGATGGCGGTACCTTGGTTCCAGATGAAAGACCTCGCCAAACGCCATGGCATCATCGCCCTGTCTTCCAATTACGCGCTGTACGCCGACATCTCCAACCGGGTGATGGGGCTGCTGTCGCAATACTGTCCCAATCAGGAAATCTATTCGATCGACGAATCCTTCCTCGACCTGACCGGCATGCCCGAATCATCCAACCCGGACAGCCTGAACGAATATGCGCAAACGATACGCAGCACCATCAAACAATACGTCGGGATACCGGTATGTATCGGCATCGCGCCGAGCAAGACCCTGGCCAAGCTTGCCAACCATATCGCCAAGAAGCACAAGCAATATCACGGGGTGTGCGATTTCAACGCAATGACGGTACGCATGCTGGACAACCTGTTCGCAAAGATCGGGGTCGGCGAAGTATGGGGGGTGGGCAGGCGTAGCGCCGAACGCTTGTGGCAGATAGGGATCACCACGGTGCTGGAGTTGAAATACAGCCCCGCCAAGCGTGTCCGTGCCGAGTTCGGCGTGGTCATGGAACGCATCGTGGCGGAGTTGAACGGCGAAAGCTGCATAGGATTGGACGAAATCACGCCGCCACGCCGGCAGATTATCTGCTCGCGTTCGTTCGGCACATCGGTTTCGCTACTGGCAGACCTGGAGCAGGCAGTCATTGCCTATACCACCCGGGCCAGCGAGAAACTGCGCGGCCAGCATTCTGTCGCGGGTGGCATACAGGTCTATATCCGCACCAATCCGCATAAGGAAAGCGAACCGCAATACCAGCCAGCCATGCTGCTGCCGTTGTTCGAACCCACCGATGACACGCGCCTGCTGTGCCATGCCGCCTTGAGTGGACTGCGCCAGATCTATCGCAGCGGTTATATGTATCAGAAGGCGGGCGTGATGCTCACCGAGATCATCCCCGCTGCCGCAAGGCCGCACACGCTGTTCGAGGATGTCGCGGCACAACAGCGGTCCGCAACGCTGATGGCTACGCTCGACCGGATCAACCACCGCATGGGCAGCGGGACGATGCAATTGCTCGGCGAAGGGATCGGGAAAAGTTGGGCGATGCGGCGCGGGAATGTGTCGCAACGCTATACGACGGAATGGGATGAGCTGGCGGTAGCCCGATGAGATATTCGCTTTAGCAAACTGGTTTTACAAGGATTTCGCCCAAACAACACGATGTAAGCCGAATAAAACACTTGTATATTAGAATATAATTATATACAATCCAGACTTATACTCAGCATCCAAACTGAACGACTGACTGGAGACGCTTAGATGGATTTATTGCATAAGGCTGGCTTAAACAGCTTGGCAGGCGGGATACTCTTGTGGAGTACCCTGGGTTCGGCATTGGGTGCAGACCTGCAACAATGCGTGAATATCGCGCTCAAACAGAATCCCGACATTCTGGCCAGCCAGTCCCAACTGGACCAGGCCGAGGCGGCCTTGAGCCAGGCGAAGGGTCAGCGATTTCCAAAACTAACCGCGTCGATAACCGGCACACGAAGCAATGATGCGCTGAATGCATTCGGCCTCAAACTGTCACAGCGCAATGCCACGTTCAACGATTTGGGCCTCAGTCAATTCGCGGGGGATGGAACAGTCGCACCAATAGCACTAAACAATCCGGATCCTGTAACCAACTACAATTCCCGGCTGGAACTGCAGATCCCGCTATATAACGGGGGGATGATCTCGGGGTATGTCGACCAGGCGCACGCATTTATAAAAGCCGCCCAGGCGGGCAACCAGTCGGCACGGCAGCAGGTCATCTTCCATGTCATACAGGCGTATCAGGGTGCCCATACCGCGCACGCCTACGTAGCCGTAGCGCGAAAGGCTGAAGCGGCCGCAGAAGCATATGTCAAGACTACCCAGAATCTGCTGAACGAGGGTCTGGTGGTCAGGAGTGATTTGCTGTTTGCACAAGTAAATCTGTCCAATATCAAGGTCAACCTCCAGGAAGCCGAACGTAGTGAAGCCGCCGCGCTCGACCAACTGCATCTGTTGCTGGGCATGCCACTGGACGAGAATCTGGAGATTGGCCCCGATTTTATTCCAACCGGGTTGAGCGGGACTGTCGCCGAACTGCAGGACGAAGCAGTTGCAAACAACCCCGGCATTCAGGCCATGCGCAGTCAGATGGATGTAGCAAGTGCCGGCGTGAAAGTGGCAAGCGCAGATTATTACCCCCATTTCAATGCAATGATCCGGCAGGACTGGAATGCACCAACGTTGCAGCAGAAGGCTTCCTCGTACACCGTAGCGGGCGTACTTTCATGGCAGATATTCGACATGGGTGTGACACGCGGTGCAGTGGGACGAGCAAAGGCGTCCCGGCAAGAATTGCAGGCAAGGCTCGGGCAGGCTGAAGAAGGCGTGCGCTTCCAGGTGGCAGATGCATGGCGCGGATCGGCCGAGGCAGAATCAAGAGTCGATGCGCGGACTGCCGCAGTGGTTCAGGCGGAAGAAGCGCAGCGGCTGGTGGCAAAGCGCTATGAGAACGGCGTCACCACCATGGTGGAAGTGCTGGCTGCACAAACACAGCTTGATAAGGCACGCGCGGAAGAAGTGGCTGCACATTACCAGCTGACGATACAACGTTCGGCACTGCGTCTCGCAGTGGGAAAACTCAATGACGATCAATTGTGATGCGCGCAGGACTAGGAGAGCAATAATGAAAGTACAAGATAAATCAATGCTGGCCATCGCCGCAACGCTGATCTTTTCGCTGGCGGGTTGTCAGCCTCACGACCAGACAGCGGCGACAAATATCAAAACCGTGAATGCCACGGCGATCACTGTGAGTATGACCGATATTTCAGCGACGGATGCCACACCTGGCACGATCATCTCCGAGCAGCAAGTACAAATCGCTTCCAGGCTGATGGGTTACATACGCGATATCCAGGTACATGAAGGCGATACGGTTAAAGTGGGACAGTTATTGTTCACCATTGATCCCACAGACATCCGGGGACAAGTCGACCAGGCGCGCGCCGGACTTGCGCAGGCTGAAGCGGCGCTCAGTGACGCCAAGGCCGACTTCGAACGTTACTCCAACCTGTACAAGGAAGAATCCATACCGAAGCTGCAATATGACAAGGTCAAATTGCAGTACAACATCGCGCAAAGCCAGGCGAATGCTGCCCGTGCAGGACTCAATACAGCAGAGTCGCAATTGCACTATGCCGAGGTGCGCGCCCCTATCAATGGAATCGTGACACAGAAGATGGCCTCCAAAGGCGACCTTGCCGCACCGGGCAGACCGGTGCTGGTGCTGGAGAATCCGGCCAAACTGTTGGTCCAGACTTCGGTGAGCGACGAAACGTATTCGCATCTCAAGATGGACGGCCCTGCAACAGTCGAGGTCGCCGGCAATACACTGCACGGCAAGATCGTGCGTCTGGTATCGGCAGCTGATGCGATGTCTCACACCCATCTGGTGAAACTCGACGTGCCGGGCATCAAAGGATTCAGCAGCGGCACTTTCGCCCGCGTGCGTTTCATCGTAGGCAGCAGACAAGGAATCAGCGTGCCCAAGGCAGCAGTGCTTGAGCGGGCAGGTATAGTCGGCGTGTTCGTGATAGACGATGGTGGCATCGCCCACTACCGCATGGTCAGGACTGGAAGCGAATTGGATGGCATGATCGAGATCGAAGCCGGACTCAGTGCGGGAGAAAAGGTGGTTATCGGCAACGCCGCCGCTTTTGATTCGGGAGACAAGATTAATCTGACCGAAAGCAAGAATCCATGAGCCCGGAATCCAGGAACCAGGAATCCATGGACCAGGAACCCGTGAGCGGTTCCGGCCAAACCTTGAACATCGCCGGGCGACTGGCGAAGACCTTCCTGCTGTCCAAGATCACCGCGATGATCATGCTGGCCGTCACGCTGGTTGGTCTGGTGGCGATCGCCGTGACACCGCGCGAATACAACCCGCAGATCGTCGTGCCCGCCGCGAATATCATCGTTGCAAAACCGGGAGCTACTGCCGACGAAGTCCAGAACACCATCGTCAAACCGCTTGAGGCGATCATGAACGCGCAGGCCGGCGTGAATCACACCTTTGGCTACGCGGTCAACGACTACGGCGTCGTGACGGTGCAATTCGATGTCGGGCAAGACCAGGAAAAAAGCCTGGTCAAGCTGTACAACCAGTTGATGCAGAACATGGATCGCATGCCGCCCGGCGCGATGCAGCCGATGGTCAAACCCATCAATGTCGATGACGTGCCGATCATGACACTGACTCTCGCGTCCGGCAAACAAAGCGATTACGAATTGCGCTACGTGGCACAGCGCGTGTTGGAGCAGTTGCGCAACATCCCCGGAGTTTCCTTTACCGAGATCGTCGGTGGGCG
>JBBQNH010000051.1:0-16826 GCA_038329705.1 Burkholderiales bacterium | reverse complement strand
GTGGGGACAGTACTGGGGAAATCTATTTTAGAATTTGTTAAGTAGTTCCTTTTTCTTTTTCTGAAAATCGTCTTCGCTAATTACCCCATCTTTCCTAAGAGCTTGCAGCTCTCTCAATTTTTGAGACGTAGTTTCACCTATTGTTGTTGGTGTTCCTGATATCGTGTTAGTTGACACTAGGGCCGGAGCAGTTTCCAGCACTTGTTTTGAATTGACATCGGATTGAATAGACTCAATTAACTTACATTCGGCTACGCCAGCCTTTCCTGTTGTTTCATCAACGATCTGAAGTTTATTTCGTGCGATTATTAAACCCATTTTAACTTCTTGCCAAACAAAATTGTTTTTACCTGCTTCCGCATTTACTTCAAGAACAGAGTCATTTTCAGCTTTGGAGATTAGTGAATGTTTTCCGGGTTGCACTTCAAAAACAAAGTAACTATTTGATGCCGTTTGGCCAACAAACCTACCGTCAAGCTCCACATCGAACTTTAAAGCTGCACCGAAACTTTCGTTGCGATAAACGTAGATATTCGAAAAGCCTGGCTTCACAGTGAACGTTTTGGCCTGACTATCGCGCTCAGCACTTGCCATAGGTACAGATGCACAACCGGATAACAGGACAATCAAAGTGCTGGCTAGAAGTAAAACTGTTTTATCCATCAAATCATTAAGTAATAGTTTTTTCATGTGAGTCCTTTTACAAATTTTCTGCTATGTCCTGATTTTGACTGAATGCCATAAAAAAATGCCGAGATCGCTCGGCATTTTAGTAAAGTTCACTTAAGACTCAGAAGTTAAAAACCACACCCAAGGAAATTGCATTTGCCTTCATCGGCGATGATGTATTGTCAAACTTGCCGTAATCTTCATACTGTGCTCGTAAACTGACTTGCGAAGTCATGTGATATTGGGCTCCGATACCAAACAACACACTACTTTCGGATGTGCTGGCTGTTGCAACACCGCTCAAGTCAGCACTGTTATGGGAAAATCCAAGCTTGCCGATCAAGTCGAATTGAGGATTCAGGGGTAAGCTGCCAATTGCAGCAACTTGGAAGGAAGAAGCTGAAACCGTAGCAGAACCCCCAGGGCCAGTAATGGTGGAATCACCAAACTTTGAATAGCCAATTTCCGCTGCGAAGTTGGGACTAAAATGGGATCCAAATGCGATGTTGATAACGCCCGGGTTAGGGAATGGTGACATGTTGCTGTATGTTGCCGAACCCAAATCACCAGCAATATAAATTTGCCCAGTGTTGTCTGCCAGTGCTGGAGTTGCTACCAACGAAGACAACAATGCAAAGATTGCAATTTTTTTCATATATTTCCCCTTTAGTTAAATTAAATAAATTTGCATTCTTTAATGTGTGCAAATTGCACATTCTCGCCTGCACTAATGTATTAGAGCATTTATACGCGGCTGAATAAAACACGTATAGGACGAAATTGCTGCATAGTTTTTCATTCCCCTGCTATTGGTTTTTGCGAGTGTACGTATTAAATATGAATCAAGATTCGACGCGTTCCCCAGTACTGTCCCCACTGTTTAATACAGTCACCCCCACATCGTAGGAAACTGTCGTAAAATTGCGTCCCTCGCGGGTGTAGTTCAATGGTAGAACGGCAGCTTCCCAAGCTGCATACGAGGGTTCGATCCCCTTCACCCGCTCCAGGCCACTTCTAAAAACCCAGATTTCATCCCAACTGCGGTGTTGCGCAAAAAATTTCTTGCTTGCATATTTTCTATATGCGGCGCTGCGTAATTTTTTTCGCGCCTTGCATTTGGGCGAACTCTGAATTTTTCAGAAGCGCCCTTCGTTCATTTCAATGCGACATCCGGCACTGCGACATGCTGATCGTGCATCACGATGCGCGATACGAACAGGATCGCCAGCACGTTACCGGTGATCGCGACAAATCCCACCAGTCCATAATCGGCGATCTGTCCCGCATCATTCTGCGTGATGATGAATCCGGCCAGCGTGGTGGCCAGACCCATGGAAAGTGACTGCACCGTGGCATTGAGCGACATGAAGGTGCCGCGCAATTTCGGCTGCGCCGCCGAGGTGATGATGGCCATCGCTGGGATCATGCGCCCCGAGACCAGTACGAAGAATGCCGTGGTGCAGACCAGCCACATCCACAGCGGCGCAACTCCGATTTGGGTCACCGCGAACAGCGGCAGCAATGCCGCGAGCGCGACCAGGCGATAGATCCTGATCTTGCCGCGCAGGTCGGCCCAGTGGCCGATCTGCCGGGCGGTGATCAGCGTTGCCATGCCGCCGGCGAGATAGATGAACGGGATATCGTGCAGCGAGATGCCGACATTTCCCACCGCGTATATGGTGATGTACGGGATCACCGTGAAGCCGGAAAAGACCAGCAATCCGGAGAACAGCAGGGCACGCAGATGATTGGGATCGCGCAGCACTTCGAACATCGCCGAGAGCGGGTGCGCGCGCTTGGCCTGTCCTGAGCTTGTTGAAGGGCTGATGTGGTAGCGCAACTCCGGCAGGATGCGCGCCGCGACGAAGATGAACAGCATGGTCAGTAATGCGATCAGGATGAACGGCGCGCGCCACTGGAAATGATTGGCCAGCCACAGCGATAGCGGTACCCCCGCGACCGTGGACAGCGAAAATGCAGTCGCCACGATGCCGCTGGCCCGGGCGCGGCGTGCAAAAGGTATCGCGTCGCCGACTATGGTCTGCACCATCGCGCCCATCACCCCGCCGAAAGTACCGGCCAGTCCGCGCGCGACCAGCAGCATGGCATAGCTCGGCGCCAGACCGCATGCCAGCGTTGCCACACCGAATAATCCGAATACGGTCAGCAGCAAACGTTTGCGCTCGAAGCGGTCAATGAACGTTGCCGCCAGCAACCCGGATAAGGCGGCACTGAAACTGTAGGACGCGACCAGCAGGCCGAACTGGTGGGTGCTGATGCCGAAAGCCTTGATCAGCACAGGGCCGAGCGGCATCATGATCATGAAATCGAGGATGTGGCTGAACTGGATTCCTGCCAGCGTGAGCAGCAAATATCGTTCTGACAATTCCGCATTCGGCTTGCCGGATAGCGGATTGCGTGCCTTTGGTGCGCGTTGCGGGGTGAGCGCGGGTTGCATGATGGAAGGCATTGATTACAAGGGCCGCATTCTACCAGTGACGATAAGAAAAAATTGCGCTTCCGGCAGTGCTAAAATTACGCCTCGAAAATATCATCTTTCATCATGTCGCAACCTTCATTCGTCCATCTGCGTTTGCACAGCGAATATTCGATTTCGGATGGGATGGTGCGCGTGGGAGAAGCGGTTGAAATGGCGCAGCGCGATGCGATGCCAGCGCTGGCGCTGACCGACCTGAACAATTTCTTCGGGCTGATCAAGTTCTACAAGGCGGCGCGCGGGGCCGGCATCAAACCGGTGGTCGGCTGTGATGTGTTCATCAGCAACGATGCCGATCGGGAGCGTCCGTACCGGTTGCTGTTGCTGTGTCAGTCAGTCGAGGGTTATCTGCGCTTGTGCAACCTGCTCAGCCGCGCTTACCTGGAGAACCAGCACCGCGGCCGCGCCGAACTGCGCCGCGAGTGGTTCCACCAGGGCACAGGTGGATTGATCGCCCTGTCCGGCGCACATCTTGGCGATACCGGCAGTGCACTATTGTCCGGCAATGCGGAACAGGCCAGACAGTTCGCGCAGGAATGGGCAAGCCTGTTCAACAATCGCTATTACCTCGAAGTCCAGCGTGTCGGGTTCGCCGAGGAGGAACATTACATTCACGCAGCGACGCAACTTGCCGCCGAACTCGGGTTGCCGGTGGTCGCTACCCATCCGGTGCAATTTCTCGCTGCCGAGGATTTCAAGGCGCACGAGGCGCGGGTGTGTATCGCCGAAGGCTATGTGCTCAACGACAAACGCCGCGCCAGGCAATTCACTGCGCAGCAATATTTCAAGACACAGGATGAAATGGCGGAGCTGTTCGCCGATCTGCCGGAAGCACTGCAAAACAGCGTGGAGATCGCGCGCCGCTGCAACCTGTCGCTGGTACTCGGCAAGCCGCGCCTGCCCGATTTCCCGACACCGAACGGTCAGGGGCTGGACGATTATCTGCGCGAACAGTCGCGACTTGGTCTGCACAAGCGCATGGTGGTGCTGTATCCGGATGCGGATGAGCGCGCCGCCAAGCTGCCGGAATATCAGGCGCGTCTTGATTTCGAGATCGAAACCATCATTGCCATGGGCTTCCCGGGCTATTTCCTGATCGTGGCGGATTTCATCCGCTGGGCGAAGGAGAACGGCGTGCCGGTCGGTCCGGGGCGCGGTTCGGGTGCCGGTTCGCTGGTGGCCTACAGCCTCGGCATCACCGACCTTGATCCGTTGCGATATGCGCTGCTGTTCGAACGCTTCCTCAATCCGGAGCGCGTGTCCATGCCCGATTTTGACGTGGACTTTTGCCAGGACGGGCGCGAACGCGTCATCGAATATGTGAAACAGAAATATGGCACGGCCAGCGTGGCACAGATCGCCACCTTCGGCACCATGGCATCCAAGGCGGTGATCCGCGATGTCGGGCGGGTGATGGATTTTCCGTATGGGCTGTGCGACCGGCTGTCCAAAGCGATCCCGCTGGAAGGCGTGAAGCCGGTATCGCTGAAAAAAGCGCGCGAGATGGAGCCGGAGATCAACAGCATCGCCGCGAGCGAGGAAGGTGTGCCCGAGCTGCTCGAGCTGGCCGGTCGTCTTGAAGATCTGACCCGCAACGTCGGTATGCACGCGGGCGGCGTGTTGATCGCGCCCGGACAGCTCACTGATTTCTGTCCGCTGTATTGCGCCGACAGCAGCACCAGCGTGGTCAGCCAGTTCGACAAGGATGACGTCGAGTCGATCGGCCTGGTGAAGTTCGACTTTCTCGGCTTGCGCACGCTGACCATATTGGACTGGGCGATGCGCCATGTCACCAGACTGGCCGGAGGCGCCGCGCCGTTCTCGCTGGAAACCCTGCCGCTGGACGATGCCGCGACTTATGACCTGTTGAAGGCATGCAACACCACGGCGATCTTCCAGCTCGAATCGCGCGGCATGAAGGACATGCTGAAGCTTGCCAAGCCAACCCGCTTCGAGGACATCATCGCGCTGGTCGCGCTGTATCGTCCCGGTCCGATGGACCTGATACCGGATTTTTGTCGACGCAAGCACGGCGAAAAATTCGACTACCCGCATCCAGCTGTCGAACAGGTGTTGAGTGAGACCTACGGCATCATGGTCTACCAGGAGCAGGTGATGCAGATGGCCCAGATCGTTGGTGGTTACAGCCTGGGCGGTGCCGACCTGTTGCGCCGCGCGATGGGCAAGAAAAATGTGGAAGAGATGGCCAAGCAGCGCGAGTTCTTTGTGGCGGGCGCACTCAAGGGCGGGACATCCAAGGAGCAGGCGGGCCACCTGTTCGACCTGATGGAAAAATTCGCCGGCTACGGTTTCAATAAATCGCACGCCGCCGCCTATGCACTGGTCGCCTACCATACAGCCTATCTCAAGGCACATCATCCTGCGGCATTCATGGCGGCCACGCTGTCGGGCGACCTGGACAATACCGAGAAGGTGCGCATCTTCTACGGCGACACGCTGCAACAGAATCTGCGCGTGTTGCCGCCGGACGTGAACAGTTCCGGTTATGTGTTTTCCCCGGTGGACGAGCAGACCATCGCGTATGGACTGGGCGCGATCAAGGGCACCGGCGAGGCGGCCATCGCCTGCATCGTCAAGGCGCGCGAATCCGGCCCGTTCAAGGACCTGTTCGATTTTTGCCGGCGCGTGGACAAGCGCATCGTCAACCGGCGCACCGTCGAGGCCCTGATCAGGACGGGCGCGTTCGACAGCCTCAATGACCATCGTGCCAGCCTGATGGCCAGTGTGGACGCCGCGCTGGCGAGCGCCGACCAGCAAGCGCGCGCGGCGAACCAGGACAGCCTGTTCGGGCACGAGGAAGCCGATGTGGCGCTGATCGATAAATATGCCGATGTGGCGCGCTGGCGATTGCGCGAACAGCTTGCGCATGAAAAGGCCAGCCTGGGCATTTACCTTGGCGGTCATCCCTACCAGGAATATGCAGACGAGCTGGCCAACTTCATCAAGGTGAAACTGGCCGACCTGACGCCGCAATTCCTCGGCCAATCGAACGGTTCCCCGGGTGGTTCCGGGAATGGTTCGGGACAGGGTTCCGGATATGGTTCGCGACGCGGCGTGCCGGTGGTGCTGGCCGGTATCGTGGCGGGTTTGCGCATCCAGCAAACGCGGCGTGGACGCATGGCGATCGTCACCCTCGACGACGGTGGCGGGCAGGTCGAGTTGACCGTGTTCAACGAGATCTACGAGGCCAATCGTCCCTGGATAAAAGAGGATGAATTGCTGGTGGTACGCGGCACCGCCCGGCTGGACGAGTATTCCGGAAACGTGCGCGTGAGCGGTGAAGAACTGTTCGACATCGCTTCGGCGCGCTCCCACTTCGCCCAGCAACTGGCCTTGCGCTGCAACGGCAACGCAAGCATCGGGCAACTCAAGGAATTATTCACCCCGTATCGCGAGGGCAAATGCCCGGTGCAGATCCACTACCGCAACGATGACGCAAGCTGCCAGTTGCGTCTGGGTGAAAACTGGCAGGTGACCCTGCATGACGATCTGCTGAACGATCTGCGCAAATTGTTGCAGGAGGAAAATGTGAAGGTGGTCTATCACTGAGCAGCACAGCACCTGCTGAGCCGGGAGCAGGCGAAGCAATTACCGCTGACCCGGGCTAACCCTTAAGCGTTATTGAGGATGCTGCGGCAGAAAGAGTAGAATCGCCCACTTGTGCAGTTTGTCCAATTCAGCCAGCAGGTGAAAACAATCGGGATGGATATCGCAGGTATATTGCCATTGGATGTTGCGGGCGCGGTTATCGTGTTCTGGCTGATGCTGGGTGTGCTGGGACTGGCGCTGCAAAACAAGCCGAAACTCATCACGAATCTTGTCTTCCCGGTCGGGGCAATCGCTTCGCTGCTGCTTGCCGCGACCGGCCTGTGGGCGCTCAGCGAGGCGGCCAGCTATGCAGTATTGCCGCTGGGTCTGCCCGACCTGCCTTTTCATCTGCGTCTCGATCCGCTCTCCGGATTTTTCCTGATCCTGCTGGGCGGCGCATCGTTCGGTGTGTCGATATACAGCGCCGGCTATTTCAGAACCATGCAGGGAAATACGCTGGGCTTGCTGTGTCTGGAATATCACCTGTTTCTCGCCGGCATGGCGCTGGTGCTGGTGGCTGACGATGCCTACATGTTCATGGTGGCGTGGGAGACGATGGCCGTGTCTTCCTATTTTCTGGTCACCACCGACCATACTATCCCCGACATCCGCAAGGCGGGCTTTTTGTATCTGCTGATCGCCCACGTCGGGGCGATCGCGATCCTGCTCAGCTTCGGCGTGATGCAGGGCGGACATGGCATCGGAGCCTACACCTTTGCAGCGCTGCGCGAGGCGCATCTGTCGGTGTTCTGGTCGTCGGTGGCGTTCCTGCTGGCGTTGTTCGGCTTTGGTGCCAAGGCAGGTTTGCTGCCGCTGCACGTCTGGCTGCCCGAAGCGCACCCGGCTGCGCCCTCGCCGGTTTCGGCATTGATGAGCGGGATCATGCTGAAGACCGCGATCTACGGCATCCTGCGTGTCACTTTCGATCTGCTCGGCGCGCAGCAATGGTGGTGGGGCGTGCTGGCATTGGCGCTGGGTTTGCTCACCGCGATCTACGGCGTGATGTTTGCCGCGGTGCAGGGCGACATGAAACGGTTACTGGCTTATTCCTCGATCGAGAACATCGGTCTGCTGCTGGTGGGTATCGGCCTGGCGATCATCTTCCACGTGTATGGCAAGGATGCGCTGGCGGCCTTGTCGCTCACCGCGATGCTGTACCACAGCCTGAACCACGCGTTCTTCAAGAGTCTGCTGTTCATCGGTACCGGTTCGATCCTGCATGCGACCGGCGAACGCAACATGGGTCGCATGGGCGGTCTGATCCGGCACATGCCGTGGGTCGCGCTGCTGATGCTGGTCGGCGTGCTGTCCATATCCGGATTGCCACCGTTCAATGGCTTCGTGTCCGAGTGGCTGTTGTTGCAGGCATTCCTGCTGTCGCCGGGCCTGCCCAACAACTACATCAATATGCTGATACCGGTGGCAGCCGGGGTGATCGCGCTGGCTGCGGCACTGGCGGCATACGTGATGGTGAAATTCTACGGGGTGATCTTCCTCGGCCAGCCGCGCGGCGAGGCACGTGCCGAACCGCATGATGCCAGTATCTGGGAACGCATCGGATTGGGCTGGCTGGCATCCGGTTGTGTGGCGCTGGGTCTGGCGCCGGTGTTCGTGGTGCACCGGCTTGATCTGGTGACACAGATGCTGGTTGGAAGAGGCCTGGGCAATGCGGCTTCCGGCTGGATGTTCCTCGCGCCGGTCGATACCGAGCGCGCCAGTTACGGACCGGTGTACTTTTTGCTGGCGGTGGTCGGGGTGATGCTGGTGACTGTTTGGGTGGTGCATTATTTTTATCACGGCCGGCTGCGCCGCGGCCCGGCCTGGGACTGCGGATTCCCGGCGCAGACCTCTCGCATGCAGGATACCGCAGAGGGATTCGGGCAGCCGATCCGGCGCATCTTCGAACCGTTCTTCCGCATCGAAAGGGAGTTGCCCAGTCCGTTCGATACTCATCCGCGCTATCACGGCCGCAGCGAGGACCGCCTCTGGTATGTGTTGTATCTGCCGATCAGGACCATCACCGAGAAACTCTCTTCCTGGGTGTCGTTGTTGCAGCACGGGCGCATCCATCTGTACCTGACCTATACTTTTGTCACGCTGGTCGTGCTGCTGGCGTTCGTGTGATGAATACCGATCAGGCACTCGGCTTCCTGTTTCAGCTATACCAGTCCCTGCTGGTAGTGCTGCTGGCGCCCCTGCTGACCGGCTGGGTGAACCAGTGCCGTGCCTGGTTGCAGAACCGTTCCGGTGCCGGTCTGCTGCAACCCTATCGCACGTTGCGCAAGCTGTTTTACAAGGATGCCGTGATCGCCGAAAACGCTTCGCCGTTATTCCGCATCACACCATATGTCCTGTTTGCCTGCATGTGGCTGGCGGCCGCCATCATTCCGGTGGTCGCGGTGGATCTGCCGTTCTCACCTGCCGCCGATGTGATCGCGCTGGTCGGCGTGTTCGCGCTGGCGCGGGTATTCATCTCGCTCGCCGCGATGGATATTGGCACCGCATTCGGTTCGATGGGCGCGCGCCGCGAGATGCTGGTGTCGTTCCTCGCCGAGCCGGCATTGCTGATGGTGTTCTTCACCGCTTCCCTGATCAGCCATTCGACCCAGCTGCCGCGCATCGTCGAAGCGCTCGCGCACCACCATTTTATCCTGTATCCCAGTCTCGCCTTTGCCGGGCTGGCCTTCGTCATCGTGCTGCTGGCCGAGAATGCGCGCGTTCCGGTGGACAATCCCAGCACGCATCTGGAATTGACCATGATCCACGAGGCGATGATCCTGGAATATTCCGCGCGCCACCTTGCGCTGGTGGAGTGGGCGAGCAGCCTCAAATTGTTCGCCTATATTTCCATCGGCATCGCATTGTTCTTCCCGTACGGCATCGCCGAAGTCGGCAACTGGAACGCGTTGCCGCTGGCCGTCGTCGCGTTGCTGGTCAAGCTGATATTGGCCGGTGCAGCACTGGCACTACTGGAAACGCTGCTTGCCAAGTTGCGCATTTTCCGCGCGCCGGAGTTTCTGGGTACCGCATTCCTGCTGGCGGTGCTGGGGCTGTTGATCCACTTCCTGCTGGGTGCGTGACATGTCTATCAGTTACAGTATTCAATTCATCAACCTGCTCGCTTCCCTGCTGTTGCTGATCGCGTTTGCGATGCTGTCGCAACGGCGCATCCTGTCGCTGATCAATCTGTTCGCGTGGCAGGGGCTGGTGTTGTCGCTCAGCACCTTCGTGGTGGCTTATTCAACGGGCCAGCATCATCTGTATTATTCCGCCGCACTGACTTTATTGCTCAAGGTGTTGTTATTGCCGTGGCTGCTGCACCGGTTGATGCGCAAGCTGAACGTGAGATGGGACGTGGAAACGCTGATCAACATTCCCACCACGATGCTGGTCGGCATCGGGCTGGTGATCTTTTCCTTCAATCTGGCCGCGCCGATCTCGCAACTCTCCGAGAGCATCACGCGCGGTCTGATCGGCATCGCGCTGGCCAGCGTGCTGCTGTCGTTGCTGATGATGCTGACGCGGCGCAAGGCTATCCCGCAGGTGGTCGGTTTCCTGGCGATGGAAAACGGACTGTTCTTTGCCGCGACCAGCGCCACGCACGGCATGCCGCTGGTGGTGGAACTGGGCATCGCGCTGGACGTGCTGGTGGCTACATTTATATTCGGCATCTTTTTCTTCCAGATCCGCGAGACCTTTGACAGCCTGGATATCTCGCATATGGAGAAGCTCAAGGATGATTGATCTGCAACTCTTGGCATTGTTGCTTACTCCGTTGCTGGGCGGTCTGCTGCTGGCAGTGTTCGGCGCGCGCAGCTGGGCGGCGGAGCTGAATTCGGTGATGAGTTTCTGCACCTTTATTGCAGCCGTTGTTTTGACGATACGCGTGATCGATTCGGGACCGCAGGTAGCGTTCGGCGAGGAATTCTTCATCGACCAGTTCAATGTGTTCCTGGTCGCACTGACCGCGTTTGTCGCGTTCACCACTTCGCTGTTCTCGCGCCCCTACATGCGCATCGAGCAGCATCACGGCAAACTCACCACACCGATGCTGCACCTGTACTACAGCATGTACCAGATGTTCACGCTGGCCATGCTGGTGGCGCTGACCTCCAACAACATGGGCATCATCTGGGTGGCGATGGAAGCGGCCACGCTGACCACCGTGCTGCTGGTCAGCCTGTATCGCACCCCGGCAAGCATTGAGGCAGCGTGGAAGTATTTCATCCTGTGCGGGGTGGGTATCGCGCTTGCGCTGTTCGGCACCATCCTGTTGTATTTTGCCGCCGAACGTGTCATTGGCGATGGCGGAACTGCACTGCTGTGGACGCACCTGAACGAGGTCAAGGCCGGACTTGAACCCACGGTGCTCAAGCTCGCATTCGTGTTCCTGCTGGTTGGTTACGGTACCAAGATCGGGCTGGTGCCGCTGCACAGCTGGCTGCCGGATGCCCATGCTGAAGGCCCCACGCCGGTCTCTGCGGTGCTGTCCGGCCTGTTGCTGAATGTCGCATTATGCGCGGTGATGCGCAGCAAGGTGCTGGTGGATGGCGCACTGGGTTCCGGCGTTGCAGGAGGCTCGCATTTCGCCGGCAACCTGATGATGGGCTTCGGCCTGTTGTCGGTGATCGTGGGTGCATTGTTCCTGTCGCGGCAAAAGGACATCAAGCGCATGTTCGCCTATTCATCGATCGAACATATGGGCCTGGTCACCTTTGCCTTCGGTATGGGCGGGCCGGTGGCCACCTTCGCGGCGATGCTGCACATGACCGTGCATTCGCTGACCAAATCGGCGATCTTCTTCGCGGTCGGTCATGCGGTGCAGAAAGCCGGCACCCAGCAGATGGAAAACATACGCGGCATGATGCAGGTCAGTCCCACCGTGGGCTGGGGGCTGATGCTGGGGACGTTGTCTATCCTGGGCATGCCGCCGTTCGGCGTGTTCGCCAGCGAGTTCCTGATCATCACCACCGCCATGCACGACTATCCGTGGACCACGCCGTTTCTGCTGGCTGCGCTCGGCATCGCATTCGCCGCGATCTTCGGCAAGGTACAGCCTATCGTGTTCGGCGAAACCACGGCGCGTCGTTTGCCGCATCAGCCGGCGCTGATCCCGGTGTTCGCGCACCTGTTGCTGGTGCTGATCCTCGGGCTGTATATGCCGCCTTATCTGGCCGACTGGTATCGTCAGGCTGCTGCGTTACTGGGAGGATAGAACTCGTGCCTATCAACGATCCAAATCTGCACTTGACCAAACTTCCCGGCGCGATTCCAGCGTGGTCTGGCGAGATTGCCCCCGACGCTCTCCAGTCGATCTGCCAGAAAGTGCACGACGGCGGCGGCAGGCTGGTGGCATTGTGGGGCAGCGATGACCGTGCACAGGGTGCCGGATATGCGCTGCACATTGCACTGGTCAATGAGGCGGGTCTGATCTGCCTGAACGTGCCCCTGTCCGCCGAGCAGCCCGTCTATCCCGATGTCAGTCGCATCTTTCCGGCGGCCAACCGCATGCAGCGCGCGGCATATGATCTGCTCGGCATTTACGCGCACGATGGCCAGGATCACCGCAAGTGGCTGCGCCACGGGGCATGGCACAGCGGCAGCTTTCCGCTGCGCAAGGATTTTGACGCGATCAAGAGCCGCACGGATGAACCGGACGCTTATCCCTTTGTGCAAGTTGAAGGCCAGGGCGTGCATGAGATCGCGGTCGGTCCGGTACATGCGGGCATCATCGAGCCGGGACATTTCCGCTTTTCCGTGGTCGGTGAAAATCCACTGCGACTTGAGGAACGCCTGGGTTATGTGCACAAGGGCATCGAAAAGCGTTTCGAGAGCATGACCCTGCAGCAGGGGGCAAAACTTGCCGGCAGGGTGAGCGGCGACAGCACGGTCGCATATGCCTGGGCCTATGCGATGGCGGCGGAGAGTATCGCTGCCGTCACGCCGCCGCAGCGGGCGCTATGGTTGCGCGGCTTGTTTCTGGAACGCGAACGCATCGCCAACCATCTGGGCGATCTCGGTTATCTGGGCAACGATGTCGCGCTGTCGTTCGGCTTTGCCCAGTTCTGGATACTCAAGGAGCAGGTGTTGCGCAACAATGCCGCGTTGTTCGGACATCGTTACCTGATGGATAGCATCATTCCGGGTGGGGTTGCGGCCGGTCTGACGGAAGCGGGCAAACAGGTCTTGCTTGAAGAATGCGCCATGCTGGAGCGTGAGGTGGCCGTGCTGCGCGGTATCTATGAAGAACATGCCGGTGTGCAGGATCGCTTCATCGCAACCGGGCGCATCGCACCCCAGTTGGCCGCGCAGCTCGGGCTGTGTGGCTTGGCCGGCCGCGCCAGTTCGCTGGCTTGGGATGCGCGCGTGCAGTTCCCGTGTGCCCCTTACGACAAGCTGGATGTGCGTATGGCGACCTATCGCAACGGCGATGTCGCCGCGCGCGTCATCGTGCGTTTCGACGAGTTGTTCGAGTCGTTGCGCTTGCAGCGCGAGATTATTGCCAACTTGATACACGACGACAGGCTTGCGTTACCGCTGGAAGATCTGCCCGCGAACGGCTTCGGCATGGGCCTGGTGGAAGGCTGGCGCGGCGAGGTGCTGGTGGCGATACACACCGATGCCCAGGGCAAGCTTGCGCGTGTACATCCGCATGACCCCTCCTGGCAAAACTGGCCGGTTATAGAGCATGCCGTGGTCGACAACATTGTGCCCGATTTCCCATTGATCAATAAATCGTTCAACCTGAGTTACTCAGGCCAGGATCTTTAGAGGCGCCCGCATGTATCAGGTAATCAAACAGATATTAAAAACCGGCATCAAGACCGAAGTGGCGCCGTTGCCGGACGAGGCAATGCGTGTCGATACCCAGCGCCTGCAGGCAGATATCCTGCGCGTGTTCGGCAACGCGGTTAACATTCGTCACGTCGATGCGGGCTCATGCAACGGCTGCGAACTGGAGATTCACGCGGTCAACAACGCCTATTACAACATCGAGGGGCTGGGTATCAAATTCGTCGCCAGTCCGCGCCATGCCGACCTGCTGCTGGTCACCGGCCCGGTGTCGCGCCACATGGCGGTCGCGCTCAAACGCACCTACGATGCGACGCCGGAACCCAAGCTGGTGGTGGCGATAGGGGATTGTGCCTGCAATGGCGGGATATTTTCTCCCGAGGGCGGGGGGGAGAGCTATGCGAGCTGTGGGCGTGTCGCCAATGTGATCCCGGTCGACGTGGTGGTGAGCGGATGCCCGCCCACGCCGACGGCGATCATGCAAGGTATACTCACAGCGATCAGCGCGAAAAAATGAGGAACAGCGGCTTGGGAAACGCTGATCAAATCTCTTTTGTCATTCCCGCGAAGGCGGGAACCCAGTCATATCAACAAGCTGGATCCCCGCCTTCGCGGGGATGACGACTAAATCAGTGTTTCCCTAGGTTTTTTTCAGCAGCTTCAGTTGATGCATGCAGTCCATCGCGGCAAGTTTGTAGCACTCCGCCAGGGTCGGGTAATTGAATACGTTGCTGACCAGGTTGCGCACCGTGCCGTTGAAGTTCATCACCAGTTGCCCGATGTGGATCAGTTCGCTGGCCTGTTCGCCGACGATATGGACCCCCAGCAGTTTTTCATCGCGGCTGCCCACGATCAGTTTAAGCAAGCCGTGCGCATCACCGATGATCTGTCCGCGTGCGCTGTCCTTGAAATTCGCGCGGCCGACCAGATAGGGAATGTTTTCCTGCTGCACCTCCTTTTCGGTCTTGCCGACGTAGGAGATCTCCGGGATGGTATACACCGCCATCGGCAGATTCTCGGCCATGACATGCTGCTCGCGGTCGAAGGCATACAGTACCGCTGCGCGGCCCTGTTCCATTCCGGTAGAGGCGAGCGCCGGACGACCGATCAGGTCGCCCACCGCGTAGATGTGCGGCACGCTCGTCTGGAAATGCCGGTTCACTACTATCCAGCCGTCTTCGGCGACAATACCGGCGTGTTCGACATTCAGCTTTTCGCTGTTCGGTTGTCTGCCCTGGGCGTAGAGCACCGCATCGGTACGTATCTGTTTTCCGCTTTCCAGCATCGTGAGCGTGTCGTTGCCTTCGCGGCGAATTTCCTTGACGCGTTCCGACATGTAGAATTCAACGCCCATGCCGAGGAAGCTGTCGGCCAGCACGCCAACCACGTCCTCGCTCAGGTACTCCAGCAATTGCGCGTGACTGTCCACCACGCTGACCTTGACGCCCAACGCCGCAAAAATGGAAACGAATTCGCAGCCGATCACGCCGCCACCCACAACCAGCAAGCTGTCGGGGAGATGGCGCAGGTTCAGGATCGAAGTCGAATCCAGCACGGTTTTCTTGTCGAATGGAATATTGGCCGGGCGGCGCGGTCTGGAGCCGGTAGCCAGGATGATGGCTTCAGCAGAAATTTTGCGGACATTGCCGGCGGCATCGCTTACCTGAATGGTGTGCGCATCGACGAACGAGGCCTCGCCCGGAATCAATGCCACACCCGAACGCAGCAAGCGCTGCAGGATGACCGATTCCTGTTGTGCGATCACGGCCTCCTTACGCCGCACCGCATCGGCCAGCAAACCATGGCGGCTGCGTCCATCCGGCGCGAGCGCCTGACGCATGCCGCCGGAACGCGACAGCAAATAGGCTACTTCGCGCAACGCCTTGCTGGGTATCGTGCCGGTTTGCAATCCCGCGCCGCCCAGCTTGGGCTTGCGCTCGATGATCGCGGCACGTTTGCCCATGCGCGCCGCTTGCCACGCCGCCTGTTGTCCGGCGGGGCCGGAGCCTATGATCAGTACGTCGTAATCCACTGATAGGCTCCCTGATTGCTTGCTTACTTGATACGCATGCCGGGCTGCGCGCCGTCATCCGGGCTGAGGATGAACAGGCCGGGTGTCTCACCCGACGCCGCTAGCACCATGCCCTCCGACAGGCCGAACTTCATTTTGCGCGGCGCGAGGTTGGCGACCATCACCGTCATGCGGCCCTTTAGTTTTTCCGGATCGTAAACCGACTTTATGCCGGCGAATACGGTGCGCGGATTTTCCTCGCCGATGTCGAGTGTCAGCTTTAATAATTTCTCTGCGCCTTCCACGTGTTCGGCATTGACGATCTTCGCGACACGCAGATCGACCTTCATGAAATCGTCGATGCTGATGAATGGTTCCATATTTTTCTCCGCCTGTGCGGCCTCCCTGGCTACAGTATGTTGCTGGTGTTCGGCATGGCGCTGCCGGGATTCGGCGGTAGGCTGCAGGTTTTCCTTGTTGGCAGCGACCATCGCTTCGATCAGTTTGGGATCAAGGCGGGTCGCCAGATGCTGGTAAGTGTTAACGTGTGTGGGCAATACCGCGAGGTCGGCCCAGGTGAAATCGCGCTCCATGCCGAACAGTTCGCGAGCAACTCTAGAGGTTAACGCAGGCAATACTGGGCTAAGCAGAATCGAGAGCACAAAGAAACCGTGGAGCGCACGCGAGCTAATGTCGTGCAACGCTGTACGTTGAGTCTCATCTTTAGCCAACATCCAGGGCGCTGCAACGGCAATCTCTCCGTTGACACGATCGGCGATGGCCATGATGTCGCGCAGTGCACGGGCATAGTCGCGAGCCTCGAAGGATTCTGCAACCAAGTCACCGTTGGTGACGGCACCGCCGACAAGAGGCTTTGAGTCAGTGTAGGCAAGCTTCCCATCGAAAAACCGGGTGAGGAAACCCGCGCAGCGGCTGGCAATATTGATGTACTTCCCGATCAGATCGCTGTTCACCTTTGCCACGAAATCTTCGAGACTCAGGTCGATATCTTCCATCGAGCCATTCAGTTTGGACGCGTAGTAGTAGCGCAGATACTCGGTATTGCCGACGTGATCGACGTAACTCTTCGCGGTGATGAACGTGCCACGCGACTTGCTCATCTTCTCACCGTTTACGGTCAGGAAGCCGTGCGCGAACAGTTTGGTCGGCGTGCGGAAACCGGCATGTTCCAGCATCGCCGGCCAGAACAGCGCGTGGAAATATAAAATATCTTTGCCGATGAAGTGG
>JBBQNH010000050.1:0-16925 GCA_038329705.1 Burkholderiales bacterium | reverse complement strand
AACAGCGCATGGGCGGATTCACCTCCGGCATGGGCCTGCCGCCCGGGATGAAACTGCCATTCTGATGCCTTCTTCTCCGGTAATGCCTTCACATCTTGATGAGTTGATTGCGGCATTGCGTTGCTTGCCTGGCGTAGGGCCAAAATCTGCACAGCGTATGGCTTATCATTTGTTGCAGCGCGATCGGGCCGGGGCGCTTCGCTTGGCGCAATCGATGCTGCTGGCCGTGGACAACATCCAGCACTGCAGCAAGTGTAATAATTTTTCCGAGCATGATGTGTGTAGCCTGTGTGCATCAGCGAAACGCGATGCCGGCATGTTATGCGTGGTCGAAATGCCTGCCGACTTGTTGATGATGGAACAAACGCAGTGTTATCGCGGACATTATTTCGTGCTGATGGGGAGGTTGTCGCCACTCGATGGGATAGGCATTAATGAATTGCCTTTTGATCGCCTTGTCAGACGCGTGCAGGAACACCCCCATGAAGGTAAATTGGCTGAAGTCATTCTGGCGACCAACTTTACCGTGGAAGGCGATGCCACAGCCCATTATTTGGCAACTCTGTTGCAATCGCAAGACGTAAAAGTGTCTCGAATCGCGCGCGGGTTACCGGTGGGCGGCGAACTGGAGCAAGTCGATAGCGGCACGTTGGCGCAAGCGGTGCTTGAGCGGCGCGAGGTAGTATCGTGAAGAAAGTAACCGTAATAACTGCGCCGGAAACTTCTCCCGAGGATCCCATTGCTGATGAAAGATCGCATGGTGAGAAGATTGAAGGCGAGAAATTGCAGAAAGTATTGGCGCAAGCCGGATTTGGTTCGCGCCGCATGATGGAAGAATGGATCGTGAACGGGCGCGTCAGCGTGAATGGCGAGGCGGCGACCCTGGGGATGCGGGTAAGAGAAGGCGATTTGGTCAAAGCAGAACGTCGTACCATACGTGTTGGCGAAACGGCACACTCAGCACGGGTTCTTTTGTACCATAAACCGGAGGGCGAGATCGTAAGTCGCGACGATCCCGAGAAACGTTCCAGTGTATTTGAAAAATTACCCAAACTGCGCGGCCAGAAATGGATAGCCATCGGAAGGCTGGATTTCAATACCAGCGGTTTGCTGATTTTTACCACTTCCGGCGAATTGGCGAATCGGTTGATGCACCCGCGTTTTGAAGTGGAACGTGAATATGCCGTGAGGGTTCAAGGCAAAATGACTGAAGATCAACTTAATCAAGTGCTCAAGCATGGCGTTGAGCTGGAAGATGGATCGGTCAAGTTTGAAAAGCTCGAGGATCAGGGTGGGGAAGGATTCAATCATTGGTATCGGGTGATGCTCAAGGAAGGCCGTAATCGCATTGTTCGCCGTACATTCGACGCCTTGGGTTTGCCGGTGAGCCGGTTGATGCGTATACGCTTCGGCATAATCAACTTGCCACCGCGCTTGAAGCGGGGCATGACAGCCGAATTGGGTGCGGCTGAAGTGGATCAAGTGTTGGACTGGTCGGGGATTATTACGGCCAGCAAGGAGTCACAACAACCGGATCAGTTTCTCACTCCCCTGCCTGCCCGGTCGCAACGCGAAAAAACCATGCGCAAGGCTCCCCGTGAAACGAGAAATAAAAGGCACGCAACTCGAAAATCGTGAAAAAATAAAATCTGGCATAGAACACAGACTGCCACTAGAATCTGCCAAGCTACTGCCCACTGGCAATGCAGACTAAGCATCTGGATAACAGCAAGCGTATAGATACAGGAAATATGAATGGAAGAGCGCGGTAACAAGACAATTATGTGCAGTGTGCTGTTCCTGGATATTGTGGAATATTCCAGGAAGTCGGTAGTTGGACAAATTTCGCTGAAAGATAGATTCAATAACTATCTTTCGAAAGCGATCAGCGACGTACCCATGACTGACCGCATCATCCTGGATACCGGGGATGGTGCAGCCATCAATTTTCTGGGTGATGTAGAGGATGCCTTGAAGGCGGCGCTCAGCTTGCGGGAAAGCCTGCTCAATGAAGAGCCTGGTCTGGACCACCCGCTTCTGGTCCGTATGGGGATCAATCTTGGTCCGGTGCGATTGGTCAGGGACATCAACGGACAGCCCAATATCGTGGGTGATGGAATCAACGTCGCGCAACGGGTCATGGGATTTGCCGACATAGCGCAGATTCTCGTGTCGCGTTCCTACTACGATGCAGTTTCACGCCTATCCCCCCAGTATGGCGGGATGTTTCACTATCAGGGTTCGCGTACCGACAAGCATGTGCGCGAACACGAGGTATATGGGATTGGATATCCGGGCGATAAAACCACCCATCGGGGAGCGGCCATGTCGGCGGTTGCCGAGACTGGTGCAGGCACATTCGGCAACATGATGCAGCGTGCCCAGTCGCTTTGGCAATTGTCAATTGCCAAGCTGGGTGCATGGACCGATCTTGCGGTTGTTCGCTTTCGGCAAGCCGAGACCGGTGAGCGTACCCTGTATGCCATCGCTATTGTCATTACATTGCTGTTGTTTATCGCATTGCTGGCCAACTTTGCCGGGCACGACGTGGTTCCGGTCAAGCCGGCCCGAGTCGCCGAGCAGGCAGCCAAAGCGACTCAACCGAGTCAAACCGTTGCACCTGTTGTGGCTGCAGTCCCTGAACCCGGAGTCAATTCCAGAATGGCGATTCAACCGAGCCCGGCGGCCGTCAAAGCTGCCCCGGCAGAGCCAAAAGTCAGCGGCAAAAAATCAATAGCGGCGCATTCTCCAAGCGTATCCAAAAGCAAGGCACAGAAAACTGTGCAGAGCAAAAATGCAAAACAGACATCCAGTGATAAAATCGAACAACCACCCAAAAACACTGAAACCCAGCCGAAGATAATAAACAAGAATGACATTTGGAATAATGCGGGGATCACAGTGTCAAGCGGTAACTCGAATGCTTATATTTCTGTCGCTTGCATCGAGGGTACGGAAGTGTTTATTGACGGTATCAGGAAGGGTAGGGTCGGAACTTCGCCATTGAAGATTCTGGTCTCTCCGGGCAATCATATGATGATTGTCAGCAATGTCAGCAAGGGAATTTTTACGCGGAGCGTCGAGGTCGGTTCCGGCATGACATTGCATATCAAGCCAAACCATTGTAATTAGTTACAATGGACATGGTTAACAAGTTTATTAAATGCACATCGAAATAATGACTCACTCGGGTGAACATGATGATTAGTCATTTGGGGCGCTATGAGGTGCTTGGCGAACTTGGTCAGGGTGCGATGGGCGTCGTCTATAAAGCCAAGGATCCGTTGATTGATCGTGTGGTTGCGATCAAAACGATCAACCTTAGTCTTGCCATGGACGAGAAGGAAGAGTACGAGGGGCGTTTTTACCAGGAAGCCAAGGCAGCCGGCCGGCTGAATCATCCGAACATCGTGACCATTTATGATGTGGGCAAAAGTGGTGATGTTGCTTATATTGCCATGGAGTTTCTGGAAGGTCGCGAGTTACGTGAAATCATGAACGAGCGCACGTTACTGCCCATTGGCCAAGTGTTGGATGTCGTGTCTCAAGTGGCACAGGGTTTGGCTTATGCGCATGAACATGAAATCGTGCACCGCGATGTCAAGCCCTCAAATATCATGATCATACGTGAGGGGCACGTAAAAATTACCGATTTTGGCATCGCGCGCATGGCTTCCTCTTCTGTGCGCACCCAAACAGGGATGGTGCTTGGTTCACCCAAATACATGTCTCCCGAGCAAGTGATGGGCAAGTCTATCGACCAGCGTTCGGATATATTCTCTCTGGGCGTGATGCTGTACGAGATGTTGACCGGGCAGGCGCCTTTTGATGGAGAGAACGTCAATGCCATCATGTATCAGACCCTCAATGCGGTGACTCCGTCGCCCAATATGTTGAATCCTGATGTGCCGGAAATGGTCAACTTCATCGTGGCCAAGGCATTGGCCAAGGGTGTGGACGATCGTTACCAGAACGCCAAGGATTTTGCTGTTGATCTGCGTTCATGCCGGGATACTCTGCCACGATCGGGCCAACATTTTGATCTATCCAAACCACGGGCAGACAGCGAAAAGAAGTCAAGGGGTGGTGTCGAGAATACCGGGCGAACAGGCGGTGATGACGAAATTGAAAAATCAGCGTCAAATGTTGGATTGTCAAAAGCATTTGATTCCTCGATTGCGACCCTGAGATTGGCTGCATTGACCGCCACCAGCGAAGATGTTGACGAATTGTCCAAAACACTTAATGTGCGGAGACCGACCAGCAAATCGATCAATCAGGCCGGGGAATCAGCACTGACCGGCAGCCTGGCTTCTCCTGCCCAAGCCAGACATGGAGAGCAGCAAAACCAGGATGAACCTTCGGCCAGGTTCGAAGGGGGGGGGTTTCTTGTGATCGCCGTAGCATTGCTGGTATTGATTGGGTTTGCCCTCTATTTTGTTGTCTAGTTGTTTTCCTGCGCAGGATACCGGGCTTTAAATATGCAAGGCGCATCAGACTTCAAACACATGGTCAAGCCTTCATTGCGATTTGCTGGGGTGTTGGTCCTGTTGCACATCTTGGCCGCGTCAGTGGTGTGTGCAACTGACATGCCGTTAGCTGCCAAGCTGGTGTTGTTTCTGTTGCTCACTTTTGGCTTTATATATTATCTGTTGCGTGACGTCCTGTTGTTCCTTGGGAGTTCATGGCGTGAGATTTTGCTTGATCGTGATGGCGTTTCGATTGTCACCAGGGACGGATCCGGATTCCTCGGCCGAATTGAAAATGACAGCGTGGTCAGCCCGTATTTTGTAGTGTTATGTGTGAGATTTGCGGGGCATCGGCTACGGGCATTTCGCGTGATCTTCCCTGATGCATTGGGCAGTAGCGCGTTCCGCGAGTTCTGCGTACACCTGAAGCTGGCATAGCGGCAGGCATTTCACTTGCTGCATGCACCCGCAGGGTGCTGGGGTTAATCTTGCCGATCGGGATCGAGAATGGTTGGTTGGGGATTTTCGAGCAATTCCGGATAGTCCTTGCTGAAATTCAAGCCGCGGCTTTCATGGCGCAACAGGGCACTTTGCACAATCAGGTCGGCGTTTAACACCAGATTGCGCAATTCCAGCAAGTCAGAGCTGATATGGAAATTGGCGTAATACTCGTTGATTTCAGCCTGCAGTAATTGGATGCGGCGTTGTGCGCGCTGCAGGCGTTTGTTGGTGCGTACGATACCGACATAATCCCACATGAAGTGTCGCAATTCCGCCCAGTTGTGGGAAATGACGATTTGCTCGTCTGCATCGGTCACGCGACTTTCATCCCATGCGGGCAAAGGCGGGGAAGCCTGGCGAGGCTTGTTCAGGATGTCGCGAACCGCGGCATCGGCAAAGACCAGACATTCCAGCAGCGAGTTACTGGCCAACCGGTTTGCCCCGTGCAGGCCGGTATAGGCAGTTTCGCCGACGGCATAAAGATTCTCCACATCGGTACGCGCGTGCAAGTCGGCGCAGACACCGCCGCAGGTGTAGTGTGCTGCAGGAACCACCGGGATCGGTTCCTTGCTGATGTTGATCCCCAGTGACAGACAACGCGCATAGATGGTTGGAAAGTGCTCCTGAAGAAACTCTACCGACTGGTGCGAGATATCAAGATAGACACAATCCAGCCCGTGTTTTTTCATTTCGAAGTCTATTGCTCTTGCCACCACATCCCGTGGGGCGAGCTCAGCCCGCGCATCGTGGTTTGGCATGAAGCGTGTCCCATCGGGCAGCTTCAGGATGCCGCCTTCGCCTCGCACTGCCTCGCTGATCAGAAATGATTTCGCATGCGGGTGGTACAGACAAGTCGGGTGAAACTGGATGAATTCCATGTTGGCGACGCGACAACCGGCACGCCAGGCCATTGCGATGCCATCACCTGTAGCCGTGTCGGGATTGGTAGTATAGAGATAGACCTTGCCCGTCCCGCCTGTTGCCAGGATGGTGTTTTGCGCGGCAATGGTGATGACTTTATCGCTCAAGGTGTTGAGCGCATATACGCCATAACAGCGATTCTCCTGCTGTCCCAGTTTCTTGCCGGTGATCAGGTCGACCGACATGTAATTTTCCAGAACAGTGATATTGGGATGGTGCATCACCCGCGCCAGCAGAGTTTCCTGTACCACGTGCCCGGTCGCATCGGCTGCATGAATGATACGACGGCGGCTATGCCCGCCTTCACGGGTAAGGTGGTAGCCCATATCGCTGGAGGTATCCCTGGTAAAAGGTACTCCCTGGGCTATCAGCCAATCAATGGCTTCTTTACCATGTTCGACAACATAGCGGGTGGCGACTTCATCGCACAGGCCGGCGCCGGCAGTCAGGGTGTCCTGAATGTGCGCATCCAGCGAATCGTCTGAAGACAATACTGCGGCAATGCCGCCTTGCGCCCAGCCGCTTGCGCCATCCAGCAGGGATTTTTTGGTGATCAAACCAATTTTTTGGTGTTCGGCCAATTTGATGGCCAGCGTCAATCCGGCCAAGCCGCTGCCGATGATCAAGGTGTCAAATTGCTGCACTTCTGCTCCCTGAGCGTGGAATCGGATGTGACTATAGCAGACAGGAGTCATGGCGCATTCCCGATCTATGAGGTCGTGTAGCATCACACAATCTTTGTCTGATAATCGTTTTTCAGGTAGCTGACGAGTAGGGGGCTGAGCGGTTATACTTGAACGTATAAGCAAGTTGCGCATCTACAAAAATAATCAGGAATAGTCAGGGATGACAGACCGGGATCTCGATCAGCAGTTGGTGGAGCGCGTTCAGCGTGGCGATAAGCACGCCTTCGATTTGCTGGTAACCAAGTACCAACGCAAGTTGGGGCGGTTGATATCCCGTTTTGTGCGGGATCCGGCAGAGGCCGAAGATGTCACGCAGGATGCCTTTATCAAGGCTTACCGGGCTTTGCCCGGCTTTCGCGGCGAGAGTGCTTTTTATACATGGTTGTATCGCATCGGCATCAATACGGCAAAAAACCACCTGCTGGCCAACAAGCGCCGGGCACCGACCAGCACCCCGTTTGATGCGGAGGACTCGGAATCGTTTGAAGATGCAAGCTTGCTGCGTGAAGTAAATACGCCGGAAAATGAACTTATGAGCAAGCAGGTTGTCGGTGTGGTGCAGTCTTCTTTGCAGCAATTGCCGGAGGATTTGCGCAGCGCGTTGACCTTGCGCGAGATCGAAGGTTTGAGTTATGAGGAAATCGCAATTGTGATGGATTGCCCGATCGGCACAGTGCGATCAAGGATATTCAGGGCGCGTGAGGCGGTAGCGGAGAATCTCCGTCCGCTGTTGGAAACCAGCAAGGGTAAGAGGTGGTAGATATGAAACAGAAAATTTCTGTATTGATGGACGGTGAATTGTTCGAGGATGAAGCGGAAAGTCTGCTCGGTCATATTAAGCGGAATTCCGATGTCCGAATGAATTGGGAGGTCTATCATCTGATAGGTGATGTGCTGCGACAACCCGAGTATATACATCGCGGATTGAGTAGAAAAGTGCGTGAACGCATGCGGGATGAACCTGTCGTACTGGCCCCGCAGCATCGTGAGGTAAAACAGCAGATTCGTACGGTAGCGCTGTCGGCAGCAGCTTCCCTTGCGGCGATCGGTGTAGTGGCCTGGATGTCGTTGCAGATCAGTCCGGAATTATCACCACGCCTGGCAATGCAACAACAGTCTGCTTTGCAGCCCGTGAGTGCCCCGATCAATGCAGACGCCAACGATTATTTGATGGCGCACCAGGAACTGTCCCCAAATGCTGATATGAATGGTGGCGCTTCTTATATTCGAACAGTTTCCTATAGCCTCGACTCGGCCCCTTGAGCAATTCCCATATGAATCCTCGTGCCAAAATGATATTCCCATGATGAAGTTCATCGTATTTTGCGGGTTGCTATTCGGGATTGTTGCCCAAGGTGATGCGGAAGATATGCCGACAAGCGTTGATTGGCTTGAGGTTGTCACTTTTGCCGGTCGTCATACCGATTACAGCGGCGTGTTTGTTTATCAATATGATAATCGCGTCGAGACTTCAAGCATCATCCACGTCAATGATGCAAACGGGGAATATGAGAAGCTGGAATGTCTGGACGGGCCCAAGCGGGAGATCATCCGTCATGATGGGGAAGTCTGGGGTTACATCAATCATAAAATGGTGCAGCTCGGCAGCCATGGGCAAGGCAGTTTTCCGTCATTGTCGGCCGAGCAATTGTCCGCCCTAAGATCCAATTACAACGCCAGGTTGCTCGGCATCGAACGGGTGGCGGGATACAACACGCAGGTGATCCTGTTCCAACCCCGTGATCATTTGCGCTACTCGCACAAAATATGGGTCGACAAGGATTCGGGTTTGTTGCTGAAGGCTGCCGTGCTGGGTAACAGAAACAAGGTTGAAGAACAATATTCGTTTACCCAGTTGCAAATAGGCGGAAAAATAGACCGGTCCTGGGTCAGGGAATCCAATATGTCCGGAGCATATGCGAAAAACCCGCATGAGACCGACAATGACATCAAGCCGATAAATAGCGGCTGGGTGGCCGATATGTTGCCGTCGGGTTTTAAAAAGACGCTGGAGATCGAGCGGAAGATGCATGGCAAACATGCCCCGGTGACGCAAATGGTATTTTCCGATGGGTTGAGTGCGATTTCAATTTTCATCGAGCCGGATGATGGGGATGAAGATGATGTGGAAGGTCTGTCCACCCGCGGTGCGGTGAATTTGTATCACAAGGTACTGGGTAAAAGCCTTATTACCGTTGTTGGAGAAGTTCCGCCGCATACAGTGATGCGCGTGCTGGATTCGGTACGCTTTAACGGCAAGTAATCATGCTGGAAACACGCGCCATCGTTGTTCAAGTTGAAGGGCCGCATGCTTTAGTCCAGGCCAGCCAGGTCAACGGTTGCGAGCAGTGCAATGGCAAGGGTTGCGGGACGGGCAAACTGTCCCGCTTGTTTTGCAGCAAACCCCGCCAATTCCAGGTGGAAAATCCCATCAATGCAGCTATCGGCGATGAAGTCATCATATCGGTTGCCGAGGGTTCGGTATTGCGCGGGATAGGTCTGGTTTATATGTTGCCGTTGCTGTTGTTGTTCACGGGTGCAATGCTGGGCAACAGTTGGGCAGAACCGTCTGAACAGCACGATGGTTACGCTGCAGTCGGTGCGTTGGCCGGTTTGGTTGCGGGCTTTTTTGTTGCCAGACGGATTTCCATACGGCAGGGGAAAAATCATTATCAGCCCTATGTATCACGGCCCTGGCGTGAAGAGTAGCTTGAAAGGAACAAGGCTCAAGGTTCAGGGAAGCCCTTGAGCATTTAGTCTTGAATCTTGAATCTGTTGTCGGAGAGGAAAATATGCTGAGAAAGTTTGCGGAACTGTCTGTTTTGTTGCTCGTGATGACACTGGTATTTGGCGTGATGGCCAGTAAACCTGCCCAGAGCAAGGAATTACCCGATTTCACCGATCTGGTGGAAAAGCAGGGTGCGGCGGTCGTCAATATCAGCACGACACAGATCATTCAGGGCGTGCAGGGTTTATCCAATATTCCCGAGGATGATCCTTTCTACGAATTTTTCCGCCGCTTTGCGCCCCAGGTCCCACGCCAGCAAGAGTCGCAATCACTCGGCTCGGGCTTCATCATCAGCTCCGATGGTTACATACTGACCAATTCACATGTCGTGGATCATGCCGACAAGATCACCGTGCGTCTGACCGACAAGCGCGAGTTCAGCGCCAAGGTCATAGGGGCGGATAACCGCACCGATGTGGCGTTGCTGAAGATCGAAGCAACCGGATTGCCGAAAATAACCGCGGGCGATTCCAACAAGCTCAAGGTGGGTGAATGGGTGGTGGCGATCGGTTCACCATTCGGTTTTGACAACAGCGTCACCGCCGGCATCGTCAGCGCCAAAGGGCGTTCCCTGCCGCAGGATAATTTTGTCCCGTTCATCCAGACCGATGTGGCAATCAATCCCGGCAACTCCGGCGGCCCGTTGTTCAATATGAATGAGGAGGTGGTTGGCATAAACTCGCAGATCTATACCCGCTCCGGCGGTTCCATGGGCCTGTCTTTTGCGATACCGATCGATGTGGCGATGCAGGTGGCTGACCAGTTGCGCACCTCCGGCAAGGTGACGCGCGGGCGTATCGGAGTGACGATACAGGAACTGACCCGCGAGTTGGCTGAATCCTTCGGTTTGAGCAGCGCAAATGGGGCGCTGGTCAGCAACGTGGAAAAGAACGCGCCGGCTGACAAGGCAGGCATCCAGGTAAGTGATGTGATCCTCAAATTTGACGGCAAGCCGGTGAATAATTCCATCGATTTGCCGCGTCTGGTGGCCGCAATCAAGCCAGGCACCAGGGTGCCGGTCGAGTTGTGGCGCAAGGGCAAGTCCATGCAGGTTATTGTTGAAGTAGCAGAAATGCCGGAAGACAGCGGACGCGCCCATGCGGACAAAACGCCTTCCGATAGTTCGGGAGAAATGATTCCACGCATGGGTATCGCAGTCAGCAAGTTGGATGCAGACCAACTCCGGGAATTGCAGGTCAGCGGCGGATTGCTGGTTGAAGACGTCAAGGGCTCGGCTGCCCGAGCCGCCGGTTTGCAGGAGGGCGATGTGTTGTTGGCGATCGGTAATGTCCCGCTCCATTCGGTGTCGCAATTGACCGGTCTGCTCAAACAGGTACCCAACGGGCGTAATGTCGCGTTGTTGGTGCGCAGAGGCGAAATCGCCACCTATATTGCCATCAAGCTGGACGAGAAGTAATCACGGCCCTGCATGCCCCGCCTAAATCGGCTAAAATCCGTCCTTTTGCAAAACTGGGCGCTTCGCTAGATCGCCGGTTCAGGCGGGATTCTTATTTTGGAAGCTATGCAGCATATCCGTAATTTCTCCATCATCGCTCATATCGACCACGGAAAGTCCACTTTGGCTGATCGCATCATCCAGATCTGCGGTGGCCTGTCTGATCGTGAAATGGAAGCGCAGGTGCTCGATTCGATGGACCTTGAGCGCGAACGCGGCATCACCATCAAGGCACAGACCGCCACCCTGAGTTACAAGGCCCGCGATGGTCAGATATATAACCTCAATCTGATCGACACCCCGGGGCATGTGGATTTTTCCTATGAGGTTTAACGTTCGCTGTCTGCTTGCGAAGGCGCTTTGCTGGTGGTGGACGCATCGCAGGGTGTCGAGGCGCAGACCGTGGCGAATTGCTACACCGCCCTTGATCTGGGCGTCGAAGTCGTGCCGGTGCTGAACAAGATCGACCTGCCCTCGGCCAATCCGGAAAACGCCATCGAGGAGATCGAGGAAGTGATCGGTATCGATGCGCATGACGCTATACGCTGCTCGGCCAAGACCGGTGAGGGCGTGCAGGATGTGCTGGATGCCATGATTGCCAGGGTGCCCGCCCCCAAAGGTGATCCCGATGCGCTGTTACAGGCGTTGATCATCGATTCGTGGTTCGACAATTACGTTGGTGTGGTGATGCTGGTGCGGGTGATGAATGGCACGCTCAAACCCAAGGAAAAGATCCTGTTCATGGCCACAGGTGCGCAACATCTGACCGAAAGTGTCGGTGTGTTCACGCCCAGGTCGCAAGGCCGTCCAACCTTGAGTGCGGGCGAGGTTGGATTCATTATTGCTGGGGTCAAGGAACTAAAATCTGCCAAGGTGGGCGATACGATCACTCATCTGGGCAAGCCGGCGAAGCAGGCGTTGCCCGGCTTCAAGGAAGTTCAGCCGCAGGTGTTTGCCGGGCTGTTTCCGGTGGAATCCAACCAGTATGAAGCGCTGCGTGACTCGCTGGAAAAGCTCAAGCTGAACGATTCATCGCTGCGCTACGAGCCGGAAGTATCGCAGGCACTGGGCTTTGGTTTCCGCTGCGGCTTCCTGGGATTGCTGCACATGGAGATCGTTCAGGAACGTCTGGAGCGCGAGTTCGACATGGACCTGATCACCACCGCGCCGACCGTTATTTACGAGGTGGTGCAGCGGGACGGCAAGTTGCTGGTCGTGGACAACCCATCCAAGATGCCGGATCCTTCGAAGATCGAGGAGATCCGCGAGCCGATCGTCACGGTGAATCTGTATATGCCGAACGAATATGTGGGTGCTGTCATCACCTTATGCACCCAGAAGCGCGGTTCGCAGATCAACATCAGCTATCACGGCAAACAGGTGAATCTACTATATGAAATGCCGATGGCGGAGATCGTGCTGGATTTTTTCGACAAGCTCAAGTCGGTTTCGCGCGGTTATGCATCGATGGATTACGAGTTCAAGGAATACCGGTCGGCCGATGTGGTCAAGGTGGACATGCTGATCAACGGCGAGAAAGTGGACGCGCTGGCGATCATTGTGCACCGCGCCAACAGCCAGCATCGCGGAAGGGACGTTGCTGCCAAGATGCGCGAACTGATTCCCCGCCAGATGTATGACGTGGCGATCCAGGCGACCATCGGGTCGAACATCATTGCACGCGAGAACGTCAAGGCGATGCGCAAGAATGTGCTGGCAAAATGTTACGGCGGAGATATCTCGCGCAAGAAGAAACTGCTGGAAAAGCAAAAGGCCGGCAAGAAGCGCATGAAGCAGGTGGGCAGTGTGGAGATCCCGCAGGAAGCCTTTCTTGCCATCCTGCGTGTGGACGATTAATTTCGTCCAATTTTATCGGTGAGAATGCGCCGCCATCTTGTCTGTGCTGCGAATTGAACTGGAATAACTAAAGGGTAAAAATGGATTTCGCTTTGATTATGTTCGTGTTGTTGGTGGTGACCGGAGCCATCTGGCTGCTGGACAGTTTTGCGCTGGCTGCCAAGCGCGAGAGTGGGGCAGCCGAGCCCTGGTGGGTGGAATACGCCAAGAGTTTCTTCCCGGTCATTCTGGTGGTGTTCTTCATTCGTTCCTTTTTGATCGAGCCATTCAAGATTCCATCCGGTTCGATGATTCCGACTTTGCATGTGGGCGACTTTATTCTGGTGAATAAATTCACGTTTGGTATACGACTGCCGATCATCGATAAAAAGATCATCCAGATCAACAACCCGCAGCGTGGCGACGTGATGGTGTTCCACTATCCGGAAGACCCCTCCCTGGATTACATCAAGCGCGTGATCGGCCTTCCCGGGGACACCGTGGAGTACCGCGGCAAACACTTGCGGATAAACGGTGTGGAACAGCTGCAGCAGGACGATGGGGAATATAATTATGTCGAGACCGGGCTGAATTTCGTGCATACCGAAAAGAAAATTGAAGCACTGGGTGAGCGCAAGCACGCGCTGCTGGTCAATCCGGATATGCCGACGGTGCGGCTGAATTCCGTTGCCGAATTCAACGGGCGCGAGAATTGCAGTTATGATACGGACCTGGTGCGCTGCAAAGTGCCGGAAGGCGAATATTTCATGATGGGCGATAATCGTGACAACAGCCGGGACAGCCGCTATTGGGGATTTGTGCCGGACAAGAATATCGTCGGCAAGGCATTTTTTATCTGGATGAATTTTTCTGACTTGAAGCGCGTGGGTTTGTCGATCAACTGAACCGGGGGAAATAAATATGGATAAAGCAATGCCGGAGCAACAACGCGGGATGGGTTTTGGCGGGTTTATTTTCGGTGCCTTCGTGCTGGTGCTGCTCGCCATCTTCGGGTTCAGACTCATTCCGGCTTATATTCAAAATGCCCAGATCAATAGTATCTTCAATGAAATCTCAAGTGCTCCCGATATGCAAAAGGCAACGCCGCATGACATCAAGAATTCCTTTGACAGACGCGCTTCGGTAGACGCCATCACTGCGATCAAAGCAGACGACATCGATATATCCGACGATGGAGGAAGACCGGTATTGAGTGCCAGCTATTCGGTCAAGGTTCCGGTGCTTGCCAATATCAGCCTTATTATCGAATTCAATCCGAGCAGTGCGGCCAAGTAAAACAGGTCAACGAACCCGGTCATCCATGCACGGCAGTGCGCCGGACAGGAAATTGGGGCATGTTTTCAAAAAGCCGCAATTGTTGCAGCAGGCACTGACACATCGCAGTTTCGCGCCGGAACACAACGAACGCCTTGAATTCCTGGGCGACAGCATCCTTGGTTGCGTTATTGCCAAACATCTTTACAGCAAGTTTCCGCAATTGAACGAGGGCGAATTATCGAGGCTGCGCTCCAGCCTGGTCAGGGAAGAAACGCTCGCAATACTCGCGCGACAAATCGATCTGGGCAGCCAGCTGAGACTGGGCGAGGGGGAATTAAAGAGCGGTGGCTTTGATCGTTCGTCGACTTTGGCGGATGCACTGGAAGCCCTGTTTGGTGCAGTCTGGATGGATTCCGGATTTGCCGCGGCTGAACAGGCAATTTTGAATCTGTATATCCCTTATCTTGAAAATGTGGATGTGCAAACGCTGGGCAGGGATGCCAAAACCCTGTTGCAGGAATACCTGCAAGGCAGGCGGATACCATTGCCGACCTACAGCATCATTGCAACGCAGGGCGAAGCCCATGAGCAATCCTTTCAGGTGGAGTGCGTCATCCCATCCTTGAAGATCACCACTCGCGGCACCGGAAGCAGCCGGCGCAATGCGGAACAACAAGCGGCCCAGGCGGCCTATCAACAATTACCGGCTTCAACATGACAGAACAATTATCCAGAGAATTTCGCAGCGGCTTCGTCGCCATCGTGGGCCGGCCCAATGTGGGCAAATCCACATTACTCAATCACCTGATCGGGCAGAAGATCAGCATCACCTCGCGCAAGGCGCAAACCACGCGCCATCGCATCCACGGTATCTGTACCGACGAGCACAGCCAGTTCGTGTTCGTCGATACGCCCGGATTCCAGACCAAGCACCTCAATGCCCTGAATCGCGGCATGAACCGCGTGGTGACCAGCAGTCTGCGCGACGTGCAGGTGGTGCTGTATGTGTTGGAGGCGTTGCGCTACGACGAACGAGACCAGGAAGTGCTCAAGTTGCTTCCGGACAACCGTCCGGTATTGCTGGTGATCAACAAGATCGATGAAGTGGCGGACAAGGGGCAATTGTTCGCGTTCGCGGAACGGGTCGCAGAGGATTTCAAGCAAGTCCAGAGCCGTGCCGAAGGGTTTGCCGCGATCGTACCGGTCAGTGCCAAACTCGGCAGTAAACTGGAAGAACTGCGGGATACGATACGCAATCACCTGCCGCAGGGCGAATTGATCTATGACAAGGACGACATCACCGATCGCAGCGAACGTTTCCTGGCTGCGGAGATGCTGCGCGAAAAGATTTTCCGCTTCACCGGGGATGAGTTGCCTTATTCGACCAGCGTGGTGATCGAGCAGTTCAAGATGGAAGGCAAGCTGCGCCGCATCAGTGCCGCTGTCCTGGTCGACAGGGAAGCGCACAAGGCGATGCTGATCGGGAAAAAAGGCGAGAAACTCAAGGAGATCGCCACCCAGGCACGGCTGGACATGGAAAAGCTGTTCGATGGAAAAGTATTTCTCGAGGTGTTCGTCAAGTTACGCAGCGGTTGGGCGGATGACGAACGCGTGTTGCGCAGCCTTGGTTATGAATGACCGAGGGTTGGCTTAACCCGGCATAAGCCCTGTAAACGAATGACCGCCGCGAACCGGAACAGACACCAGGACGAAATGGCGTTCGTCCTGCACAACTATCCATTCCGTGAAACCAGCCTGTTACTCGATGTGTTTAGCCGCCATCATGGACGCCTGGCGATCGTGGCGCGGGGCGCGCGTCGTCCCAGGTCAAACCTGCGGGGTGTGCTGATGAATTTTCAGCCTTTACTGCTAAGCTGGTTCGGCAAGGGCGAAGTGCGAACGTTGCACAGCGCGGAGTGGCAGGGCGGCCAGCCCTATCTTCAGGGTACGGCGTTGATGTGCGGGTTCTACCTGAACGAGTTGCTGCTCAACCTGCTGGCACGGGACGATCCGCATCCGCAATTGTTCGACTACTATCGAGCCACCCTGTCGCGTCTGGCCTATGAGACTGACCATGCTGCCACGCTACGCAGCTTTGAAAAGCACCTGCTGCAGGAACTCGGTTACGGGCTGGTGCTGGACCGGGAAGCCGTCAGTGCCAGGCCGATACAAGCGGAACTCTGCTATCGTTATGTTATGGAGCGGGGTGCGATTCCGGATGACGGTGACCACATGACAGGTGTGCCGGTGCTGGGCAAAACCATGCTGGATATGGTGGCAGATGACTACAGCGACCCGGCCACAGCACAACAGAGCAAGCAGCTGATGCGCATGTTGCTCAACCATCATCTTGGCGGCAAGATATTGCATACACGCGAACTGATTAAGGAGTTGCAAAGATTATGAATACCTTCAAAAATTCAGAATTTCGGGGTGACAGGCTGGACACGGCGATGCGAAGCATTAGGGGCGGGCAAGCCTGTTGTTCCGCGCTCCCGCACAGGAGGGCTATGCCCCACCGTGTCGCGCGGACAGTGCAAGGCGCGCGGAACACAGCGACAGAGACATATCAACCAGATAGGCTTGGGAGCGAGTACCGGGCAACGCAGCGAAGCGCTCGGCAAATGGATTTCGGGAGATATTCATGATCAAACTGGGTCTAAACATCGACCACGTCGCCACCCTGCGCCAGGTGCGCGGCGCGCCCTATCCCAACGTGGTGCGCGCCGCATTGCTGGCGGAATCCGCCGGGGCCGATGCGATCACCCTGCACCTGCGCGAGGACCGCCGCCATATCCAGGACCGCGATGTCGAAGTGCTGCGCGACATGCTGCAAACGCGCATGAACCTGGAAAGCGCCGTCACCGATGAGATGATCGATATCGCGCTGCGCATCAAGCCCCATGATCTGTGCCTCGTGCCCGAGCGCCGCGAAGAGCTGACCACCGAAGGCGGGCTGGACGTGGTGCGCTATTTCGACAACATCAAGG
>JBBQNH010000049.1:0-16927 GCA_038329705.1 Burkholderiales bacterium | reverse complement strand
CACGCGCAAATCCGCGCCGTGATTCAGCAAGTGCGTGGCAAACGCATGTCGCAGCGTATGCGGCGACAGTGACTTGTTCAGTCCGCCATGCTTGGCGTGCTTCTTGATCAGGTACCAGAACATCTGCCGTGTCATGCCTTCGCCTCTGGCCGTGACGAACAGCGCATCGGTCATCTGCTTGTCCAGCAACACACCCCGCCCCTCAGCCAGATAACGCCGCAGCCAGTCCAGCGCTTCTTCGCCCAAGGGCACCAGACGTTCCTTGCTGCCCTTGCCCATTACGCGCACCACGCCCATGTCCATACTCACTTGCGTGCTGCGCAGGGTCACCAGTTCGGACACGCGCAAGCCGGTGGCATACAGCACTTCGAACATGGTGCGGTCACGCAGGCCTAACGGGGTTTGCACATCCGGTGCATCGAGCAGCTTCTCGACATCGGCTTCGGTTAAACTCTTGGGCAGGTTGCGCGGCAGTTTGGGTGTGTCGATCTGCAGCGTCGGGTCGGCAGCGATCTTGCCCTGACGCAACAGGTAGCGAAATAATCTTTTCAAACTGGAGATGTTACGCCCGGTGCTGCTGGCCTTGGCTTTTTGTTTGACCACCAGTTGCGCAAGAAACCCCTGTATGTCGCCATGCGTGGTTTGCAAAATGGATGCGTTGCGCTGTTTCTCCAGCCAGCTTGCAAACTTGACCAGGTCGCGCCGATAACTGTCCAACGTGTTGCGCGACAGGCCATCCTCCAGCCAAAGATTGTCGCAGAACTCGTCGAGCATATCGGTGTTAGTCATTTTGACTTTGTGCTGATGGGCGAGCGGAGTTTTGCGTTTCTACCCCCTCCCCTGCCCTCCCCCTGCAAAGGGGAGGGGGTAGCTGCCTCATGCGCCAACAGCCAGCGTTTGATGTCCAGAGGACCGCCGCTTGCATGGTGCATGAAGCCGCCCAGGCCTGATTTTCCCACCACGCGATGGCACGGGATTATGATGGGTATCGGGTTTGCACCGCAGGCCTGTCCGACAGCCTGCGCCGCCGATCTCAATTCGGACGCAATGTCCCCGTAGGTTCGTGTCGCTCCGCGCGGGATAGCGAGCATGGCTTGCCAGACCTTTTGCTGGTGGGGTGTTCCGGCTGCCTTGAGCGGCACACTGAATTTCGTGTCGGGGTTTTTGAGGTAATGCAGCAGTTGATCGCACACCGTTTTAGCGAAGGCGCTGGTCGCGCGCTGTGGCTCTTCTGTCGCCGGCAGAATATCAATTCCAGTCAGCGCCTCCCCGGAACAATGAATACCCAGCACACCGAAGGGAACTGTTAGTTTTGCCTGATAGTCCATGTCGTGATGATAGCGCACAAATAAAAAACGGGAGGCATTGCCTCCCGTTTTTCGGAACATGCGGGGAAGTTACTCCGCTGTAGCCGCTGCCTTGCGTGCCGGCAGCTTTTCCCTGATACGTGCCGACTTGCCGGAACGATCGCGCAGATAGTAAAGCTTGGCGCGACGCACATCGCCTTTACGCTTTACTTCGATGCCGGCGATGACTGGCGAATAGGTCTGAAAAGTACGTTCCACCCCTTCACCGGCCGAGATCTTGCGCACGATGAAGCCGGAGTTCAGGCCGCGATTGCGCTTGGCGATCACAACTCCCTCGAAAGCCTGAACGCGCTTGCGCTCGCCTTCGACCACGTTCACGCTCACGACGACTGTGTCGCCGGGTGCGAACGAGGGGATCGTCTTGCCCAGACGGGCGATTTCTTCCTGTTCCAATTGTTCGATCAAATTCACTTTACTGCTCCTTTTTTTGTAAGTCCTGTTCCTTCTGGAACGCTGCCAGAAGCCCGGACTCCTCTTTTGTAAGATCGCGTCTGGCCAACAGATCCGGCCTGCGCAACCACGTCCTGCCCAACGACTGCTGAAGCCGCCAACGCTGTATGTCCGCATGATTGCCGGACAACAACACCGGGGGCACGGCTTCACCATCAAACTGTTCCGGGCGGGTGTAGTGCGGGCAATCCAGCAAGCCATGCACAAACGAATCCTGCTCGGCTGATTCTGCATCACCCAACACACCGGGCAATTGCCGCACCAGACTGTCTATCAATACCATCGCCGCCAACTCGCCACCGGACAACACATAATCGCCGATGGAAATCTCCACATCCACATACCGGCGGATCAGGCGTTCATCGATGCCTTCATAACGCCCCGCCAGCAGGATCAAACCTTCATCTGCTTGTGCCACCAACTCTTTTACCACCGGGTGGGTAAGCAACCTGCCCTGTGGTGACAGATACACCACACGGCTATTTTTTACACCGCTGGCGGCTTGTCGCTGCCTGGCCGCGTTGATCGCGGCGGCCAGCGGCTCTGCCAGCATCACCATCCCGGGGCCACCGCCGTAAGGGCGATCGTCGATAGTGCGGTAATTATCCGTGGTGAAATCCCGTGGATTCCACGTCTTTAAAACATAACTACCCTGTTCTGCCGCGCGCCGCGTGATGCCATATTGCGTCAGCGCATCGAACATTTGCGGGAACAGCGTGATGACATCGAAGATCATCTCAGATAATCCGCCGCCCAATCCACCCGTATTACCTTGTTCCTGACATCCACCTGCTTGATCGCGTTTGCAATAAACGGTATCAGTATCTCTCCGTCGTCGCCCTTCACGCTCAATACCTGATTTGCCCCGGTATCCAGCAGGTTGGCCACCGTTCCCAGCTGCACGCCTGCTTCATTCACCACCGCCAACCCGACCAGATCAGACCAGTAGTATTCGTCATCCGGCTGCTGCGGCAAGCTGCTGCGCGGCACAGCGATCAACAAACCTTTCAGCTTCTCGGCAGCATTGCGATCGGGACAATCCGGCAGGTGCGCAGCCAGGGTCTTGTTATGCACCTCGCAATCCCTGACCTCGACTTCGAGCCACGGGCCTTGCTCGTGTCCGATCCACCAGGACTTGTAATCCAGCAGACTGTCGAGGTACTCGGTATAAGGCTGAACCCTGACCCAACCCTTGATACCCTGTGCCGCCGCGATGCGCCCCATGATCACCATGGGATCAGATGCCTCAGGCTGCTGCGGTTGCACCGGCGCGCTTGACCAACTTGGCAACGGTGTCGCTCAATTGCGCACCCTTGCTTTGCCAGTGCGTTACGCGCTCCAGCTCCAGACGCAGCGCTTCCTGACCTTCCGCTACCAGCGGATTGTAGAAGCCGACGCGCTCGATAAAACGGCCATCGCGACGATTGCGCGAATCCGCTACCACCACATTGAAAAACGGACGATTCTTGGAGCCGCCACGGGAAAGACGAATGATTACCATATGAAAACCTATCTTAAAGTTTATGAGCCCAGCGCCAGTGTTTTAGCCCAGACACAAAAGGGGCGCGGATTCTACGACATTTTGGGTACTTCTTGCAACTGGGAGGAAATATACGGGTGGCTAGCGATTCAGCAACACTTCCATGACGAACTTGCTGCCCAGGTAAGCCAACAGCAGCAGCACGAAGCCGCCGGTAGTCCAATGCACCGCGACACGGCCGCGCCAGCCGTAAAAGCGATGCCCCCACAACAGCACGGCGAACACCCCCCAGGATATAAAACCGAACAATATCTTGTGATTGAGCTGCCAGGGTTTGCCAAAGATCTCCTCGGAGAAGACTATTCCGGATGCCAGCGTCAGCGTCAGCAACACAAAGCCGATGCCGATCATGCGGAACAGCAGGGATTCCATGGTCATCAACGGCGGCAGGCTGCGCAGCACCCGTGGCAGCGTGGCGTGATGCAAGCGCTTTTCAACCTGCGATATCAGTACCGCATGCAACATGGCGATCGTGAACAGGCTGTACGCCAGCATGGCAACCGTGACGTGCGCCTTGAAAGCAAACAACCCCGTGTAAGCCAGCGGATGATCCGAGGGAAACAGTTCGGGCAACACCACGACGATCGCCGCTATCGGCAACACCAGTGTCTGCAAACCGCCGATCGGATAAAAGAAACGCGCAATCCAGTACACCAGCAGAGTCAACCATATGATCAATGACAACGCATGCAGCACGCCCATATCCACACCACCGCCCGGGAGTATGGCCTTGACAAGCAGATAGCCGTGCAGCGCCAGCGGAATCAATACCAGATGACCAACCGCACCCCTGCTCAACAAATCCCCGTCGCCGCGAACATGCGCCCGCCAGAAATACGCGGCAAGCACACCATAGACAGCAAAGGTAATCAGCGAAAGTATAAGGTCGGACATTTTTTTTCAGGATGTTTTAGACTTAGTGCCAATTCTACACTAACTGTAACCGACCTATCATGCTGGAAAATCTCACCCAACGCCTTTCCGGGGTCATCAAGAATCTGCGCGGCCAGGCACGCCTGACCGAAAGCAACATTCAGGATGCCTTGCGCGAAGTGCGCATGGCCCTGCTCGAAGCCGACGTTGCGTTGCCTGTCGTAAAGGAATTCATCGCCCAGGTGAAGCAATCAGCGCTCGGACAGGAAGTCATCGGCAACCTGAATCCCGGACAGGCACTGATCGGCGTGGTGCACCGCGAACTCACCAAGCTGATGGGTGAGCACAACGACGCGCTCAATCTGGCCGCCACTCCACCCGCAGTGATCCTGATGGCCGGTTTGCAGGGCGCGGGCAAGACCACCAGCAGCGGCAAACTGGCCAAGCTGCTGCGCGACCAGAACAAGAAGAAAGTGCTATTGGTCAGTTGCGACATATATCGTCCCGCCGCGATCGAACAATTGCGCATGCTGGCCAAACAACTGGAGATCGACTTTTTTCCTTCCGACATCGGCCAGAAACCGCGCGACATCGCCCTGGCCGCGCTGGATTTTGCAAAGCGGCATTACCACGACGTGCTGATCGTCGATACCGCCGGCCGGCTGGCTATCGATACCGCGATGATGGAAGAGATTCAACAACTGCATGCTGCGCTCAAACCGATCGAAACCCTGTTCGTGGTCGACGCAATGACCGGTCAGGATGCGGTCAACACCGCCAAGGCCTTTGGCGACGCATTGCCGCTGACCGGCATCATACTCACCAAGCTGGACGGTGACGCGCGCGGCGGTGCGGCACTATCGGTGCGGCAGATCACAGGCAAGCCGATCAAGTTCGTCGGCGTCAGCGAAAAACCCAACGGGCTCGAAGCGTTTCATCCGGAACGCATGGCCTCGCGCGTGCTCGGCATGGGCGACGTACTGTCGCTGATCGAAGACGCGCAGCGCGAAGTCGATCACGGCGAAGCCGAAAAGCTCGCCAAGAAACTGCAAAGCGGCAAAGGCTTCGATCTCAACGATTTCAAGATGCAGATCGTGCAGATGCGCAAGATGGGCGGCATGTCGGCGATGATGGACAAACTGCCGGCTCATCTCGGCAAGGCAGCGGCAGGCTCGAATGTGGACGACAAACAGATCGCCCGCACCGAGGGCATCATCAATTCGATGACGCTCCTCGAACGCAGCAAGCCCGAACTGATCAAGGCCTCGCGCAAAAAACGCATCGCGATGGGTGCGGGTGTGCAGGTGATGCACGTCAACCAGTTACTCAAACAGTTCGAACAGATGCAGAAGATGATGAAGATGTTCGGCAAGGGCGGCATGGGCAAAATGATGCGCGGGATGGCAGGCAAACTGCCGGGATTGCGCTAATACTTTTTGGTCCACGAAAAACACGAACTCCACGAACAAATCAAAACCTTCCCAATACTAATTTTTCGTTCTTTTCGTGTCTTTCGTGTCTTTCGTGGACACATTATTTTGACTTGTTTAACTTCCCTATTAACTGAATTTTGAAGATTGCCATGAATATCAAAGCCATTATTTTTGACGTAGACGGCACCCTGGCCGATACCGAGGACGGACACCGCAAATCGTTCAACAAGGCTTTTGCCGAAAACGGGCTGGACTGGGACTGGGATGTCGCGCTGTATGACAAACTACTCAAGGTGACCGGCGGCAAGGAGCGTATCAAGTATTTCGTCTCGGACTTCCTGACCGGTTACACCAAACCGGATGACTTCGACGAATTCATCAAGCATCTGCACAAGGTGAAGACAGCGCATTACACCGCAATGCTGGGCGAGGGAAAAATCCCGCTGCGCCCCGGCATCAAGCAGCTCATCCACGAAGCGCGTGCGGCAGGCATCACACTCGCGATCGCGACCACCACCACACCGGCAAATGTTTCCGCGCTGCTGAAAGTCGCACTGGGCAAGGATTGGGAAAGTTATTTTGCGGCGAATGGTTGCGGCGACATCGTGCCACACAAGAAACCTGCTCCGGACATCTATTTCTGGGTGCTGGACAAACTGGGCTTGCCCGCTTCCGATTGCATCGCGCTGGAAGACTCGAACAACGGCCTGCGCTCGGCGCTGGCGGCCGGCATCAAAACTTACGTCACTACCAATCCCTATACCCACTGGCATGAATTCGACGGTGCCGCAGCAATATTCGACGACCTGAGCGACTTGCCGGCCTTTTACCGTACAACCGGGCTACCCCTTCCCAAACAACAGGTTTCTGTTTAGCATCTTGTCGGCAGTGGGGGTGTAGCTCAGTTGGGAGAGCGTCTGGTTCGCAATCAGAAGGCCGTCAGTTCGATCCTGATCACCTCCACCACGTTGCCAAGCCAGAACTTTCGGTGATATCAGCCGCAAGAAAAGCAAAGGGCGGTCGCCCGCCCTTCGACATTGCTTGTAACTTGCCAGTAGCCTTTATACAAAACCAGAAAAATGGTCTATGCCACGGACCCGACAGCAATGGCGGTAATTGCCACTGACAAGGCGGCTAGCCAGCCGGCCGGCCAACCGAGCGTGCTGATTAAATTTCCTTCATCTGTTTCAGGTTTTTTTGGTGATGTCACTTTCATGATAATTATCTCCTGTTAATATTGATCGAATCGGCAATGTTCCAATGCAACTCATGTCAACCCGCCTTCATCGCTGCGACCATGAAGCCGCATGAAAGATAGCCATGTACTCTATAGGCCGACAGCCACACTGGCTACCAACACTGCTGCTGCGGTAAGCCAGCCGAGCTCGCCGACAAATTTGACGTCTTCCTCTGACAGTTCCTGATGATTCTTCACTTTTCTTTCGATAACATCCAATTCAGATTGCAGTTCATCTACTTTCCGTTGTGATACATCTGTTACAGTCGATTTTTGGTTTGCATCCATGATTGTGATCTCCTATTGAATGTGCAAAACTGCCACGGAATTGATACTAGACCCCCTTCCTTAAGCCAACCTGAATAAAATACGAATATGCGCATTCTTGTTATTGAAGATGATCCGTTGCAGGCTGATGTCTTGTTTCATGCGTTTAACAAGCCGGGATATACAGTCATGCACGAGAATGATGGCAAACGAGCCGACCATTTGCTGGCCGTACATGAATTTGATGTGGTTATTCTGGATATGGGTCTGCCGGGCATGAATGGGGCCGACATTCTTCGCCGTTTGCGTCAACGAAAAAATAATGTACCGGTGTTGATTCTGACCTCACATGATGAAGTGCAGGATCGAGTGAATGGGCTGGATATGGGTGCGGATGATTACCTGACCAAACCGTATGACATACATGAAATGGAGGCGCGAGTAAGGTCTCTGATCCGGCGCGGGCATTCGGCCAGCGGAGCACAATTGCAGGTAGGTTCGCTTTGCCTTGATACGGTTGGCCATCTTGCCGTCCTGGATGGCAAAACGCTGGAATTATCGGCACGCGAGCTGGATGTGCTGGAATTATTAGTACTTAATGCCGGCAGGGTAGTAAGCAAGGAACGATTGTGCGAGCATATTTCCGGCCTTGGGGAATTGGTGAGCGAAAACACCATTGAGGTATACATGTCTCGCTTGCGCAAACATCTTAAGCCAGGAGGCATTCATATCCGTACCCTGCGCGGCTTGGGTTATATGCTGGAAAAAAAGTGATGTTTTGGTATATCTTGACTGACACAGCCGGCAGCGTCGAGCACCAGTAAAAGGCCGGGGCGAGGAAATGTCTGTCCGGGTCATCCGACACTGCCGGGCAGCATTGTGCAAGTAACTTGCGACATGACTTTTTCATGGTCACATCTTCATCAAGATACTTTTATTTCGCCAGTTCTTTACGGATCGCCCGCAATTCCTTCCGGTGTTGCTCGCTGGGTTTGGGGTACGCCAACTTGAGCGACTTCAACGTATCGAGCACGATCTCGGAAATGATCAATCGTGCATTCTCCTTGTCGTCCGCCGGCACGACATACCAGGGCGAATCGCTGGAACTGGTCGCTCCCAGGCATTCCTCGTAGGCCTGCATGTACTGCTTCCAGTGCTTCCGCTCCTCGATATCGGCCATGCTGAGCTTCCAGTTTTTGTCCGGGTCTTCGATGCGATCGATGAAACGCTTGCGCTGCTCCTCTTCCGACAGATGCAGGAAGAACTTGACGATGCGCGTGCCGTTGCGTTGCAGGTGCTGCTCCATATCCACAATGGACTGGTAGCGTTCCGGCCAGATGGTCTTCTCATTCACCAATCCATCCGGCAGCCCCTGCGCCTTCAGTATTTCGGGGTGGACGCGCACGACCAGCACCTCCTCGTAATAGGAACGGTTGAAGATGCCGATGCGGCCGCGTTCCGGTAAAGCCTGCGTGGTACGCCACAAAAAATCGTGATCCAGTTCCTCCACACTCGGATGCTTGAAGCTGAACACCTGGCAGCCTTGCGGATTGATGCCGGACAACACATGCCTGATCGCGCCGTCCTTACCCGCCGCATCCATCGCCTGAAAGATCACGAGCAACGCATAGCCGTCCGATGCGTAAAGTAATCGTTGTTGATCGCTCAATTCACCGACCTGCTTTTCGAGCAGGGCTTTGTATTGTTTCTTGCTCTTGTAGACCGGTTTAACCTGCGTCGGCCATTTGTCGAGCTTGACCTTTTTTCCATCAGCAACACGAAAATCCTTGATATTTATTTTCATCTTGATCCTTTCGGCGCTATTGGCTGCACTCGTAGCTGTTGAGTTTCTGTCAGGGATTCTGGGGGCGGCTGGCTTTGGCCTCTGATGATTCGCTGCTGCGCTCTAGCCGCCGACTTTCCGCCGCCTCCGCGCAGAAGATAGCAAGCTCTTCAAGCACGGTTTGTACCGCCTGGTTGGCGGCCAGCACACCGCCGTAAGTATCCTCGCTATGCGCAGTCGCGACGGCTTCAAACCGGCGCGTTGCGATTACCCGGCGTGTTGTATCTTCTATGAGATTGGCACGCAGCACAAACCTGACCCGGCTCGGTTTGACGTCAAATTCCTGCTGCAGATGCAAAATCTCTGTATCGAGCCGCAACTCACCGCCTGCCGAACTCGGTACATGCACCACAGCATGGAAAGCTCCGCTATTTTCGACTGCCGCGACAATCAGCGGGGCAAGCATGCGCGCCGGCGTATCGATCCATTCGCTGAGCGCAAAGTATTCGAGCTTGTGAGGTTCGCGCACATAGATAATGTGTGGGCTGTTGAGGCTGGCCGCAGCCCGTGGCGGGCTGACCAGCAGGGTCGGTGCCGCCATTGGCAATGCGTGCGGTGCAGCCGGCGCGGCGCGGCGCGCATAGTCGAGCGAGTAGATAACGGGAGCGCTTGGTGCGCCCACCGTATTGAGCGCCTCGCAACCGCTTACCAGCATAAAACACAAACAGACAGCCGATAAACGGCACCAGCGTCCGGAATAATTTGCCGTCGTCATTTTTCTGGTCCTCCTTCTGATTCTCCCGGGCCTAACGGTACCGGGTTACGTCCGAACAGGAAACCGCGAGGATTGCGTTTGGTTTCCTGAATGAGGCTGCGCAGGGATGCCGTGAGGACATTCATTTCGCCGATCAGGCTCTGCAGTTCCGGCAAGGTGTCGGCTGTAAAACGCTTGGCGTCCGCACCCACCGAATCTATGGTTTTCCCGGCGCTGGCGCTGGTCCGTGCTGCCTCGTCGGCCATCTTCCGCACGGCCTCGGCACTGCGGTCGATACTGTCCAGTAGCGGGCCGAGTTGGCCGGCGAGGCGGGCGCTGTTATCAAGCGTGCGCGCTGCATCCCTGATACCGGCGTCGATCGAGTCCTTCCGCTTTGCAAGGGTGTGTGTAACCACGGACAGATCCGCCAGCGTGCTTTGTAGTGCGGCGATGTTCTCGTCGCTGAGTATCTTGTTGACGCTGTCAGAAGTCGCATCGAGTTTGGCGAGCACCGTGGTAAGCACGTTCTCCAGCCGGGCGCTGAGCGAAGGCTTGGTGCGGATCACCGGGAGCGTACCCGGCGCGGTCGCGCGCAACAGTGGCGAGTCACGTGGGCCGCCCTCCAGCTCGACATAGGCGATACCGGTGAGTCCCTGTGTCTTCAACATTGCCTCGGTATCTTGCCGGATAGGTGTACCGTGTTCGATTGCGAATATCAGCCGCACACGCTTTGGGTTGTCCGGATCGAGCCGGATGTCCTGCACCTTGCCTACCTCGACGCCGTTGTATTTGACCGATGCATTAAGATTGAGCCCCGCCACCGATTCATCGACCAGGGCAAGGTACAAGTCATATTTTTTCTGGAATCCGCCACCGCTGGCGAGCCACAGGATTCCTGCAATCAGCGCTGCACCCAGCACCAGCACAAATCCGCCGACCAACACATAATTCACTTTTGTTTCCATGTTGTCTCCTTTGTCTGCCCGGTAGACCTGAGGACGGCCGCCCTGCAACGTGGGCCGTCAAAATACTGGCGGACGGATGGATTATCCATCTGCGACAGTTCGGTCATCGATCCGATGCCCTGCACCTTGCCTTCGCCCAACACCGCAACGCGGTCTGCAACCTGCCACATCAGATCCAGGTCGTGCGTGATCATGACGATAGTCAGGCCGAACAAATCACGCAGGTTGAGAATCAGCTTATCTACTTCGGCGGCACTGATCGGATCCAGTCCGGATGTCGGCTCGTCGAGAAACAGCAACTCCGGATCGAGCGCGAGCGCGCGCGCCAGAGATGCGCGCTTGAGCATGCCGCCGCTCAATTCGGACGGGTATTGCATCCCTGTTTCCGGGTCAAGGCCGGTGAGTGCGATCTTCTGGGCGGCGATCTCGTCGATCAATGTACTGTCGAGGTTGGTGTGCTCACGTAGCGGCAGGCCGATGTTTTCGAGCACGTTCAGCGAGCCGAACAATCCGCCTTTCTGGAACATCACGCCCAGTCTCTGGCGCAATGCATGCGTCTGCTCATCGTCAAGGGAATCCAGATCAACGCCCAGAACCCGAATCGAGCCGGAATCCTGGCGCTGCAGCAGGATCATTTCGTTCAGCAGTGTGGATTTGCCGGAGCCGCTGCCGCCGACGAGGGCAAAGATCTCGCCACGCCGCACCTGCAGGTCCACACCCGCATGCACGATGTGCTCGCCGAATTGCGTAGCCACAAGACTCATTTCGATGACGTATTCAGTATCGTTCATGTCATATCGCCCGGCATGTCAAATATCCAGAAAACTGAAAAAGATCGAAAACAGTGCGTCAGTGACGATCACGAGAAAGATGGCATCGACTACGCTGCGAGTTGTCTGGTTACCGACACTATCTGCATTTCCGCTGGTGCGAAAACCCTGGAAGCAGCCGATCACCGCAATGATCGCCGCAAATGCCGGCGCTTTACCGATACCGATCATGTACGCGTTCAAGCTGACCGCCTTGACGAAGCGGCCGAAAAATTCCCCGTAGCCGACACCGAGCTGGATGTGAGCCATGAACATGCCACCCAAAACGCCCATCACGTCGGCGAAGAATGTCAGGAGCGGCAAAGCGATGATCAGCGCGATGATCTTCGGCAGTACCAGCAGCTCGATAGGCACGATACCAATGGTGCGCATGGCGTCGATCTCTTCGGAAACCGACATGGTGCCGATTTGTGCCGCAAAAGCCGAACCCGAGCGTCCGGCAACGATGATGGCCGTCATCAGGGGAGCAAATTCGCGCAGCATCGACAGCCCCACCAGATCGACGACGAATATGTTGGCGCCATATTGCCTGAGCTGGTCGGCGGCCTGATAGGCGATGACGATGCCCATCAGGAAAGAGAGCAGGCCGACGATCGGCAGCGCATCGACCCCGGCGCTGCCGATATTGTGCAGTATGGGGCGCCAGCGTATGCGCGCCGGATGTGCGATGCTGCCTGCGAACACCACTGCGCTCTCGCCGATGAAGCCGAGCAGCGCAAGCGCCTGTTCGCCGGCATCCACGATCACGCGGCCGATTCTCCCCACCATGCCGTAACGAAACGGTGGTGGCGGCACCACGACGCGCTGCTTGGAAACAAGTTCGAGAAACTTTCGAAACTGCGGACTCCAGCCCCGCAATTCAACGGCATGACCTTCGTCGCGCAAGCGTTGCAACAGTGTTTGCAATATCCATGCGCCTGCCGTGTCGAGGTGCTCGACGCCGATACCGTCGACCACGACCTCTGTATCCGGGGATACCGTGATTGTTTTAAGTTGCCGGTCGAGCGCGCCGATCCCCAGCGCAGTCCAACTCCCGGAAAGCGCGAGTTCTCCCGAAGTCGACTGAGCGATTGCAGCAGGTGTTATCGGTATGGGCTTCATAGTCAAGTTGCAAGCTAAACCAAATTCCATTCACGGTATGTACGGAAGCGAACATAGCTGGCCGGGGTTGAGCAGCTTACACAATTCGCCCGACAGTGACGAAATCTCTATGCAGACGGCGGCGGCACATAACTCAAAAGAATGTCACCTTCCTCCGGTTCCAGCGGAAACTCGGTGGAATGGAACAACACATCTCCATCGGGGCGCAGAAGGAGTACCATCAGCGCATCGTCGGGCTCCAGCTGAAGGTGATTCTCAAAAGAAAATGTCTGCGTGATTTTCGTCTTTTTGAATTGCCACTTGAAAAGATGCCTGCGCTCCAATTCTTCATTGGTTGCCTTTGGCCCCAACACGAATATGCCGCGATTTGCCAGCTTGATACTCTTTTTCTCCGGTTCATCGGCGATGTGCATCGGCAGTTGGAGTACATGATTGCGTCCGAAATCGGGCGCAAATCGCGAACAGACAAATGCGTTGTAGGCATCGTTCGGGGTCGTCGCCAGCAGCATGCCGATACCGGTGAGATCAAGCACCGTTTCCGCATGCTCCGAGAGGATTTCTCCATAGTGAGTGTGTATACCTGACAAGCGCGCCTGACTCATGTTGTACCAGCTTGAATCAGCGATCAGCACGGGTATATCCATTCCCTTGAGTTGTATGGCGAGATCGCTACTCCAGTTGGAAGCACCCACGATCAGGACACCATTTTCGCTGGCCGCAGCCAATCCCAACTTGCGCGCCAACCAGCCTATGGTTGAGCCGTGCAAAACAACAGTGATCAATACCAGCGCGACGATCAATGGCAACAACAGATCAGCGCCGCCGTAGCCCTGTTCGCTGAGACCGGCGGCGAACACTCCGGCGACAACTACCGCAACCACACCTCTCGGCGCGATCCAGGCAAGCAGCAGGCGTTCCCGCCAGTCCATGCCAAGACCCAGAGTAGACATCAGCACAGAGACCGGCCGCACTGCAAACACAACGAGGGCAAGCAACACCGCACTGTGCCAGTCCAGACGGGTCAATATATGGGGATCAAGGTTGGCCGTCAGGATCACAAAAATTCCGGATACCAGCAAGATCGAAACATACTCCTTGAGCCGTCTTAATTCTTCGATACTGCGCAATTGCATGTTGCCCATGGTCATGCCGAGCAACGTTGTTGCAAGCAATCCGGCTTCATGTTGAGCCTGGTTGGCAAGGCCGTAGCATATCAACACAAAGGCCAGCGTGACCGGAGCCTTCAAAAACTCGGGCACGAAGTCCCGGCTAAAAGCCTTGCCCAGCAGATAGCCGCCGCCGACCCCAAGCAACGCAGAAACGCCGATCGCGATCGCCAGGCCGCTCAACACTTGAAGCAGCGCCGCATGGGAACCGGCATAAGAAAAATATTCGTACACCAGTACCGCCAGCAATGCGCCGGTTGGGTCGTTGATGATCCCTTCCCATTTGAGCAATGAGGCGGGACGCTGCTTTAGCCGTGCCTGACGCAACATCGGCATGATGACAGTAGGTCCGGTGACAACGATGATTGCGCCGAACAGCAAAGCCACCGGCCAGGAAAGATCCCCGACGAAATGCGCGGCAGCACTGCCCAGCACAAAGGTGATTGCAACGCCAACGCTCCCCAGTCTTTTCACACCGGGCCCGGCGGCTTTGAGCTCGTGCAGCCTGAGGTTCATACCACCTTCGAACAGGATGATGGAAACCAGCAGCCCAACCAGGGGATTGAGCATGGCGCCGAGCTGTTCGCCGGGATTGACCCATCCCAACCAGGGCCCTACCACCAGACCGGCGATCGAAAGCAGCAGAATGGCCGGCAAGCGGAAGCGCCAGGCTATCCATTGCGCGGCGATCCCCAGTGCGGTCACGAGCACGATAAAACCGGTCAGATTATTCGCTATATCAGGCATTGATGTGTGTCTCTTTCAATTTTGTGGAATCCTGCGATGCAGGCGATTGGCGGGCAGGCCTATTCAACTTCCCGATATTACCTCGTATTGTTCGATGTTAATCCAACGCATCGGAACCCATTCGGTCGCAATAGGCCAGATCGGGAAGTTGTGCACCGGCCAACTTGCCGGCGGCATCCCGTAACGCAGTGCGCAAACCTTCCTCCAGAACAGGGTGATAAAACGGCATGCGCAACAACTCGCGCACCGTCAGCTTGCACTGCACTGCCAATGCCAGCAGATGTGCAAAATGTTCACCTTGCGGCGCACACATCTCGGCCCCCAACAGGCAGCCGCTGTTTTTATCGACATAGATGCGCAACAGTCCGTGATTGACTTCCGCCATGCGCGCACGCGCCTGTTTTGAGAAATCGACTTCGCCGCTGACGATTTCATTTTCGTTAAGTTCATCAAGGCGCTGTCCGACGATGGCGATGCCCGGATCGGTAAAAACGATCGCAAGAGGCACGCGCCGTTCGAAGCAAGCCGGCTCATTCCGCAGCGCGTTGTACCCGGCGATATGTCCTTCGTCGATCGCCTCGTGCAGCAACGGCAAATGGCTGTTGGCGTCGCCTGCAATGTACACAGGAAGATCGGCGATCTGCATGGTACGCGGATCGGAAGGCGGCATCCCATGTTCGTCGAGTTTGACGCCCAAATTCTCGATGCCCATCTGATCTACGTTGGGACGGCGACCGAGCGCGACCAGCACCTTGTCAACCACGACACTCTCATTTCCGGCACGCACGCGGATGCGCTCGCCTTCGCTGGCCAGTTCTGCTGCATGGCCCAGATGCACGGTGAGCTCCTCCCGCAACAACGCCACAGCCTGCTTGTTAACACTGGGGTCCCTCAACCCGGCAATATTCTCAGCCGCATCGAAACCGGTGATCTCTATCCCAAGCCGGGCCAGCGCCTGGGCGATCTCGCTACCAAGGCCACCCAATCCGATGACCGCCATTTGCGATGGCAGCATTTCCTGCTCGAACAAATCATCGCTCGTCAACAGTCGCGAGCCGAGTGCGGCCCATGCCTTGGGAATGATCGGTCGTGAACCGGTAGCGATGATGATTTTCCCGGCATCCAGGCGGCGTTCGCCAACCTGGAGTACTTGCGGCTCGAGGAACTTTGCACGGCCCGCGATGCTGCGCTCGCCCAGCTCATCGGTGAGTTTGAGCATGCCCCCAACAAAGCCGTCGCGCAACTTGCGCACGCGCTTCAATACTGCAGGCACATCAACAGAGAGCAATTCTGCACCGGTCACGCCGAAGGACTCCAGTGATTTGCGGCGGTGAAAAGCGATAGCCGCTTCGATTAGCGCTTTCGAGGGCATGCATCCAACACGCGCGCAGGTCGTGCCGTAAGCACCGTCGTTGATCAACAAAAAATTATCGGTCTGCTTGCGTACCTCGCTCAGCGCCGACAGGCCGGCAGAGCCCGCACCAATAATAACAACGTCGTATGGCTTGACCATAAGATCTCCTTTGCGCATCTGCAATCATCGCCCACATAAGCGGACATCACAAATCCATATATTTTGCATTGTCCGCCCAGCCTTTAATTGCATGGAATTTTGCCATGCAGGCGTTTGGCGGATAAGGCCATTCAATGGCAACTTCCCGATATTACATCTGCATCGCTCAATGTGACTTGCCAACCTTCAGTGCCTCAAAGCCCGAGATCACATCGAACAACTCCTCGTCGATGCCGCTCTGGCGCTGGCGGTGGTAGTTCCGGTTCAAATCCTCCAGCAGCTCACCGATGTTCTTCTCGGCGCGCTGCATTGCGGCGAGGCGGCTGGCGTTCTCGCTCGCCAGCGACTCGGCGCAGGCGCGAAACAGCGAGATGAACAGATATTCGCGAATCAAGGCTTGCAGTGTCGCTTCTCTTTCACCAATCACTTCGGGCAGGTTGCCGGTTGGCCACGGAATTTCTGTCAGCCCGCGCTGCCATTTCTCATCCAGCGGCAGTATCCGCTGCATCACCGGCTCGTACACTGCTCCGGATTTCGGGCGGTTGTGGAACAGGTAGACCTGCACAACTTTCCCCTGCTGGCGCTGCGTTTCTATTTCAATCAGGATGCGCCCGACCAGCGGGGTGATCGCGGCGATGGAATTCGGCACCTGAAAATTTCCCGTCACCGGCAAGGCCGCGTCATCCAGATATCCCTGCACGCGCTCGCCGACCACCCACACCGCCTTGTCGCCCGACATATCGCCCAGCTTGTTTACCGCGAAGTCCGCCAGCAGCTCGTTGAACTGGCCGACCAGCCCCTGATCCGAACCGAACACCACCGCGCCGGTCGTGCCGATGTTCGTCCGTGCCTTTTCACTCGTATGGATCACCGCTCCAGTTTGGCGCAGCCACGCCACCAG
>JBBQNH010000048.1:0-17487 GCA_038329705.1 Burkholderiales bacterium | reverse complement strand
TTTAGACTACAGTTGTTTGATTCGCCAGAAATCGCCTGTTATCAGGCCTTGTAGACTGTATGAAATCAGGCACTGCTGATAGATTCATCCATTCTCTTCGTGTTCCAGCACGAAGCTGCCCTGCCCATTCTGGCCCAGCATATTAACCAGATAGGGCATCACCTGCTGCAGCTCGGCATGCAAAGTCCATGGCGGATTGAGGATGAACATACCGCTGCCATGCATACCGAAACCATCCGCACCTGGCGCTTGCACACTGAGCGCGACATGCAGCCAACTTTTTACTGCCAGTTTTTTGAGTTGTTCGGGCAACTGCCGCGCCTCGGCACGCTGCAATTGCGGATACCAGACCGCATATATCCCGCCGGCAAAGCGCTTCAGCCCTTCGCGCAAAGCCGATACCACGTGCTGATAGTCCTGCTTGTCTTCATAGGGTGGGTCGATCAAAACCAGCGCGCGACGCGCAGGCGGTGGTAACAGGGCTTTAAGTGCTCCAAAGCCATCTGCCTGTTGCATCAGCACATGCTTGCCATGTCCGGAAAAATTCTGCTGCAAGATTTCACTGTCGGTGGGGTGTAGCTCGAGCAGTCGCATCCGATCCTGTTCGCGCAGAAATTCGAGCGCGACCAGCGGCGAACCTGGATAAAGCTTCAAATCCCCGCCAGAATTGACGCGTTTGACCAGCGCCACATACTCGGCCAGGGATGCCGGCAGATCGTCGCGTTTCCATAGCCTTGCAATGCCGCACTCATACTCGGCGTTCTGGGCCGCATAGCCACTGTCGAGGGAATAACAACCCGCTCCGGCATGTGTATCGATGTACCAGTATGCCTTGTCTTTGTGCGTCAGATAACGCAGCAATTGCACCTCGATATAATGTTTCAGGACATCGGCGTGATTGCCGGCATGAAAGGCGTGGCGGTAACTTAGCATGTGATCGGTTCAGGAATCCTGCTGGACGCGATAGTGCCACGTCCACAGGGTCAACTTGGCAGACACGACAAACGCCCGTGTGGAGGGGCACATAACTTCGTTTTGAGCGATAAAGTCGTATCCGGGATGAATTAAAGCGCGGACTCGTTTGTCTCGCCAGTGCGTATGCGGACCACCTGTTCCACGGCCGTGACGAAAATCTTGCCATCCCCGATCTTGCCGGTATGCGCAGACTTGACGATGGCATCAACAGCGGTCTCAAGCAGATTTGAAGGAATTACCACCTCGATCTTTATCTTGGGCAGAAAGTCGACTACATACTCCGCGCCACGGTATAACTCGGTATGTCCTTTTTGCCGGCCAAAACCTTTCACTTCGGTGACCGTCAGTCCGCTGATTCCAACTTCTGATAGTGCTTCGCGGACATCATCCAACTTAAACGGTTTTATCACAGCTTCGATTTTTTTCATGGTGGTTTCCTAAAAGTGTTGTTTGGAAATTTAACTGGACTGAAGTCTGTTCCGGCTCTCCGATTAACCGACTAATTCACGTTTGTTATGTTCTGGCAACCTCTTAATTAATCGTTGCAAATATATGTTTATATTAATATATCAATAATTAAATGCGGCATGTGATTTGGTATCCATGTACTGCATAAATGATCAGGTATCCGGTTTAAAAATCGCCCAGAATCAGCACGAAATCAATATCAACTTGGTGTCTCGATCAGGCTTGCAACATAACAAACTTCTGATAATGCGTAAAGCATTGTACCGGCGAGCATGGGCATCCGAGTCATTGCTCATGCAAGCATACAATAAATGACGCTGACCACTTCAAGCTCGTTGATTCCGGTCGGAGTATGCAACGTTGCGATCTCACCCTCCTTCAGTTTAAGCAGCGCGCGTGCCAGTGGGGAAACCCAGCTGATTCGGCCATTTGTCACATCTGCTTCGTCCACACCAACGATGCTGTAAGTGCTTTCGCAACCGCTGGAATCACAAACGGTTACGGTCGCGCCGAAAAACACCTGATCGCAACCTCCTCGCTTTGCCGGATCGACCACCTCGGCCAGTTCCAGGCGTTTGCGTAAGAAACGCACACGCCGGTCGATCTCGCGCAAGCGCTTTTTTCCGTAGATATAGTCGCCGTTTTCAGAGCGATCACCGTTGGAGGCTGCCCAGGTGATGGTTTTGACCAAAGCCGGGCGTTCCACCTTCCACAGGTGATCCTGTTCTTCCTGTAACTTCCGGTATCCGCCCGGCGTGAGGTAATTTTTTACCCCGACAGGCAATTGTGCCGAAGGTAATAACTCATCGTCATCAGTATCGGATTCGCGTGTGAATGCTTTGCTCATGCGGAGATTTTACAGCATTGGGAGGGTGACTTAATGCCGGATGTTGTATGGGGAAATGAAAAAGGGGCAGATTGACCTGCCCCCTGTATTTGGCGTCCTCAAGGCGATTAGGCGAATTCCCGACCATCCATGTAATCAGCAATTGCCAGTTTTTGCGCAAACGACTGTCGCAATGAGCGGCTGTTTATCGGCCATTGCTGCCGATCATTGTCGCTACTTTGAACTACCGCTATGTGCCTATTGTGTTGAAAAACTCGTTGAGAGTTTAGCCGATACCTTCCGCATAATTTTCATACGCAACTAAATTTCACATGAGGATCATATTTTTCAAGGGTTGCGGTGCCTCATTCGGCCTTTATGCAGGTATAAGTTCTGCTTCCTGTGCTACTGGCATCAGCCATTTAGCCATTCGCCTCAAATTCTGCGCAGTTGCTGCCAGTAGAAACTCATCCTGTGCACCGCTGGGTCCTCGAAGTCGAAGTTTGTCCAGTTTCAGAATTCGCTTGAGGTGCGCGAAGAGCATCTCGACCTTCTTTCGCTCACTGCGGGATTGCTGATACGCCGGTGTGGTGTAAATGCGCCTTGCCACGTCTCGTGCGTTCTCGTGAACACTACGGGCAATTTTACGGATCGGAGTGTTCGGACAACAACGATCCTTCTTGGAACATGCCGCACATTCAGGCTGGCTTGAACGATAGATAATGGTGTCAGCTTTCGTAACCCGTGTGCGAGGATTTTGGAATGAGCGCCAATCACTGCGCAGGGCTTTCCCCTCTGGACAGCGATACTCATTAGCTTGTTCATCCCACTGGAAATCACTGCGTGAGAGCGTGCCATCAGTCCGTTCTGATTTCTCCCATACCGGAACATGCGGCTCGATCTGCTTCTCGTCCACCATCCAACTGAGCATGGCGGCAGAACCATAGTTGGTATCGCCAACAAGCCGATCCGGCTTGATGTCGTATTTGTCCTCGACCCGATCAATCATCGTTTTGGTCGCCGCTACTTCGGCCGTCTTGTTGACGGCAGACGCTTCAACATCAACGATGATGCCCGCCTTCAGATCAATCAGGTAATTTGTGCAATAAGCAAAGAAGGCGGGGCCGCCTGTTGCGCCCGTCCAGGTTGCCGAAGGGTCGGTCGTTGAAACAAACTTGGGTATAAAGGACGGACCGTTCGTTTCTTCCAGCGCATCCAGATACTCACGCACAGGACGGGCAGTATCTTCCGAGTTAGTCCAGGTCATTGCTTCTTCACCCGGTACGCTGTGCATGCGTTGTGCATCTGCCTTGATGATGCTGGCATCGGTTGCAAATCCTTCGCCTCGAACCAACCCTTCTGACATGCAACGCTGCAGTACGCTCTCAAACAAATGGCGGAAGGCGCCGCTCTCGCGAAAGCGGCCATGCCGATTCTTAGAAAAGGTGGAGTGATCCGGGACAACATCTTCCAGCCCCAGTCGGCAGAACCAGCGATAGGCCAGATTCAGATGCACTTCTTCACACAACTTCCGTTCAGAACGAATGCCAAAGCTGTAGCCGATGACCAGCATGCGGATCATCAATTCTGGATCAATGGAGGGTCTTCCGGTGTGGCTGTAGAACTCTGAGAGGTGTTGGCGAAGATCGCCTAGATCAAGAAACTGATCGATGCCACGAAGAAGATGATTCTGCGGAACGTACTCTTCAAGATTAAATGAGTAGAAAAGTCGATCTTGTCTATTACTCTGAAACCCCATCATAGCAAGGCTCCCAGCTTGTTTTGATGAGCATTATTTTACCATTTAGCCATCAATAATTACAGGAGTTTTTCAACACAATATGCCAGAAGCGGTCGGTGGTGACAGGCCGCTTTGGAGTATCGAATTAAATCGACATCTACTGCCTCATTACTAAATTGTCAGCGGCCGCAGTCAAAGCCATACTGGCCACTGATGCAATCAGTAAATTGACCCATAGCTGCCATTTGACTTTTTACAAAGCGGTCGTTCAGGAATGTCCACTCCATGCTCAGGTGAGACGGACAAGGAAGGCGTGAAGCGGATTACTTAAGTCGTTTGAAGCCAAATCTGCCCAACACGAATTTTTCGTAGATCGGCTCCGAATTTCCTTTCTTCATTTTTCTGATGAAGTATTTCTCGAAGGCGATCTTCGCCCAATGTACCCAGCGCCCTTTCTTGAACCAGCTGATGTTGCGTGGACCGATCTGCGGCATCGCCACGAACGCGGCACCGGTGGTACCCATGTCTGCCAGACAGATCGCACCCCAAGTACCAACGGCATGAGTCGGTTTACCTTGCAATTCGTCGCAGATGTTGTGCGCAACGGCAGTGACCATGGTCTCGATCATGAAGCCGGTCTTGGGTGCGCCGGTTGGCACCGGAGTCGCTTCCACCGGCGGAATCGCGATGCACACGCCTATCGAAAAGATGTTCGGGTATTTCTTGCTGCGCTGGTGATCGTCCACGATAACGAAGCCGCGGGGGTTGCACAAGCCTTCCACGGCGGCAACTGCATCAACACCCTTGAAAGAAGGTAGCATCATGGAGTATTTGAAAGGCAGTTCGTGTTCCTTGATGACTTCGCCCTTGTCGTTATGTTCCGACACAAACATCTTGTCTGCTTCGACTCTGGTAGTTTTGGCATTACAAATCCATTTGATGTCGAAACTGCGTAGTTCGGATTCGAGCAGTCCTTTGGAATCACCCACACCCGCGAGGCCCAGATGCCCGATGTAGGGTTCAGAGGTGACATAGGTCATTGGCACCTTATTGCGCAGTTTGCGTTTGCGCAGGTCGCTGTTCATAATGAAAGCGAATTCGTAGGCTGGGCCAAAGCAGCTCGCGAACGGCATCGCACCGATGATGACCGGGCCCGGATCGGCGAGCAGCTTCTGGTAAGCCTCGTAGGCTTTCTCGGCGTGATCCAGCGTGCAGATGGACTGGGTATACCCGTTTGGGCCCGACCCTTCCACTTCTTCAAAGGCGAGACGCGGACCGGTGGAAATGACCAGATAATCGTACTTCACCGTTTCGCCGTTGCCCAGCACCAACGTGCTGCCTTCAGCATCGATCTTCGTTACTGGCTGAGCAATGAAATTGATGCCTTTCCTTGCCATTACAGGCCCTATTTCAAAACTGATTTCCTTGCGCGTTCGCCAGCCCACTGCAACCCACGGATTGGAGGGAACAAACTGGAAAGTACTTGCCGCATTGATTAACGTGACTTGATGATACTTGCCGATTTTGGCCTTTATCTCGTATGCGGATGGCATGCCTCCAGTACCCGCGCCTAGAATGACGATGTGTGCCATGGTTTCCTTCCATTAGGTTATGCTGCAAAAAAATTTGATCAGTATTGACCGGTGGTTCTTGGCAGTCCAGCGTGTCGATTTTCCTGTTTCTGCAGTCCGCCAACCGGTTAATGTTCAAGAGGGTATCAAATACGAAGCCCGACCAGGCATCGCATTTAACGCCAGCTTGTGGATACCCATGCGGACAATCAAAATAACACTTGGCAAATCTGCTTTGCGCAATGAAGCGGACATCAGGAACTCCACCTGTATGGTCTGCACCGTGTCCTAATCTGACGGAATAATATTGCATACTTATAAAATATTTCTTCTAATTTCTTAATATTAACGGACGATTGAGAACCCGATGCGCAGTTGTGGTGGACTCTTCATGTTGTAATCAAGCAGACTCTCACCATACCCGCTGAACAACTGGAAGTACAGAAATCCACCTGTTCTGGAAAACAAAGGATTTCGGAGAGGAACAGACAAGTCGAATAGTGCGCCTCCATATCCAGCTGTACCTGTACGTATCCGACTCAACAACACCCAACTCCGCTCGTCCCCATAACGGACTATCCAATCAACATAACCTCGATACCGTGCGATATCCGGATTATCCTTCCGGTCGAGATATCCATAGAAGCGCGGCGCAAAAAACAAGGAGTCGGCATCGGTAAAATCCTTTCGCAACACCGGCTGGACATAGCATATATCGATGCTACGTGAACTGGTGTCTTCCTTGCCATTTGACTCATGCTCGTACCCACTGCGTATATAGGCGGGACCGGTTGCACTTTCATCCAACTTGGATTGCCAGAACAGGGTTGGCCGGTAACTTGTGTCATAGAATGGCTTCGAGTTTGAGTGTAGGTCCCAAAGGGTAGTTTGGGTATAGCCAAAGTGCAGCTTACCCAGTGCTGGCAGCCATTGAACTGGTGTCGATTCGGGATCGAAAATGCGATATTTGAAGCTGAACTGGAAACGCGCGTTGAGTCCTTTTCGCAGTCCGATTACAAAATAGATCGGTTCAGAAACAGAAAGTGCAGCTTCATTCTCAGGCATCGGCTCCAACCTTTGCGAGGGCTCCACAGGGCTTGCCATCGCCGAAACGGTTGGATCGACAGGGCCGGCACTTATCAACAAGCTGTTGGATGGCATGTCCGCCAGTTCGATTTTCAGAAACCCACGGTTCTGTCGCGGCAGTTTGACGATGTACGTACCCCTGATCTCCCTTTCTGCAATGTCCTTGGCAGGGAAGCAATTGACCGTTTCTGTTGCCATATCGGAAATGATTTTCAGCCGTAGGGAGGCGGGCCAAGGCGTGGATTCATCAGGGCGGACAATTTCCAGCTTTAACATTTTCTCGCCGCGCACCAATTCGCTGGAAGTGGATATAAGCCACCCCGGTGCTGCCACGGCAACTAAAGGAAGAATCAGGGCGGCGCAGACCAGAAGCTTCAGGTGAAATCTCATAAATTTGGATTTGTTGCACATGCATCAGTTATGCGGAGAACCCAAGATAATCAAGCCTAATATAGCGCATGGTTTACATTGTTTATTTCATCTTCAGTTAATCTTCCCGCTGCCGCTTTCAGACGCAACTGGCTCATCAGGTAGTTGTACTGCGATTGGTAAAGATCGCGACGGGTTGCGTAGAGTTGTTGCTGTGCGTTCAGCACGTCAAGGTTGGTGCGCACGCCGACCTCCTGCCCAAGCTTACTGGCTTGCAGCACGCTTTCACTGGAAGTAATGGCTTGTTGCAGTGCCTGAACCTGGGCCATACCGCTGACCACGCCGAGATAGGCTTGACGGGTCTGGGTTGCGACGCTGCGCCGGGTGTTTTCCAGTTCCTGCCTGTTGCGCTCGCGGTTCGCTTCCGCCTCGCGCCATCTGGAATTGACTGCCCCGCCCTGGAACAGTGGCATGTTGAACTGCACACCGACGCTCTTGTTGGTGCTGTCGTTGGCCCCGAAGCTGCTGCCACCGGTATTGTTCTTCGTGTAATTCGCCACCAGGTCCAGCGTCGGATAATGTCCGCCGCGATTGCGCTCCACTTCCTTTTCAGCCAGATCAACGGCGGCCCTCGCGATGACGAGTTGCGGGCTGTTATGTTGCGCTTCGTTGAGCCATTGTTCCATGTCGGCGGGTTGCGGTGCCTGCAGCTTGAAATCCTTGCCCAGCGGTTTGAGGTCCTGCGGCATCGTATCGATCAGTTGCTGTAACGCACGATACTTGATCTCGAGGTCATTCTGCACCTCGATCTGCTGTGCATTGGTCAGGTCGAAACGCGCCTGAGCCTCAAGGGTGTCGGTGATGGTCGCGCTGCCCACGTCGAAGTTGCGTTTTGCTTGTTCCAGTTGTTCGGAGATGGCGGTCTTTTGCGCCTCGGCAAGTTGCACGCTGTCCTGTGCGTTCAGCACATCGAAATAAGCTTGTGCGACACGCAATGCCAGATCCTGCTCGGCGATCCTGAATTGCGCCTCGGCCTGCGCAACCTGCAATTCGGATTCGGTATAGACCAGCCAGTTTTGCTGGCGGAATAACGGCTGCACCAGGCTCACGCCATAGCCATTGCTGTTGTAGCGATAATTGCCGCTCGCGGCCGCAAAAGGTCCACTCTGGTACTGCGTGGTTTGGTCGTTGAAGGTGGTGTTCGCGGTGAGATTGATCGAGGGCATTAGTGTGGAGCGGCCCTGCGGCAGTTTTTCAAGGCCGGCATTTCGTGTCGCTCGTGCGGCGGCGAACACAGGGTCGTTAGCCTGTGCGGCGCGGAATGTTTCCAGCAGATCGGCTGCACTAGCCGAACTGGATACACCCAGCGCAAGCAGCAAAACAAATATCCATATTTTCATATTAAATTCAACCGACATATTGTATTGATGGATTTTCAATAGAAATTCATTTCTGCTGAGTATGTGATTCACCCACTTTTTCCCCTATTGAGTTGCTTCGACGAAGCGGTATGTTGCATGACAGCCGATACAGTTATTCATTGCCACGCTTAACTTTGTGGTGATGTGATTGCTGTCTTTGAACTTCTCCGCATCAGCGGCGATGTCGTCAAATCTCTTGCGGGTATCAAACCCGAGCACTTTCATTTCAGCGGGAAGTTTTCTAAATAACGAGCCCGGTGTCTCAGCTTCAGCAGACATTCCTGATTTTTTTGCCGATACAATTACCGCGTCAAAATCTTTTATGGCTGCCGCAGCCAATATCTCTTGCGAGCTTTGCAGCCATACCCGCATCTCAAGCAACAATGCATTGCGCTCATCCTTGCTAAGCAACACAGCCAGACGACCATCATCGGATGGCTGCACATTACCCACAGTAAATTTATATCCGAACATGGCAACAATGATCAGCAGTACAACAACCAACCCCCAACTCAATTTGCAATTTTTCATGATTTGTCCTTTTCAATTTTCAATTGATTATCTACCTGCTTTAATTTGCAGGTCTTTCATAGAAGTTTTTCACGAATGCGGGCCGAAAAGCCTGATGGCAGGCCAGGCAGGATGACTGCAATTTCTGGAATGACAAAATCACCTTCTGCCCGTCCTTTTTTCGGGCTGCCATGGCCATCTCATTTGCTGATTCATGTGTTTGACCATCGAATCCCTTGAACTTCCCCATGTTGGTTCCCATGAAGGTCATGATGCGCATTTTTTCGGACAATGGCGGCTGGGGGTGCTCCGCAATAAGGTGAGATGTACTCTCAACCAATGTCCAGTCTTCACGGGAAATTCCATCGGTCACAATTTGCATGTTTCCCCCCAGGTCTTTCATGATTTTTTGCAACTCTAACGGTTCTCCTGCTTGCGCATTAGTCATGATGAGAGCGATGATCGTTGCAGTCATTGCGGGATATATTTTCAATTTCTTTCCTTATCTTTGGGTTGAATAATATTTATCCATTTTCATTACGTTTTCTGATGCCATGCAGATATATAGGAAATATTTTTTTTGCCTCATCCAGCAGCGAGCGCTTGCCGCCAAAAATTGAAACCTGTATGAAAAGCCCCTGTATCATGCCGATGTAGAGCACAGCGGCATTTTTGCTATCAAGTTCATGCGAGACCAAAGACTGCTCCTTTGCTTCTTCGAGCAAGCCCGCAATCCTGCCTTCATACCCCGAGATAATTTCCCGGATCAGGTCACGAAGCTTGAAGTTCTTCTTGTGTAACATTCCTGAGAACAGCAAACGAGGAATTGCAGGATACTTGCTGATGAAGGTGATGTGCGCGAAGAACATCTGCTCTATCGCCATGATTGGGTCAGGAGCTCCGTAAGCAGCCTTTTCCAATACCGGCATAAGTTGCCCGCGAATCCAATGTATGACGGAAAACCAGATTTCATCCTTGGTTGCAAAATGCTTAAAAATGGCTCCTTGAGTGACTTTCATCGCATCAGCCATATCCTGCGTTGTAACACTGTCTATGCCTTTTTCCGCAGCCAGATCAACTGCAACACGAATAATCTCGCTTTGTCTTTCCTTTGTAGATAATCGACGTTTGATGATTTCTTGATTCATAACTGTTCTCTAAAATAGTTTCAGTCAAACATTTCTGCCTTCCCCTGCTTCCTCATAGGTGCGGCCATCACGAATATGATAAATACGCTTGAAGGTCGGAATGATCTTTTCATCGTGCGTGACGACGATGATAGCTGTCTGATATTGCTCCGCCATCTGGTTCAGTATGCGCACCACGCTCAGTGCCCGCTCGCTGTCTAGTGGCGCAGTCGGTTCATCGGCAAGTATGATCGGGGGATGATTGGCCAGTGCGCGTGCTATCGAAACGCGCTGTTGTTCACCTCCTGAAAGTTGAGATACGTCGGCCTTTGCACGATGTCCGACATCCAGCGCATTGAGCAATTCTTGTGCACGACTGCGCGACTTGGCATTTGAAACGCCTGCCAGCATCGGCAGCAGCGCCACGTTATCAGTCACATCCAGGAACGGAATCAGATACGGCGCCTGGAACACGAAACCGATGCGATCACGTCTGAGCGTGCGCAAGTCATCGATCTTCCATTTGTCCTCGAAAATGACCTGGCTTCCCAGTGTCATTTTCCCAGCAGTAGGTTCGATGACCGCACCCAGACATTTGAGCAAAGTGCTCTTGCCTGAACCGCTGGGGCCTACCAGCCCGACCACCTCTCCGGGCCAGATGGTCATATCCACCCCTTTGAGTGCATCGACTGCGGTATCTCCTTCGCCGTAGCGTTTTTTCAGGTTCTCGATATGGATGGCGGGTTCGTTCACGGGTTAACCTCCGATCGCTGTTGCCGGATCAATGAGCAGGGCAGCACGGATAGCGAACGAACTGGACAGGATACACATCAGCATGACCAGCATGAATCCCGTGACGGCATCTCCCGGCAGCAACAGCACATATTTCGGAAACAGCGGCGCCCACAAGGTGGCTGACAGTTTGCCCACCATAAACCCGATCACACCAAGCCCCAATGCCTGTTGAAGGATCATCCCGCCAATTGTGCGGTTGGTCGCGCCAATCAGTTTGAGTACAGCAATTTCACGGATCTTGTTCAGTGTCATGGTGTAAATGATAAAAGCGACGATGGCGGCACTGACAATGGCAAGGATCACCAGGAACATGAATATCTGTTTTGAGGAGGTTGCGATCAGGCGTGCCACAAGAATCTCGTCCATCTGCGCCTTGGTATATGCCTGCAAATGTTTCCAGCGCCTGATCTGCTCGGCCACTTGCTGTTCATCTGCCGATGAAGCGATGCGCACCAACACAGCATTTACGAAATGGCTCGATGTCTGGCTGGCTTGTATGGCTTCGAGCAACCCCGGTGTGCCGGGCCGGTTAAATGCCGGATTGGCAGCAGTGCGGGCCCGCTCGTTATGCAGGGCATCGTTGTCCTTGAGGAATTGCACTTCCTGTGCATCCTTGAGCGGAATAAACACCATCGGATCGCCGCTCGATGAAACCATGCGGCGCGTCAGACCAACTACCGTATATTCATGGCGTCTGATGCTGATCTTGTCACCCAGAGAGAGGCCGGTTTTAATATCGGCCAGTGCTTCATAGTGAGAACGGGTGACCGGACGTCCTGCAACAAGGTAAGCCGGTTCACCAGGCTTGCCCGGCTCAAAGCCCACCAGCATCACACGCACATCCTTGCCACGCTGCTGGATCTGCATGGTCAGGTAAGTCACATTGCCTGCTTCTTGAATGCCGGGGAGCCCAAGCAAATCTTTAACCACATCGTCACGCACACTGGACGGTTCGGCATAAGGCCCTAATGTGTCCTGCTGCACAACCCACAGATCGGCACCCGTATTCTCGATCAAAACCCGCGCATCGTCGACCATGCCGCGATACACACCCGCCATGGTCAATGTGACACCGATCAGCAGGCCGAGACCCAGCCCGGTGAATACGAACTTCCCCCAGCCGTGCAGAATATCCCGGCCTGCCAGATTGATCACTGGCCACTCCGAACGAGTTCAGGCACAACTTTAACTTTCAAACCGGCTCGCAATGGTTGCTGGCTGTAAACGACGAATTGATCGTCATCACCCAGCCCATCGATTATTTGCGTGCGCCCATTCAAAGACGCAATCCCTGTCTTGACCGGTTTGAACTGTACCTGGCCATCCTTCAATAGCCATACGCCATCTTGCTGATCGATACGCTTGACCGATGCACTCGGTACAGAACGAACTTTATCCATACTTGGCAGCTTGATGGTGACTTCGGCAGTCTCTCCAATACTGCCGACAGATTGCACAGTCTGAAAAGCAACATTAACGATCCGCTCTTCCGTTACCGCATCGCTGATCATGTCCACGCGCTCAACCACCCCAGCCAGCGGCGACTGGGGCTGCGACCTAAGTATCAATTCTGCTGGTTGCCCGACATTGACCATACCTGCTTGCTTCTGGTCTATGCGTGCTCTCACCCACATGCTTCCGGGTTCGGCTATCTGCAACACCGTTTGTCCGGAAACGACTGTTGCACCCGGTTCGAACAGCCTCGCCACAACCACACCATTGACCGGGCTGATTAGTCGGGTTTGCTCGCGCAACTTAATCATTCCTGCAACATCTGCCCGTGCCCGTGCACTATCTTGCCGGGCGGCAGCTAAAGCGGCGTTGGCTGCCTCTACGGCTGCGACAGCTGCATTCCGTTCGTGTTGCTTAAGCTCGTACATCTCCTGACTGACGAAGCCGTCTCCCTGTAATTTCTCATAACGAGCAAGGATCGCTGCGGATAGTTTCTCCCGGCTATTGGCTTCAGCCAACTGCGCTTCCGTTACTTGTATCTCATTGGCTGATTTTTCAACCATGCGCCTGGAACCGGTCAATTTATCTTCCAGATCGACCGTGTCCATTTCAGCCAGTACTTGTCCGGCAACAACCTTGTCACCCTGATCAACCAATACCTTTTTTAAACGGCCAGTCATGATCGGCGCCAGGTTGTAGCTGTATCTGGCCTCAAGTGTTCCAATTCCGAACACTGCATTTGAAAAACTTCCAGTTTGAATTTTTTCAATCGTCACTTTGACGCTTGCCAGCGGGCCTTGCGTTGTAACCACCCATATAAAGAGTGTGACAATCAGTAACCCCGAAACAAACATACCCATCTTTTTTCTAGACATAATTGGCTTTCGGATAGTAACTGATTACCATACTAGACGATGTAATTTAGAATTACAAGCATGTCTTAAATCCTGTATTAACGCCACTTATTAACAAGTAATTGACAGAGTTAATTTTTATACATTAGCACATTCTAATGCTTTATCTGGAGCAAATGGCAGATGGATTTACTCAAAGCTACTTGAAAGATAATTTAAGAATAGGCTATTAAATTAAGGGCCTATTTATTGGGATAATTAAGAGAAAAGCCTTATTTCTTCAATAGAAATAAGGCTTTTAAACTGGCGTCCCCAACGAGATTCGAACTCGTGTTACCGCCGTGAAAGGGCGATGTCCTAGGCCTCTAGACGATGGGGACTTTGACTTTCATTGTGCTCTTTGGTGGAGATAAGCGGGATCGAACCGCTGACCTCTTGCATGCCATGCAAGCGCTCTCCCAGCTGAGCTATACCCCCGGTACCTCGAAAGAGCGCGCATTATAGTGATGCGCGCTATGCTTGTAAAGCTGATGCTATTCAATATGAAATAATCCGGGAGGATGGGTGTATTTCGATCGATTGGTCAGGAACCAAAAGAATCGTTGGTTGCCTTATTTCCAGTTTTTCAGTTGGCGCTGATGCCATACTTGGACTGCGCCCTTCCAGAATAATTTCTTACAATACAAACATTGTCTGAAAAATTCTAATCAGGGATACTCCGCATGCTTACCGAAGCCGGGTGCCCGAAACTGGGCGACAGTTGTATGTGCCTCTTCGCCGCGCTGAAAGTAATGATGCAACGGCGCATTCGAGGCGCCGACCGCCTCCCCCTTGCGGGTAAATACTCCCGAATATGGTCAAATACACTTATGCCACAAAGCTTGTACAGAGATGCTTTGACTATGCTGCTCTATCTCTGGAGCAGCTATGCCGTGGCCGGGGAAACCTCGGATCCATTCGACACCATGGCATTGGTGCCGCCCAGACCCGCACTACATATGGACGGCACTATCGGAGATCCTTGCGCTGAAGCGATGCCCAAAGAAGGACTTGGCCAACAGCTCCTGGGACTGCCGGAGGTAGTCAATCTCACATTATGCAATAACCCCCAAACCCGTGTCGCATGGGCGAATTCGCTGGTTCAGGCAGCGCAGGTCGGGGTGAATAAGGCCGCCTACTTGCCCAGTATCAATCTGAACGCATCCGACAACCACACGTCGGGTACCAATCCCGGGGTGAACCAACGCAGCATAGGCGTGACACTTTCCTATCTGCTGTATGACTTTGGTTCGCGCAGCGCCCATCTGGAGAATGCGAGACAATTGCTTGCTGCCGCGAATGCCACACAAGACAGTACGGTGCAGTCTGTATTCCTTGCTGCGGTAAAGGCCTATTACCAGGTACAGGCGACCTTTGCCGCACTGGATGCCGCACAGGAATCAGAACGCGCAGCCAGGGAAAGTTATGCCGCCGCCGAAGCCCGCTATAACGCAGGGAGCGCAACGCCAGCCGACAAGCTGCAAGCGCAGACCGCATATTCGCAAGCCACGCTGAACAGGATCTCCGCTGACGGTAACCTGAAGATCGCGCAAGGCACGCTGGCAAACATGCTCGGTCTGGATGCCAATCGGAATGTGTTGTTGGTTCCCGCCGAACGAACTGCCATACCGGATGATTTTGAAGGTGACGTCAACGCGCTGATCGAAGCAGCGCGCCAACGCCGTCCCGACCTGCTCGCTGCCGCCGCGCAAGCGAAGGCGGCCGAAGCCGTTGCGGATGCGGCGCGCGCAGCGGGCAGACCAACGATCTCGCTGACCGGCTCATCGAACCAATACAACTATTCGGGCATAAATTCTCATGGTTCGTCGGTCGGGATCAATCTGACCGTGCCGCTATTCACCGGCTATGCGCAAACTTACGGCGTGCGTGCGGCAGAAGCACAGCTGAATGCCAGAAACGCCCAATTGGAACAGGTTCGCCTGCAAGTCGCGCTGGATGTATGGACAGCGTATCAACAGCTTTCTACCGCAACGCAATCGCTGCGTTCAACAGCCGATCTGCTGAACAACGCAGAACAATCCGAGCGTGTTGCACTGGGACGCTATAAGGCCGGGGTGGGCAGTATTCTGGATGTGCTGAATGCGCAGAGCGCACTGGCCAGTGCACGCCAGCAAAGTATCCAGTCCGCTTTCGACTGGAACATTAACCGTGCCGCGCTTGCGCAAGCCATGGGCAATCTGGACTCCGGCTTGCTGCAAACCCTGTCGGATAGCCGAAATCCACAAACAACCTATAACAAGATCGAAGAAAAATCACCATGAAAAAACTATTGCAATCCCCGGTTGCACTGGCACTTGTTGCTGTGGCCGCCATCGGAACAGGAAGCGCCGTCTATTGGTCGTTCTACCGGGTCACGCCGGCGCAATACCGTACACAGGTCGTTGAAAAGGGAGACGTCAGCCAGACTGTTTCGGCCAATGGAACGATCAATCCGGTGACACTGGTCAGCGTGGGTACACAGGTTTCCGGAACGGTAAGAAAGCTCTATGTCGATTTCAACAGCAAGGTGCAAAAGGGGCAGATCCTGCTTGAACTTGATGATGCCATGCTGGCGGCGCAGTTAAAACAGAGCCAGGCCAATGTGCAAAGTGCCCAGGCGTCACTGGACTTGGCGACCGGGAATGAAAAGCGCACACGCAATCTGTTTACGCTTGAGTATGTCTCCCAGCAGGATATGGATACCGCAGTGCAGGCCAAGCGATCCGCCGAAGCGCAATTGCTTTCGGCCCGCGCGCAACTGGAAAGAGATCGTGCCAACCTCGCCTACTCGGTGATCCGCTCGCCGGTATCCGGGGTGGTGGTAGACAGGGAAGTGGATGTGGGCCAAACCGTGGCGGCCAGTTTGCAGACCCCGACGCTATTCAAGATCGCGCAGGATCTGTCCAAGATGCAGATCGATTCGAATTTTGCCGAAGCCGATATTGGCAACATACGTGTTGGCCAAACGGTGCACTTTACCGTCGATGCGTTTGCAGATCGCCATTTTAACGGTGATGTCAAACAGGTTCGTCTCAATCCCACGACGGTATCAAATGTGGTTACCTACGACGTGGTGATCAATGTGGACAACCCTGAGCGGATATTGTTACCCGGCATGACAGCCTACGTAAACATTGCCGTGGCTGAACGCAAGGATGTGTTGCTGGTCGCCAACGCCGCACTGCGTTTCAAGCCTTCTGATAACGACCTGGTTGTACCGGCCAGTGATAACCCGAAGGGGGATGCCAGCCGTCCCGCCGACCCTCAGGCTGATGCGAAATCCACAGACAAAAAGCGTTCTTTGGGACATCAGCGTGATGCTTTTACCGGCAAAGTATTCGTATCTGAAAACGGAAAACTGAGGGCAGTCAGCGTGACACTCGGCATCACCGACAACCGCAATACCGAGATTGCCGGTGGTGAACTCAAGCCCGGCGACCAGATTGTCATCGGAGAAATAATTGCTGCAGATAAATCGGGTAGTTCTGGTAGCAGGCCGATGAGACTGTTCTGATGGAAAAAATCGTCATCCGCATCGAGAGCCTGGACAAAGCCTACCGGACTTCTGCCGGGTTGTTCCCGGCGCTGAAGAAAGTGGATCTCAGCGTCGCGGCAGGCGAATTCGTCGCAATCATGGGCCCGTCCGGTTCCGGCAAATCCACCTTCATGAACATACTTGGCTGTCTCGATAAACCCAGTGCCGGCCGCTATCTGCTCGATGACCGCGACGTTGACCGCTTGAGCAAGGACGAATTGGCGCTGTTGCGCAATCGCACCATCGGCTTCGTGTTCCAGGGTTACAACCTGTTGCAGCGCATGTCGCTACTGGATAATGTGGCCCTGCCACTGATCTATTGCGGGGTTGAGCGCGAAGAACGCCAGCAGCGCGCGCACGAGTTGTTGGCCAGGGTCGGGTTGGCGGATAAAGCAGCCTCCCAGCCCAATCAGATATCCGGCGGTCAGCAACAACGCGTGGCGATCGCGCGCGCGCTGGTCAACCACCCTCACCTGATCCTTGCGGACGAGCCCACCGGCAATCTGGACAGTCATACCAGCCAGGAGATTATGGAGTTGTTCGATGAACTGAACCGGGAAGGGATCACCATCGTACTGGTCACGCACGAAGAAGAAATCGCACGCCACGCCAAGCGCCAGGTACGCTTCCTTGACGGACGTATCGTCAGCGACCATGCCACACCGCAAATGGAGGTGGCGGCATGAACACGGTACGCGCAGCGCCGGTGCGGGTAATG
>JBBQNH010000047.1:0-17669 GCA_038329705.1 Burkholderiales bacterium | reverse complement strand
ACACTTTGCTACAGATTCTTTCGGTATCTGTTTTTGAGAAAACCCAGCTATCTCGGGCCTTCGCAGACAGCTTGCTGATCTCGGAACAGACGAATTTTTATAACCAACTAAATTTGTTCGACTTTTAACCGGACACTACTGGTCTCATATATATATTTTGCCTGGACTGGTGATTTTGAAATAATTCAGGCGACACGATCACCCGGTTCATAGCCGGCGGCAATGGCATCGAGATTGTCCAGTGCACGGAAGCCCATCGCATCCCGGGTTTCGACTGTGGCGCTGCCGATATGAGGGAGCAAAAATGTGTTTTCCAGTTCCCGGTATCCCGGGTGGATATTATCGGGCTCACCGTTGAACACATCGAGTCCGGCGGCGGCCAATTTTCCCGACTTGAGTGCGAAGACTAGTGCATCGTCATCAATCACACTGCCACGGGCGGTATTCACCACAATAGCCCCGTCGGGGAGCAGTGCAATGTGTTCGGCATTGAGCAGGTGGTGCGTCTCTGGTGTCGCAGGACAATGCAGTGCCAGAAAATCACAATGCGGCAACATTGCTTCGACGGTTTCATAATAGGCTGCGCTTTTTTCAAATTCGGGCAACAGGCGGCTGCGATTCGAATACAGGATGGTCATGTCAAAGCCGCGCGCGCGCTGTGCGGTGGCCTGGCCGACCCGTCCCATGCCGATAATGCCAAGCCGTTTGCCGGTGACCTGTTTACCGATCATGAAGGTTGGGCTCCATGATTTCCATTTGCCGGCACGGATCAGGCGCTCTCCCTCGCTGGCGCGCCGGGCTGCGCCGAGTAATAGCAACATGGCGATCTCGGCGGTGGCATCGGTCAGGACATCCGGTGTATTGGTGACGATGATGTTGCGCGTCTTCGCTGCGGCCAGGTCGACATAGTCGACGCCGACCGAGAAACAGACGATGGCCTTGACGGAAGCCGGCAAGCGCGCGATGACGTCTGCGGATAGCTTTTCTGTGTGGCAGGGGATGATGATATCGGCGCCCTGCGCCAATGCGATCAGTTCATCGGTCGAATAGAGTCGATCCTCTGGATTGAAACGTGGTGCGTAATCGCGGCGCAACCGTTCTTCGACTGCTGGCGGCAATTTTCGGGTGACTAAAACGATTAATTTTTTATTCATGATCAGACTTTCGCGATAGCAAGTCAGAGCGGTCTGCCGACATTCCCGACCCGGATTCGTATTTGGGGCAACTTAAGGAGGCAACACTCGAATCTGTGATTGGGAAAAGTACTTTAGCGAAACTGATTTTCTTCGTTGTTTTGCGCTTGCTGTTCGACGGTGAACAATACGGCGGCTTTGACTCGCGATGACAGGTTGAGTTTGGTCAGGATATGGCGAACATGCTGCTTGACGGTGTCATAGCTGATGGAGAGTGTCTGGGCGATGGCTTTGTTGCTTTCCCCGCGCGACAACAATTGCAGTATCTCGCGTTCACGGTCTGTCAGCAGTTTTAGGGAGCTTCTCGGTTCTTCGTCGGGTTGATCGCCGCGCAACATCTCGATCATCTTGATCGTCATGGTGGGGGCGACTACCAGTTCGCCGCCCGCTATCCGCCTGATCGCATCAACGACATCTTCCGGTGCCATGTCCTTGAGCAGATAGCCACGCACACCCGCACGAATTGCATTTGCCAGATCGGTTTCGGAATCGCTCATGGTAAGGATGACGACAGGGGTGGAACAGCCTTCTTTGCGAATCTGCCCGAGCATGGCCAGGCCATCCAGTGGTTTCATGCGCAGATCCATGATCAAGAGGTCGGGCTCTTCCTGCAACAACACGCGCAAACCCTCGACGCTGCCGGTAGCACCCAGCACCGAAATGCCATAACAATTGGCAAGCAGTTCAGTCAAGCCGCTCCGGCACAGATTTTGATCGTCCACCAGAACAACTTTTAACTTGTCACTCATTCACTTCTCTCCAGTCTGAGGATGGCTCGGGGAAGAATAATCGCACGCGAGTACCAATACTTTCAGTGCTCTCTATCGTTATCTCACCGCCGATACGCTGTGCACGTTCGCGCATGATGCGCATGCCGTAGTGTCCTTCAACGGGGGTAAAGGTGCAACCTCCGCTGCCGTTGTCATCAATCGTGAATACATAGTAATCGTCTGACAGATCAACCGCCAGGCGGGCATGGGTCGCGCCCGAATGGGTGGCGATGTTGACCAGTGCTTCCTGAACTATATGGGAAATCTGGATCTCATATTCAAGCGGCAATTCCAGTTGGGCGACCCGATTGAGATATTCCAGCTCGATGTCATTTCGATGGCGGAATTCTGAAACCAGCGATTCCAAAGCATGCAAAAGTCCGGCCGGATCCATCGCGCAGCGGAAATTAGTGATTAGCTCCCGCACGGTTTTCTGGCTGCTTTCCAGAACATCATCGATGTCGTGCGCGTACTTGGCGACCATGAGTTCATTCCGGGTGCGAATCGATTCAAGCAACAAGCTGGTGCGCATCCGTGTGTATGCCAGCGATTGCGCCAGGGAATCATGTATCTCACTGGCCATGGCCTGGCGTTCCTCGATCAGTTCAGTACGCCTTGCTTCGCGACTTGATTTGTGATGTGCGACCAGTGTGCTGAGCAGGTCTGCGAATGACATCACAGTCCCGGAAATGCTCTCGAACGACTGTTGCGGTTCGCTGAAAAACAGCGTGACCATCCCAATCGGATCTTTGGATGGGATATGGTTTTCGATCGGTGCGGTGATTAATGATTGGATACGGCAGCCTACATTGCGGCAGCCCTGTCGTTTCTTGCAGGTGCTCAGGTCGGTTGCGTAAATGCCGCGGCCGAAGGATGCTTTGCAGCTGGCTTCACAACTCAGGTCAAGCTCGCTGCCAAGTTTGAGCAACTCGGCGGGCAATCCGGCTGAGCCGAACAATTGATGGGTCTGTGCATGGTTTGGCAGAATTCGCGCAACACCGAAAGTTGCATTGACAGTACCGATGAGTGTCTCGAGCAGTTTTTCCACTACGGGTTTTAGGTCAACCATGCGGGAGGCGGTTGGCTTGTTCATTTTGCCCGCAGCTCTAACTCCGGCAATGGCCGGTGGCGTAAAATGCAAATCCTGGACCCACGAAAAATGTGCGTCGTTGGAGACTCTCAAAGCGCTTGCTTTTTTGCCCATAACATTCTCGATGCGTTCCATTCATTCTGCTTGCCTGCGAGTCAGCAAGAAGTGCATGTGTTGCCGAATAGTCAAGCGGGGATAGTGAATTTCAGTGTAAATTAATATACCTGCCGGTTGATGATCTTTTCGCTTTGGTATTGCTTCGGTATCAGTTCGAGTATACCCCTCATTCGGGTTATAGCAACGCTACCCCGTATTGGCTATAGACCTGAAATCGTCAAATGAGTTTAATTGATCTTTTGCAAAATATTTGGATATCCAGTTGATTTTGGCAACCCATACTCGGTGTATCAGGAACGCAATAACAGACAATGAAAAGCTGCATCGTTTCCGACAGTCATGATCGTGCAGAGCCGCTGGCGGCGGCCATCGCCAAAGCACAGACGAGCGGGGCGCAAGCTGTCATCCATTGTGGCGACCTGATTGGTGCAAACACGCTGAGAATGTCGATGAAACTTGGTATTCCGCTGCATGTGGTACATGGCAACAACCTGGGCGACCAATCGGCGATGCACAGATTGATGACAAAATCAGGCGGCTCACTCATCTATCACGGGCAGGATGCCGAGTTGGAACTTGGCGGCAGGCGAATCTTTGCAACCCATTATCCGCACTATCGCCGCGGCATGGCCTGTACCGGGGATTACGATCTGGTTTGCTGCGGTCACAGCCATGTCGCGGTGATCATCCGGCAGCCCAATATCAAGGGTGGGCAGACCTTGCTGGTCAACCCTGGTTCGGTTTCCGGCATTGGTGCGCCAAATGTGGATGAAGCATTCACCTGGATCATGGCCGATCTGGCCGACATGACATTCGAGATTCAGACGCTGGAACATTGAATATGGCCAAAGCCTGTACTGCTCGCAGTTGATGTCGGTAGTCTATGGTAGCAATCTGAAGGAAGCCGGCCTTGACGGACACGTCATCCAGCCGAAAAGATTGCAGAAGTTCGCTGAATGCAAAAATAACCGTTGTGAATTGCCCGTTGCGGGACGCGCATGATCGCGCGCGATGGGTGATAGGTGGCGCTCCGCTGGACGGGTAAAATTGGACTGATAGCCGCGTCTGGGTCTATCATTACCTCCGGGGCATCACACCCCTGATAAACTCGTTCCAGACAAACTCACCCTGGGCAGATTCGAACAACACCGGTTTTTGGAGCACATCATGGAACATCTGAACCCCAAGCAAGCACATGAATTCCTGCAGGCCAACCCTGAGGCGGTATTCATCGATGTGCGCAGCGAGATGGAGCACATGTTCGTCGGCCATCCCAAGGGTTCCATCCTGATACCCTGGGTCGATGGTCCCGAATGGGACATCAACCCGCATTTCGTTTCATACGTGAAAAAAGCCGCCAGCGCGAATCGACCCGTGGTGCTGATTTGCCGATCGGGCCGTCGCTCGATCGACGCCGGCTTGGCGCTGGAAAAAGCCGGGTTGACCGAAGTTTATAACGTGCTGCACGGGTTCGAGGGCGATTTGGACGATGGGCATCACAGGAACTCCCATAATGGCTGGCGGTTTGAAGGCTTGCCCTGGGCCCAGACCTGACATGGATACGACTTCCTGACTTCACCGACGCCGAACAGAAACTGGTCTCCGGAATATTGTTCGAGCGCTACTGCAAGCTGGTGCCGATGCAATTGGCGGACAGCGAATTGCAGCTTGTTCCCGCTTCGGAAGAACTGGCATTGTGCCCCGCGATCTATTGGGCCGAGCGCGGCGCCCGGTTCGTGGTATGCAAAGTGGCTGCCGAGCGCTTTCGTTGCCAATTCTTCTACTCCGAGACGGAACAATACGGCACCGGACGTGAGCAATACGACAGTTTGGGTGATTGTGTCGTTACGCTGCTACAGGTCCAATCTGACCATCGTGATTAAGCTGGGGAGTGAACCGATACCGGGGCGACTGGCCCCGGCGGGTTGTTGGTAGTTTCAGCCTGCGACTGCAGTAAGCTGCTGGCGAGTTTGTCCGGCATAGTCAGAGCCAGTCAGTCCGGTCAGTACCGTGTTGATTTTCTGGTTGGTGCGGACTGCGAATGCGTCCAGTCCGACCTGATGCTGGTAGGACAACCTTTCGCGTGGCACATCGCCGATCGCACGTAACTCACCCTGATAGCCGAACTGCTCGCGCAATCGTCTGGCGGTCGCATAGCTATTGCCGTCGCTGAACTTGTCAAACGCGAGGCCGATCACGGTGAAATCATCGATATCGTGCCGGATCGTTTCCGGATCCTGTTCATCTGCCAGCCAGACACCGAGCGGCCAGCCATGTTCGTATTCGCGATATATCAACTCGGCCCGGCGCGCTTGCCACACCGAAAGCGGCACCAGCACGGGACCCACCGGCAGCCTCACGTTTAGCGGGGTATCCCCTTCGGACAGTGTCAGGGTCTTCCATCCGTCGGATACGATCTGGCCATTCTTGAGCAGCTTAAACATAGCGTGATTCCTTGTGTGAGATTAAAATCGGGCGGATGGATATGATTCAATCCAGCCTTTCGAAGTACAGTCTAGGTAAATTGCATATGCATGTGAAATACTTATATTTCATTTTAAAATAACTATATGGAATATAAGCGGGTGGTTTCGGGCGTGCCGATTGCCCGCTGAAAGATTCGGTCATCCCTGAATGCGGACCTCGAATTCGCGTAATCTATTACCATCGACATGATTTCGCGGCAAACAGGTTCACAGCCGGGCGGGAATCCAGTAAAGTATCATCCCTTTCCTAACGATAAGAGCAAAAACATGAGTGACAAAGGACAGCAATTGCAAGACCCATTCCTCAACATGCTGCGCAAAGAACATGTCCAGGTTGCGATCTATCTGGTTAACGGCATCAAGTTGCAAGGCCAGGTAGAGTCATTCGATCAATACGTGGTTCTGTTGAAGAACACGATCACCCAGATGGTCTATAAACACGCCATTTCGACTATTGTTCCTGCCCGCGCGGTCAGCATGCCACACGAAGCTGCCGAGTAATGCAGCAACAGCCTGGCGGCGGCAGCAAACATGCGTCCGGGCACCCGTTGGAAGGCGCAATACTGGTCAGTATCGATTTCGGCGATAGCGATCACCGCGAAAGCCTGACAGAGTTGCGATTACTTGCAGAAACCGCCGGCGTACGTGTGCTGGCGATCGTCGAAGCCAAAAGGCAACGACCAGATGCTGCCTTGTTTGCGGGTAGCGGCAAGGTGCAGGAGATCGCCGCGATCGTCGAACGTTTGGAAGCCCCGCTTGTCATCTTCAATCATGACCTTGCGCCCGCACAGATGCGCAACCTCTCGGCCAAGCTGAACACGCGTGTGATCGATCGCACCATGCTGATCCTGGATATCTTTGCCCAGCGCGCACAAAGCCATGAAGGTAAGGTGCAAGTGGAACTGGCCCAGCTGAAATATCTTTCAACGCACCTGGTTGGCATGAATCAGGACATGGGGCAACAGAAGCATGCTGTGGGAGCACGTGGTCCCGGTGAGACCAGACTGGAACTGGACAGGCGCAAGTTGGACAAGCGCGTCATATTATTGAAGGAGCGTCTGGACAAGCTCAAGCATCATCGTACTGTGCAGCGCCGTGCGCGAAGTCGTGCCAATGTGCTGTCAGTCTCCATCGTGGGTTATACCAATGCCGGAAAATCCACCCTGTTCAACAGATTGACGCGTGCCGATGTATATGTGGCCGACCAGTTGTTCGCCACGCTAGATACCACTTCACGCCGCATGTTTACAGAAGAAACAGGCGAGATCGTGGTGTCTGACACCGTCGGCTTTATCCGTCAGCTTCCGCACGCTTTGGTTGCCGCGTTCCGCAGCACGCTGGAAGAAACGATACAGGCCGATCTGCTGCTGCACGTGGTAGACGCCAACAATGCCAATCACGATGACCAGATCGCCGAGGTGAACAAGGTCCTGGGCGAGATCGGCGCTGCGGATATCCCGCAGATTCTGGTTTTCAACAAGATCGACCTGCAGGACATGGCGCCCAGCGTGAAGCGCGATGATTATGGTAGAATTGCTCGAGTTTTTTTGAGTGCCAAAAGTGGTGCGGGTCTGGATGAGTTAAGGCTGGCACTGACGGAAGCCAAGGCCATGCGGCAAGCTGCCGAAATGGTTGAGCGTTAAATTTTTCAAGCAAATGAAAGAGGAATATGGGATTGAATGATCCGCAATGGGGTAACAAGAACAACGGTGGCCCGCCTGATCTGGAAGAATTTTTGCGCAAGCTCAATGCAAAAGTATCGTCACTGATGGGTGGCAGGGGCGGGAAGGGCAAATCTCCCGGCGGCGAACCGCCACAGGGTTTTGCCGGTGGAATGAGTTTGATCGTTGCGATCATCCTGTTGATCTGGGTGGGCAGCGGATTCTATATCGTGGATGCGAGTCAGCGCGGCGTAGTGCTGCGTTTCGGAAAATTCGTTGAAACGACCATGCCGGGACCGCGTTGGCATCTGCCGTTCCCGATGGAATCGGTCGAGATCGTCAATATCAGCCAGGTACGCACAGTGGAAGTGGGCTACCGCGATAGCGTCAAGAACAAGTTCCTCAAAGAATCGCTGATGCTGACCGATGACGAAAACATCATCGATATCCAGTTCGCGGTCCAGTATTTTCTGAGTGATCCAGCCGCCTATCTGTTCAACAACCGCAATCCGGACGAAAACGTGCGCCAGGCTGCGGAGACCGCCATTCGCGAAGTGGTCGGCAAGAGCAAGATGGATTTTGTGCTGTATGAGGGCCGCGAACAGGTGGCCGCATCGGCGACCAAATTGATCCAGGAGATACTGGATCGGTACAACTCGGGCATTCTGATCAGCAAGGTGACGATGCAGAACGCGCAACCGCCGGAACAGGTTCAGGCGGCTTTCGATGACGCGGTCAAGGCCGGCCAGGACAAAGAGCGCCAGAAGAACGAAGGCCAGGCTTATGCTAATGACGTGATACCCCGTGCCAGCGGTGCTGCTGCCCGTTTGATCCAGGAAGCAGAAGGTTACAAGCAAAGCGTGACCGCGAATGCGGAAGGTGATGTCAGCCGCTTCAAGCAGATACTGGTCGAATACCAAAAGGCACCCGCAGTGACGCGCGAGCGTATGTATCTGGACATGATGCAACAGGTGATGGGCAATGTCAGCAAAGTGATGATCGACCAGAAGAACGGCAACAGCCTGATGTATCTGCCGCTCGATAAATTGCTCGAAAACAGTCGTGCCGGCGATGCGCAGCCTGCCGTCAAAGGCGACACTTCGCAAGGAAATGACAATACGGCAGCACAGCGCGCACGAGATTCGTTGCTGAGTCGCGATCGGGAGGCACGCTAATGAAAAAGAATATCGGTAATGCATTAATTGTCGCGGCTATCGCGCTGATCCTGTTTAGCATGAGCATGTTCGTGGTGGATCAGCGCCAGAATGCGATCGTGTTCCAGTTGGGTGAAGTGGTCGGGATCAAGACCGATCCGGGTCTGTATTTCAAGGTGCCGCTGATGCAGAACGTGCGCTACTTCGATTCACGTATCCAGACACTGGATGCCGGAGAGCCGGAACGCTTCATCACCGCGGAAAAGAAGAACGTGATGGTGGATTCGTTCATCAAGTGGCGCATAGTGGATGTGAAGCAGTATTACATCAGCGTGGGCGGCGATGAAGAACGCGCCAAGACACGTTTGTTGCAGACAGTCAATTCCAGCATGCGCGAGGAGTTCGGCAAGCGCACCATCCATGAGGTGGTGTCCGGCGAACGCGACCAGATCATGAATGTGCTGCGCTCCAAGACCGACAGCGATGCGCGCAAGATCGGTATCGAGGTGCTGGATGTCCGCCTGAAACGCGTCGATTTTCCCCAGGAGATCAGTGAATCGGTTTATCGCCGCATGGATGCCGAGCGCAAGCGGGTGGCCAATGAATTGCGCGCCGGTGGTGCGGCCGAGGGTGAAAAGATAAAGGCCGATGCCGACAAGCAAAGGCAGGTGATTTTGGCCGAAGCCTATCGCCAGGCGCAGAAGACCAAGGGCCAGGGCGATGCAAAAGCGACCGCCCTGTACGCTGATGCATTTGGCCGCAATGCCGAGTTCTACGCGTTCTACCGAAGTCTGGAGGCCTACAAGCAGAGCTTCCAGAACAAGAGCGACGTGATGGTGCTGGATCCGAGTTCTGATTTCTTCAAGTATCTGAAAAATCCGAACAGGCCCAGTAGGTAGTGTGCTCGGTTATTGGTTGCTTGGCGTGGCGATGATGCTGGTGGTCGAGGGAATGATACCTTTCGTTTCGCCCAGGTTATGGCGCGAAACATTCAGCAAGCTGGTGACGCTGACGGACGGACAACTGCGCTTTGTCGGTATCACGGCGATGGTGTCCGGGTTGCTGTTGCTGTACTGGATCAAGTGATGCAAAACTGGCTGCTCCCCGAATATGTAAACGATATGTTGCCCGATGAAGCATGGGGCATCGAGCGTATGCGTGCGCAATTCCTCGATCTGTTGCGCAGATCCGGTTATCAATTGGTCGCGCCGCCGTTGCTCGAATATGCCGAATCGTTGCTGATCGACGGCAGCGCCGATATGGACCTGCGTACCTTCAAACTGGTTGATCAGTTGAGCGGGCGGACGCTGGCGGTGCGTTCCGACATCACCCCGCAAGCGGCCCGTATCGATGCGCATCTGCTCAACCGGCAGGGCGTGACCCGGCTTTGTTATGCGGGCAGCGTGTTGCACACCCAGCCGATCGGGCTGACACGCACCCGTGAACTGCTGCAGATCGGCGCTGAACTTTATGGACATGCCGGTCTGGAGAGCGATCTGGAGATACAGCAGTTGATGTTGCAGTCTCTGGCATTGCTTGGCATCCGCGACGTGCTGCTAGATCTTGGCCATGTCGGGGTGTTTCGCGCGCTGGTCAGTCATGCGTCACTCGACAAGAAACTCGAAAGCGAATTGTTCGCCGCCTTGCAAAACAAGGATAGTGCGACTTTGCAACTGTTGGTCCGGCCGCTGGACGAGACCCTGCGCAACGCATTGCTGGCATTGCCGACCCTTTACGGTCACTGTGCCGATGTGCTGGCGAAGGCGCGCAAGCAACTGCCGGATTATCCGGGAATTGGTGTGGCGCTGGATGAATTGCAAAACATTTCCGGCAAGTTACAGCCTTTGGCTTCCAGGGTGGGCATCGACCTGGCGGACTTGCGCGGTTATCACTATCACAGCGGCATGGTGTTTGCCGCCTATCATGCCGGCAGCCATGACGCGATCGCGCTGGGCGGGCGCTATGACGATCTCGGCAAAAGCTTTGGCCGGGCGCGGGCCGCGACCGGATTCAGCATGGACCTGCGCCAGTTGTATCGCCTTTTGCCCAAGCAGACTACAACGCCGGGTATCTGCGCACCGTATGCCGACGATGCGGCGTTGCGCGACAATATCTCTCAGTTGCGCGCAACGGGCGAGACGGTGGTGATCGATCTGCTCGGCGATGCGACATTGCGACGCGAGTTGCAATGCGACCGCGAACTGGTTTTGCGCGACGGGGTCTGGCAAGTCGTCGCGCTTTGATTTGTAAAATTTGGAAGGTTTGGTGATGGCTAACAACGTGGTAGTGATCGGCACCCAGTGGGGTGATGAGGGCAAGGGCAAGATCGTCGACTGGCTGACCGATCATGCGCAGGGCGTGGTGCGTTTCCAGGGCGGTCACAATGCCGGCCATACCCTGGTGATCGCCGGCAAGAAGACCGTGCTGCACCTGATCCCGTCCGGCATCCTGCGCGAACACGTGATGTGCTATATCGGCAATGGCGTGGTGCTGTCGCCTGCGGCATTGCTCAAGGAAATGGACGAACTGCAGCAGGCCGGCATCGATATCTATAACCGGCTCAAGATATCCGAAGCCTGCCCGTTGATCCTGCCCTATCACGAAGCGATCGACAAAGCGCGCGAGATCGCCAAGGGCGCGGCCAAGATCGGCACCACCGGACGCGGCATCGGACCGGCTTATGAAGACAAGGTGGCGCGTCGTGCGATCCGTCTGCAGGACATCTTCTTCCGCGAGCGTTTTGCCGCCAAGTTGGGCGAGGTGCTGGACTATCACAACTTCGTTTTGAAGAATTATTTCAATGCCGACACGGTCGATTTTCAGAAAGTGCTGGATGACACCCTGGCTCTGGCCGAGCGCATCAAACCGCTGGTGATGGACGTGCCGCGCGCGTTGTATGAAGCCAACCAGTCAGGCCAAAGCCTGCTGTTCGAGGGCGCGCAGGGCGCGATGCTGGATATCGATCACGGCACCTATCCGTTCGTCACGTCGAGCAATTGCGTTGCCGGGGCGGCGTGTGCCGGCGCAGGGGTAGGTCCGCAGATGCTGAATTATGTGCTGGGTATCACCAAGGCTTACACCACGCGGGTCGGCTCCGGACCTTTTCCAACCGAGCTGTATGATGCAGAGCTGAAGCAGGATCCGACCGGTAAACATCTGGCGGTGAAGGGAAACGAGTTCGGTTCGACCACCGGCCGGGCGCGCCGCTGCGGCTGGTTCGATGCGGCCGCGCTCAAGCGTTCGATCCAGATCAACGGTGTATCCGGGTTATGCATCACCAAGCTGGATGTGATGGATGGCATGGAAACGGTGCAACTCGGCGTGGGCTACCGCATCAATGGTGTGGAGAGCGATATCATGCCGGCCGGAGCGGATGCACTGACGGATTGCCAGGCGGTGTATGAAGATATGCCCGGCTGGCAGGAGAGCACGCTCGGTGTGCAGCGTTATGAAGATCTGCCCAAGGCGGCGCGCGATTATCTGGAGCGCATCGCCGAGGTCTGCGGCGTACCGATCGATATGGTATCGACCGGCCCCGATCGTGATGAGACGATCGTACTGCGCCATCCCTTCGAATAGCTGGACAGCCGAATGTGCAACGCAAATACGCGGTGCGTTCCCGGTACTGCGTATTTTGTTTTTGCCGGGAAATAAAAAGGCCCGCTTGCGCGAGCCGATTCATGTCTTGGTGCCCAGAAGAGGACTCGAACCTCCACACCTTGCGGCACACGGACCTGAACCGTGCGCGTCTACCAATTCCGCCATCTGGGCTTTTTGCTGAAGGCGCGCAATTTAATTGTTAAAGGATACATTGTCAATGAATAAATACTGTCTTACACGATTGCCCTTTCTCCCGCTTGCGGGGGAAAGTTGGATAGGGGGCGCGAAGCAATGAAAAATAAAAAGAACATACGTTTGCAGGACCCGTTCCTGGAACGCGAACGCGAGCAATACGAACAACCGCTGCCCAGCCGCGAATACATATTGCAGATACTCACCGAGCAGGGCGCGCCGGTTAGTGATGAGGAGTTGCTTGATAAACTGCAAATTGACAAGGATGAAGAAGACCTGTTTTCGCGCCGGCTGCGCGCGATGGAACGCGACGGCCAGATCATGCGCAATCGCAAGCGTGCCATCTGCGTGGTGGACAAGCTTGATCTGGTGAAGGGCAAGGTGCAGGGCCATCCGGACGGCTTCGGTTTCATGATCCCGGAGAACGGCAGTGCCGACATGTTCCTCAGCGAGAAGGAGATGCATCAGGTGTTGCACGGCGATGTGGTGATGGTGCGGCAGAGTGGCGTCGACCGCCGCGGGCGCCCCGAAGCGAAGATCGTCGAAGTACTGGAGCGTGCCAATAACCGCGTGGTCGGCCGTCTGTATGAGGAACACGGTATCCAGTTCGTGGTAGCCGAGAATCGCCGCATCACGCAAGATATTCTGGTCGCACCCGGTTCGTCCGGCGGGGCCACCGCCGGCCAGGTGGTGATGCTGGAGATCATGCAGCATCCTGACAAACATGCGCAACCGATTGGCCGTATCGTCGAGGTGCTTGGCAACTATGCCGATCCCGGTATGGAGATCGAGATCGCGCTGCGCAAGCATGATTTGCCCTATGAATTTCCCAAGGATGTTGAACGCCAGGCCAAGGCGATCTCGCCCACGGTTGCCGCCGCAGACTGGGCCGGACGCGAAGACATCCGCAGCCTGCCACTGGTCACGATAGACGGAGAGACCGCGCGTGACTTCGACGACGCGGTGTATTGCGCACCGGAAAAGGGCGGCTACCGCCTGGTGGTGGCGATCGCCGATGTCAGCCACTATGTGCAAACCGGTGACGCATTGGACCGCGAGGCGATCCTGCGCGGCAACTCGGTGTACTTTCCGCGCCGCGTGATCCCGATGCTGCCGGAAGAATTGTCCAACGGCCTGTGTTCGCTCAATCCGCACGTGGACCGTTTGTGCATGGTGTGCGACATGCATATCAGCAACAGCGGCGCGATAGAAAGATATCGCTTCTATCCGTCGGTGATGCATTCACAGGCGCGCCTGACCTATAACCAGGTCGCGGAAATGCTGGGTGAACCGGATGGCGCGCTGGCGAAGAGCAACGCGGCCATCGTGCCGCATCTGCAGCATCTCTACGAGCTGTTCCAGAAGCTGTTGCAGGCGCGCGCCAAACGCGGCGCGATCGACTTTGAGACGGTTGAGACACAGATGATCTTCACCGACGACGGCAAGATCGAGAAGATCGTGCCGGTGGTACGTAATGATGCGCATAAACTGATCGAGGAATGCATGCTGGCGGCCAACGTCTGCGCGGCCGGTTACCTGCAGGAGAACAAGCACACGGTGCTGTACCGCATCCATCAGGGGCCTACTCCGGAGAAACTGGAAGCGTTACGCGAGTTCATGAAGGAATTCGGCCTGCAATTGACCGGTGAAGACGATCCGCAGGCGGCCGATTATTCCAAGCTGCTCAAACGCATAAAAGGTCGTCCCGATGCCGGCCTGCTGCAAACGGTGATGCTGCGCTCATTGCGCCAGGCCAAGTACGAGCCGGAGAATATCGGCCATTTCGGTCTGGGCTACGATGCCTATACCCACTTCACTTCGCCGATACGCCGCTATCCGGATCTGCTGGTGCATCGCGCCATCAAGGCGGTGCTGCAGGGCAAGAAATATACCCCGGCGCAGAAATGGGCCGAGCTGGGCGCGCATTGCTCGATGACCGAGCGCCGTGCCGACGATGCGACGCGCGATGTCGAGGCCTGGTTGAAATGTTTCTATATGCGCGACCATCTGGGCAGCGTGTTCACCGGCACGGTCTCGTCGGTCACCAGTTTCGGCATGTTCGTATCACTGGATGATCTGTATGTCGAAGGGCTGGTGCATATCTCAGAACTCGGCAAGGATTATTTCCAGTTCGATGCCGCCAAGCACCAGTTGCTCGGCGAGCGCACCGGACAGCGTTATCGACTCGGCGACCGGGTGCAGGTGCGCGTCGTCAAGGTGGACATGGAAAGTACCAAGATCGATTTCGTATTACATGAGTTGCTCGATACCTCTGGGCATGGGACTGCCGGGGAAGGTCGTACAACGGGCAAGAAATCCTCATCTAAAAAACCCACCAAGGGCAAGAGCAAGGAAAAGAAACGCCATGGCTGATCTGCGTCTGATCTACGGTTTTCACGCGGTCACTTCCCGAATCCGCCAGAATCCGGATGGCGTGCTGGAAATCTATCTGCAGGCGCAGCGCCAGGACCCGCGCATGCGCGACCTGATGAAGCTCGCCGAAAGCAACGGCGTGCGCGTGATACCGATAGAGGCGAAACGACTCGATGGGATGGCCGGCAACGCGCGACATCAGGGTGTGGCAGCACGCGTCGATGCTGCACGGCGCGTGCAACATCTCGACGACGTGCTGGATACACTGGAGGAACCGCCGTTGCTGCTGGTACTGGACGGTGTGCAAGATCCCCACAACCTCGGCGCCTGCCTGCGCAGCGCCGATGCATTCGGCGTACACGCGGTGATCGCGCCGAAAGACCGGGCGGTCGGTATCACAGCGACAGTCGAAAAGGTCGCCTGCGGTGCAGCAGAGACTGTGCCCTACATCACTGTAACCAACCTGGCGCGCACCCTGCGCGAACTCAAGGAACGCGACATCTGGGTGGTCGGTGCAGAAGGTGAAGCCGAACAGGATCTGAACGGCTTCAGGCGTGCCGGTGCATTAGCCTGGGTGCTGGGTGCGGAAGGGGAAGGCCTGCGCCGCCTGACGCGCGAGACCTGCGACGAACTGGTGCGCATTCCCATGCTGGGCAGTGTGGAAAGCCTGAATGTCTCGGTCAGCGCCGGCATCTGCCTTTTCGAAGCGAGACGGCAGCGGAAGGGTGGAGCGTAAGCTCCGGGTACCCACCGGCGTACTCCTCGCGGGTGCAGCGGAAGGGTGGAGCGTAAGCTCCGGGGTGTCAACTCCACGTTCGTCCTGACGAACAGCGGCCTGCCTGCCTGTGGTGAGCCTGAGCGCGCCGCAGATGTTCTATGCGGTGGGACAGTTCTACCAATCCTTCCCGCAGGTGAGTGATGCGGAAGTGATCAGCTTGCTTGCGGGGGGCGTTTGATGCAGATAAATGGTAAAATGAACATATCAATTGCTAGGGGTGAAATGCAATCGCGTTTCGTTAATCCGTCAATAGAACAGAATCTTGAACTCGCAACATAAGCAGAACCTGGATTTTCTTTCACCGTTCATTGTCGTCGTACAGCAACTTTCACCACAAGCTCGTCTTTAAATCGTTTTCAGCCTACAGGAGATAATGATCATGAGCGACACCACAAAATCAACGCAATCAACCCCCGATTCCGAAAGCAGGGACAACAAGATATCGGAACTGTATGACCGCTTTGCCGAGTATTCACGCGAAGCCTTCGAATCGGGCAAAGAAAAGACCGGCGAGGCCTGGGAAAAATCGATGGAAGTGGCGCGCAAAAAGCTGGATGAAACCGGCGAATTTACTGCGGAACAGGGCGAGGTATTCAAGAGCTATCTGCGCCGCGACCTTGAACAAACCCGCGAAGATATGCAGCGTCTCGGCAAAGAGGCGAAGGACAGCCTCAATCCTTCCCGGCTGGGTGCCGGTGCGCTGTCGACACTGGCCAGGTTCCTGAATTCGGCGGGTGATGCACTGACTTCGCTGTCGATGAAAGCGGAGAACGCGCTGGTGTATCACAGCGGCGAGATCACCGCAGCCGGCACGCTCACCTGCACATCTTGCGGCCACAAGATCCATTTGAAGAAGACCGCCGTGGTACCGACCTGTCCGGAGTGCCAGGGCACCAGTTTTCGCAAGGGGTATTGACCGCAAATTCGGCAGCGTTCCCGTCTGCCGATCCCCCATCCCGTACCGTGTTGCACCCGCTCAGCACGGCATGCAGCCACTACCTGAAATTCACGGCTTGGTGAGGGCCCGCATTCAATTGCCGGAATTGATGCCCAAATCGATTGCTTTTCGGGCCATCCCCGACCCGGCATGATTCAGTATGATGTGGGACGATGAGAAGGATCATGAAAATGGATCGGTTTTTGAAACAGGTGCTATCTGGCTGTGTGTTGGCGTTGTCGATCTCGGCCCAGGTGATGGCCGACGATCTGTCGGACGCGCAGCGAGCGTTTGATGCGGGTGATTTTGCCAAAGCAGCGACGCTCTACCTGCCGATTGCAAAGGACGGCAATGCGGATGCCCAATATCATCTGGGTGTGGTGTATTCGCAGGGTCTGGTGGTGTTTCAGGATTACCGTGAAGCCATACAGTGGTATCTGCTGGCAGCCAATCAGGGCTATGCGCCCGCGCAAGTCAAGCTGGGATTGATGTATGCACAGGGGCAGGGGGTGGCCCAGGATTACACCAAAGCGATACAGTTGTTCCGGGTTGCGGCAGCCCAGGACGATGCGCAGGCTCAACTCAATCTCGGCGAGATGTACGCACAGGGACATGGTGCCCTGCAGGATGAGCGGCAGGCCATGCTGTGGTACCGCAAAGCGGCGAATCAGGACAACGCGCTGGCCCAGGCCCGACTCGGGGAGGTCTATGCCGACGGGAAGGGCGTTGCACCGGATGATGCAACCGCGCATGTGTGGTTCACCCTGGCGGCGGCGAATGCGCCGGACGTGGTGGCGCATGACAAATATGTCGGGCAACGCGACCGGGTGGCCAAACAGATATCCGACCGCGAGATAGCAAGGATAATGGAAGAGGCCAGGATCGAAGGAAAGGCCAGGGCCGGGGTGGCGCAAGCGGCCCGGATGGAAACGGACCGACTTGCGGCAGCCAAAGCTGAACAGGCGATAGCCGAGGAAGCGTTCAAGCAAGCCGCAGCATTGGCCAAGGCCAATGAACTGGCCGCAGCAGCAGAGGCCGAAAGATTGCGTATCGAGCGCAAGAACAGGCCGCTCTCGGCCAAGGCAGCTGCGGCAGCCAGGGAAGCGAGATTCGAGGCCAGGCAAAAGGCCAAGCTGGCGCGCCTCAAAGCCCAGAAACTCGAAGCCCAGAAAAATGAGCAGAAGAAAGAGCAAAAGAAACTGTCAAAGATAATACTGCCGCCGATACGAGTTTTGCCATCGATCAGGCCGGATAAAGAACCGGAAAAAGGGCCAGATCAGGAAGCACCTGCGTCTGTGCCTTTGGAAGAGGCTCAACC
>JBBQNH010000046.1:0-18194 GCA_038329705.1 Burkholderiales bacterium | reverse complement strand
GACCATGCAGGCCAACTGGATAGGCAAGAGCTACGGGGTGCGTTTTGCCTTCCCATGTACGCTGGACGACAAGGAAGAAAAACTGTGGGTCTACACCACGCGCGCCGACACCATCATGGGCGTGACCTTCGTCGCCGTCGCTGCAGAACATCCACTGGCGCAATACGCCGCGAAGAGCAATGCGCAAGTCGCCGCTTTCGTCGAAAAGTGCAAACACACTTCAGTGATAGAAGCAGATATGGCGACCATGGAAAAGGAGGGCGTCGATACCGGCCTCACAGTCACCCATCCGCTGACCGGCGAACAAGTACCGGTGTGGATCGGCAACTATGTGCTGATGGGTTACGGCGAGGGCGCGGTGATGGCGGTGCCGGCCCATGACGAGCGGGATTTTGGGTTTGCAAAAAAATATAGGCTGCCTATCCGGCAGAGCATCAGCGTCGCGAGCAAGACCTTTTCCATCGATGCCTGGCAGGAATGGTATGCCAACAAGGAACACGGAGTGTGCGCACACTCGGGTAAATACGATGGCCTGAATTACCAGCAGGCGGTTGACGCCATCGCCGCCGACCTCAATGCCAAAGGACTCGGCGACAAGCAGGTGCAATGGCGCTTGCGCGACTGGGGCGTTTCGCGCCAGCGTTATTGGGGCTGCCCGATTCCCATCATCCATTGTGACGCCTGCGGCTCGGTGCCGGTGCTGGACGATCAATTGCCGGTTGTGCTGCCGGAAGATTGCGTGCCGGACGGCTCCGGCAATCCCTTGCTCAAGCGCGATGACTTTCTCAACGTGTCTTGCCCGAAGTGTGGCAAACCCGCCAAGCGCGAGACCGACACGATGGACACCTTCGTGGATTCGAGCTGGTATTACGCCCGATATGCCAGTGGCTTCAAGGCTGATGCGATGGTGGACGAAGAAACCAATTACTGGATGCCGGTCGATCAGTACATCGGCGGCATCGAGCATGCGATCCTGCATCTGCTCTATTCGCGCTTCTGGAGCAAGGTGATGCACAAGCTGGGTTTGGTGAACTACGACGAGCCATTCGCCAACCTGCTAACCCAGGGCATGGTGCTCAACCATATCTTTTCGCGCCAAACTGCCAAAGGCGGCATCGAATACTTTGCCCCCGAGGAAGTAGAGTTGCTCAAAGACGAGGCAGGCCGCCTGACCGGCGCAAATAGTCTGGCCGATGGTCAAGCGGTGGATTTCCAGGGCATGGGCACCATGTCGAAATCCAAACGCAACGGCGTCGATCCGCAGGCGCTGATCGACCAATACGGCGCAGATACAGCGCGATTGTTCATGATGTTCGCTTCGCCGCCGGAACAAACGCTGGAGTGGGTCGATTCAGGTGTGGAGGGTGCCCATCGTTTCTTGAAGCGCTTGTGGGCATTTGCTGTCGAGAATGAGTCTGGAATAAGACTCGCCATCAAATACATCTCAAAGCAGATTCCTGATTTAGGCACAATTAGTCCGGAACTAAAATCTTGGCGCCGGGATATGCACGTGGTTCTCAAACAAGCTAACTACGATTTGGGTAAACAACAGTTCAACACTGTTGTTTCTGCTGCAATGAAATTGTTAAATACGTTAGAGCGAATGCCAGTACCTGATAGTAAGGGAACCGATACACTTGGAGATGGCAGCGCTGAAGTTAAGTTTCAGGCTGAGGGTCTTTCTATTTTGTTACGGCTGCTTTCGCCTATTGCTCCACATATTACACATCACCTTTGGCGCGAACTTGGTTACGGCGAAGACATCCTCACCGCAGCCTGGCCGGAGCCGCTTGACGAGGCATTGGTGCAGGACGAGATCGAGCTGGTGATACAAGTGAACGGCAAGCTGCGCGGTAGCCTGCGTGCATCCAAGGACGCGGACAAGGCCACGCTTGAACAGCTGGCACTTGCGCACGAGGCGGTGCAGAAACATCTGGCCGGCACGGCGCCGAAAAAGATCATCATCGTGCCGGGCCGTTTGATCAACATCGTTGCATAGGGGATAACTTGCGCGCGCCGTATCGAATGCTTATCCTGTTGTTTTGCGCCGCGTTGCTCGCCGCTTGCAGTTTCCACCTGCGCGGAAAAGCGAACATGCCGTTCGAGACGCTCTACCTGGATTCGACCAACCCCAAGTCAGCTTTCATCAAGGAATTGCGCCGCAATCTGGAAATGAACAAGGTGCAGTTGGTCGACACTCCGGAAAAAGCCAATGTGGTACTTAATATCGTTGCTGAATTTCCCGACAAGCAGATCCTTTCGCTGGACGCCAGCGGCCGTGTAAATGAATTCCAGTTGTTCTACCGCATTTCCCTGCGCGCGTATGATCTCGGCAAGGAGGACTGGATTCCCGCGGAGGAATTCGTGATGCACCGTAATTTCCCCTATGACAACAACAATGTTCTCGCCATGCAGGCCGAGGAAACGCTGCTCTACAAGAGCATGCGCAAGGACATGGTGCAGCAGATCGTGCGCCGGCTGAGCCGCGCCAGGCCGGAGCCGCAATAGCCCATGAATATCACCAGCGAAGAATTGCCGCGCCATCTCAACTCCGGCTTGAAACCGTTGTATGTGGTATTCGGCGACGCGCTGTTGCTGGCGATCGAAGCAGCCGACAGCATTCGCTCGGCGGCGCGTGACGCCGGATATAGCGAACGCGAAACGCTGATAGCCGAGCAGTATTTCAAGTGGGAAGAATTGGGCAATAGTGCACGTAGCCTGTCCCTGTTCGCCTCTCGCAAAGTAATCGATCTGCGTATCCCGTCCGGCAAGCCGGGTGTCGAGGGCGGCAAGGCTTTACAGGACTATTGTGACAATCTGAGTCCGGATACTCTGACACTGATTTCTCTCCCCAAGCTGGACTGGACTGCCCAGAAGAGTCAGTGGTTCAACGCACTGACAAAACACGGGGTGATGATTTCCGCTGAAGATATCCCGCGCAGCGCGTTGCCGCGGTGGATCGCCGGACGTCTCAAACAGCAGGATCAGACAACAGACAGCGCCACGCTGGAGTTTCTTGCCGATCGTTGCGAGGGTAATCTGCTCGCCGCATTTCAGGAGATACAGAAGCTTGCGCTGCTATTCCCCGCCGGACAATTGTCTTTCGATAATGTCAAAGATACGGTAATGGATGTTGCGCGCTATGATGTCCTCAAACTTTCTGAGGCGATGCTGAACGGCGATGCGACACGCTACGTCCGCATTCTGGAAGGTTTGCGCGCTGAAGGAACGGCTACCGTGCTGGTGTTGTGGTCGATCAGCGAAGATATCCGCACGCTGGGAAAATTGTTGCAAGCGGCACAGCGCGGCAGTAATCTCGCCAATGCGATGCGCGACTTGCGGGTGCGCAAGGACAAGCAGGGATTATTCGAAAATGCTGCGCGGCGTTTGAAGCTTCCCGCCATCGAGCGCGCCATCCAGCAGGCCGCCCGTGTAGACAAGACCATCAAGGGCTTGCGCCAGGGTGATGTTTGGGATGACATGCTGCAACTGGGTTTGCGCTTTGCCAGAATATGAGTAATCAGGACATAAGCGATTTCTTGCTGGTCTTCACCAATCTGCCGGATGTTGCATCGGCGGAAAATCTTGCCCGCAAAGTGATCGAATCGCACGCTGCCGCCTGCGTAAGTCAGCTTGGACCCTGTGTCTCGACTTACCGTTGGGAGAACGACATCGAATCTGTCACCGAGGTGCCATTGCTGATAAAAACCACCAAAACTGCTTATCCGCGACTTGAACAATTGGTGCGCGAGGCGCATCCTTACGAACTTCCCGAGATCATCGCTGTCTCGGTAACAGCCGGTCTACCTGCCTATTTGAGCTGGGTAGACGCTGAAACAGCCACTCTCAAGGAATGAACATGCGTTACGCTTTACTGTTGCTGCTTTGCCTTGCCGCTCCCGCCTCGGATGGCGCAGGACTTCTGGATCAGCTTTCCAGCCTGACCGGCAACAAACAACCCGACTTCCTCAAACCGGATGATGCTTTCGGTCTGGATGTGCTCGTGCGCGATACATATACATTGCAAGCCAACTTCAAAGTGACCCCGACTTACTATTTGTATCGCAACAAGGTCACTTTTACCAGTAAAGACAAAACGATCAAGATCGCAGCAGTCAGCTTGCCCAGAGGCGAGATCAAGCACGACCCGAATTTTGGCGAAATGGAAGTGTTCCATCAATCGTTTCAGGGCGTGATCACCCTGGAGCGTTTGAGTACTGCGGCAACCAGCATCACGCTGGACGCCGTCTATCAGGGGTGCAGCGATGAGGGATTGTGCTACCCACCCATCACCAAAACATTGCACATCGCGCTACCGGAGGTCACGACCGGCCAGCTCGCGCCCCCCGTGTTGAGTGAAGCACCGGAACCGTCACCCATCGCCACAGCATCGGAAGGCTCACAGATCGCCAAGTTGTTTTCGGGCGGCAATTTCTGGCTGATCATTTCCTTCTTCTTCGGCGCGGGTCTGTTGTTGTCGCTGACTCCGTGTGTGTTCCCGATGATTCCGATCCTGTCCGGCATCATTGTCGGGCGCGGCCACAAAATCACCCATATGCACGCATTCCTACTGTCGCTGGCTTATGTGCTGGGCATGGCGATCACTTACGCCATAGCGGGCGTTGCGGCTGGATATTCCGGCAACCTGATCTCCAATGCACTGCAAACACCCTGGGTACTCGGCAGTTTCGCGGCAGTGTTCGTGCTGCTGTCGTTGTCCATGTTCGGGTTTTATGAATTTCAGCTGCCCACTGCATTGCAAAGCAAGCTGAGCGACACCAGCAACCGCCTGCACGGCGGCCATCTAAGCGGCGTGTTCGTGATGGGCGCGCTGTCCGCCATCATCATGGGACCGTGCGTGGCCGCACCGCTGGCCGGTGCGCTGCTCTACATCGGTCAGACCCATGATGCCGTGTTGGGCGGGGTTGCGCTGTTTGTGATGGCACTGGGCATGGGCGCGCCGTTGCTGCTGATCGGTGCTTCGGCAGGCGTATTGCTGCCCAAAGCCGGCGCATGGATGGAAGCGGTCAAACAATTCTTTGGGGTGATGCTGCTGGCGCTGGCGATCTGGATCATCCAGCCGCTATTGCCAATCAGCGTTGAAATGCTGCTGTGGGCGGCACTGCTGATCTTCTCGGCGATCTATTTGCGCGCATTGGATGCCTTGCCGCACAATGCCGGCGGCTGGCACAAACTGCTTAAAGGGATCGGCCTGTTTGCATTGCTACTTGGTGCCGCCTATCTCGTCGGGGCGTTATCGGGTGCCCGCGATATCCTGCGTCCGCTTGGCAACATCGGCCGTGCCGAATCATCGACTCCCGCCACACTGCAGTTTTCCCGTGTAAAGGACATTGCAGATCTCGATCAACGCATTGCCCAGGTGCACGGACAACAGATCGTGATGCTTGATTTCTACGCCGACTGGTGCATCTCATGCAAGGAAATGGAGCGCTTTACTTTCTCCGATGGGGCGATAAGAGCCAAACTCAAACCGGTATTGCTGCTACAGGCCGATGTCACAGCGAATAGCGAAGCCGATAAAGCCCTGTTAGCGCGTTATAGCCTGTTCGGTCCGCCCGGCATCCTGTTTTTCGATACAAAGGGCAAGGAACTGGTTGATTTCCGCGTCACAGGCTATCAGGATGCCGCCCAGTTCACGAAAACACTGCAGTCTATAGGACTCTAATATATCTTGGGCATCTTCGCCAAACTGCTGGACAACTCTGCCTAATTCGCGGCAAAATGCGCGCATGAAAAACCTTCTTGTGTTGCACGGACCCAACCTGAATCTGCTTGGCAGTCGTGAGCCAGATGTCTATGGTCGTGTGACGTTGAATGAAATTGACCAGCAGTTAATGACATTAGCCGGAAATAATGGTGCAAACTTGACCTGTTTCCAGAGTAACGCCGAATCCGAGCTGGTAGATCGAGTGCAACAGGCGCGAGACGACGACACACAGTTCATCATCATCAATCCGGCCGCATTCACCCACACCAGCGTGGCGTTGCGCGATGCACTTGCGGCTGTCGCCATACCATTCATCGAAGTACACCTTTCCAATGTGTTCGCGCGCGAGCCGTTCCGTAAGGATTCGTTCTTTTCCGACCTTGCTGTCGGTGTGATCAGCGGATTGGGCGCGGCCGGCTATGAATTCGCAGTGCGCTTCGCACTGAACCACAATAACCAGGCTTAAGGAGGTCACCATGGATTTGCGCAAGCTCAAGACATTGATTGAGTTGGTAGAAAGTTCCGGCATTGCTGAACTGGAAATCAGCGAGGGGGAGGAACGCGTTCGCATCACCCGCACTGCCGCATCGGTCCAGCAAGCCTATGCACCGGCACCCCAACCCGCTCAACCCGTCATAGCTGCTGCACCACAGGTAGCCGCTGTGGCGGCCGAAGCCGCCAAGCCCGCAGTGGCGGAAGGTCACGTAGTGAAATCACCAATGGTCGGCACTTTCTACCGTTCGGCTTCACCCGGGTCCAAGGCTTTCGTGGATGTTGGCCAATCGGTGAACAGCGGGGACACACTTTGCATCATCGAAGCGATGAAACTGCTTAACGAAATCGAGGCTGACCAGAGTGGTGTCATCAAGGCCATCCTGGTGGAAAATGGACAGCCCGTCGAGTTTGGCCAACCGCTGTTCGTCATCGGTTAATCGCCATGGCACGATTTCGTGCAGTATCCAAGTCCGGAGCCAACACCATGTTTGAAAAAATCCTGATTGCCAATCGCGGCGAGATCGCGCTCCGCATCCAGCGCGCCTGCCGTGAGATGGGCATAAAAACCGTCGTGGTTCATTCCGAGGCGGATGCTGACGCCAAGTATGTGAAGCTCGCGGACGAATCGGTTTGTATCGGCCCCGCCTCTTCCACATTGAGTTACCTTAATATTCCCGCCATCATCAGCGCGGCGGAAGTGACAGATGCGCAGGCCATTCATCCCGGGTATGGGTTCCTTTCCGAAAACGCGGATTTTTCGGAACGCGTCGAGAAGTGTGGGTTTGTATTCATCGGTCCGCGCGCTGAAACCATACGCCTGATGGGCGACAAGGTCAGCGCCAAGGCCACGATGAAGAAGGCCGGTGTACCCTGCGTACCGGGAGTCGAGGGGGCATTGCCGGACAAACCGGCAGAGATCATCAAGATCGCCCGCAGTATCGGCTATCCGGTCATCATCAAGGCGTCAGGCGGCGGTGGCGGACGCGGCATGCGCGTGGTGCATACCGAGGCAGCCCTGCTGAATGCAGTGACCATGACGCGCACCGAAGCCCAGGCTGCCTTTAACAATCCCATGGTGTACATGGAAAAATTCCTGGAGAACCCGCGCCATATCGAGATCCAGATACTCGCCGACCAGCATGGCAATGCGGTGTATCTGGGTGAACGTGACTGCTCCATGCAACGCCGCCACCAGAAGATCCTGGAAGAGGCGCCAGCACCACTGCTTGATCCAAAATTGCGCAACAAGATCGGCGAGCGCTGCGCTGAGGCCTGCCGCAAGATCGGCTATCGCGGTGCCGGAACGTTCGAGTTCTTGTATGAAAACGGCGAGTTCTTTTTCATCGAAATGAACACCCGTGTTCAGGTGGAACATCCGGTGACTGAGATGATCACCGGCATCGACATCGTGCAACAGCAGATCCGCATCGCTGCCAACGAAAAGTTGCCCTTCAAACAGCGCGACATCCAGTTCCGCGGGCATGCCATCGAATGCCGTATAAATGCCGAACACCCCTACAAATTCATCCCGTCTCCCGGACGTATCACTACCTGGCATACACCGGGCGGTCCCGGCATTCGCGTGGATTCCCATGTGTATGCCAACTATTTCGTCCCGCCCCATTATGACTCGATGATAGGCAAGATCATTGCCTACGGGGATACCCGCGAACAGGCTATGGCACGGATGCGCACCGCTCTGTCCGAAATGGCCGTAGAAGGGATCGATACCAACATTGCCTTGCACCGCGAGCTGCTGCAGGACGCCGCATTCATGCGTGGCGGAACCAACATCCATTATCTGGAAGAGCGGTTGGCTGAGCGTAATAAGGGCAAATAGTGTCCTGGCTGAGTCTGGTCGTCGACAGCGATGCGGAGCATGCCGATGCGCTGAGCGAAGCGTTGCTCGAACTTGGCGCGCTGTCGGTGGATTTGCTGGATGCCGATGCAGACACGCCGGATGAACAGGCCATTTTCGGGGAACCCGGTGAATTGCCGCCTGGCGTATGGCAACATAACCGCGTCAGCGCATTGTTCGAAAGCGACAAGGATGTTGTCGCCATTTTGTGCAAGGCTTCTGCAGACATCGGACTTGAACAAACTGCCGAGTATCGCATCGAGACACTGGACGACAATGACTGGGTGCGTTTGACACAATCCCAGTTCGAACCTATCCCGATTTCGCCAAGATTGTGGATCGTCCCGACTTGGCATACTCCTGCAGACCCGAATGCCATCAATATCATTCTCGATCCCGGGTTGGCATTCGGAACCGGCAGCCACCCCACCACTCGATTGTGTTTGCGCTGGCTGGACAGCAACCTGCAGGGTGGAGAAACCGTGCTCGATTACGGTTGCGGCTCCGGGATCCTCGCCATAGCCTCACTCAAACTCGGCGCCGCCCATGCCGTCGGTGTTGATGTAGACCTCCAGGCAGTCAGCTCCAGCCGTGCAAATGCCATCGCCAACCAGGCCAAAAATGTGGGTTTTTATCTGCCCGACCATGCGCCGCAAACCAGTTATGATGTGGTCGTGGCAAACATCCTTACCAACCCGTTGCGGTTGCTTGCGCCGCTGTTGGCCAAAGCGACACGGGCCGGGGGCAAGATCGTGCTGTCGGGCATACTCGAGGAACAGGCACAGGACGTGATGAACATCTACCAACAATGGTTCGATCTTGACATCCCGGTTTTTTCGGATGGCTGGTCCTGCCTGTCAGGACTGAAGCGCTAAGATGCAAGGAACGACTGTCTGCCCGCACTGCAACACACGCTTCAAGATATCGAAAGAACAACTGGAAGCACACCACGGCATGGTACGCTGCGGTCACTGTCTGCAAGCCTTCGATACCCTTCCCAATTTCGCCCCCGACCAACTCGACCTGCCCCTTGAACTGCCGATGCTGGGAACACCGGCTGCACCACCCGATTCCAGCCTGGCCGTTCTCCAGCCCATGACCCTGGCCGAGCAGGTTGCCATCGTGCAAGATCAGGACGTCGGCGAATTTCAAACCAAACCGCGCTCCTGGCCCTGGGCGATTGCAGGCCTAATGATGCTGATGATTCTGTTCGCGCAAACCGCCTATTTTTTCCGTGCCGAACTTGCGGCACAACTACCCGAGCTGAAACCGGCCCTCGGCGAATATTGCAAGTTACTGGGATGCAGCATACCGTTACCCCGTCATGCCGACTTGATCAACATTGAGTCGTCTTCTCTCGAAGCTGAGCCTGCAAATGAAAACCAGGTCACCCTGATCGCACTGTTGCGCAACCGCGCCCCTTACCCCCAGCAATTTCCCGATCTTGAACTGACGCTTAACAACACCCAGGATCAACCGTTGGCCCGCCGCCTGTTTCGGCCAGCAGACTATTTGCCGCCGACCGAGAACGTAGCATCCGGTCTGCCAGCCAATCACGAACTCAGCATCTTGCTGCACCTCAACACCACCACGACCAAGCCCGCCGGGTATCGTCTGGTGCTGCTTTATCCGGACAGCTAAGCGCCCTGGCATTTGCCGGATGAGATAGTGGCTCGACCTTACCTTGTCTATGTCCCAAAGTGCTCCCGCTAATGCATACCCTGTCCCGGCAATATGGCAGCAGCCATCATGGAGTTTGTCAGCCCATGGACTTTCCGGTATATTCCGCCCGTCGATCAGACCAATGGGAGAGCGTGTCAACCAACCCCTTTGCCAAAGACCGCGTTTCCGTCTTTGCAAAGGTTGCGACACCGCCGAAGGCGCAACACCCGTAACCGCTCAGGCTCAAGAACTATTGGCGCAGACAAATCTGGAGAGCGTTGGATTTTCCAACCACCGAAGGGGCACACGACGCGAGTTGTAATCTCTCAGGTACCAAGGACAGATGGGCGTAGCACGATTTCGTGCTACGCCTTTTTATTTTGGTAAACGACATGGCTCTCAAACAAACTCCACTTAATGCCGCGCACCGGGCAATGGGCGCAAAAATGGTCGATTTCGGCGGATGGGACATGCCTGTCAACTACGGTTCGCAGATCGACGAACATCATCAGGTGCGCAACGACTGCGGTATGTTCGATGTGTCGCACATGCGCGTTGTGGATATCAAGGGCGATGGTACACGTGGGTTTCTGCGCACCCTGCTGGCGAACAATGTGGACAAGCTGACCCAGCCCGGCAAGGCGCTTTATTCCTGCATGTTGCAGGAGAGCGGCGGGGTGATTGACGACCTGATCGTTTATTTCATGCTCGAAGACTGGTTCCGCATCGTGGTGAACGCGGGCACTGCGGACAAAGATATCGCCTGGATGAAACGGCAGGCAGAAACACTCGCGCCGAATTTGTCGATCACCGACCATCCCGAGTTGGCGATGATCGCGGTGCAGGGACCGAATGCGCGCAGCAAGGTCTGGGATGCCTTGCCGGGCAGCCAGGAATTGACCGAAAGCCTGATTCCGTTCAGTGCAGTGGAAATGGGTACGATGTTCATCGCCCGTACCGGTTATACCGGCGAGGATGGTTTCGAGATCATGATCCCCGCCAAGGCCGCCCCTTATTTCTGGGCCAACCTGGCGGAAAAGGGCGTCAAGCCGATCGGCCTTGGCGCGCGTGACACATTGCGCCTCGAAGCAGGAATGAATCTGTATGGCCAGGACATGGACGAAACCGTCAATCCGCTGGAATCCGGTTTGGCCTGGACCGTGGACCTGAAGAGCGAACGTGATTTCATCGGCAAGGCTGCCCTGCTCGCCAACCCGCCAACGCGCAAGCTGGTTGGTTTGGTACTGCTGGATCGCGGCGTATTGCGCGGTCATCAGGCGGTGGGCAGCGCCCACGGAGATGGCGAGATCACCAGTGGCAGCTTCTCGCCAACGCTGGAAAAATCCATCGCACTGGCAAGGGTAGCCAAAGATGTGCAGGTTGGAGACACCGTGCAAGTTGCGATTCGCGATAAAATGCTCGCTGCAAAAGTAGTGAAGTACCCCTTCGCTCGCAACGGCAAAGGTTTAATTTAATTATTCCCTTTAATATCTCCAGAGGACTTCGAACCATGAGCAATCCGACCGATCTTAAATACACCTCCTCCCACGAATGGGTCAAAACCGAGGCAGATGGCACCATCAGCATCGGCATCACCCAACATGCGCAGGAATTGCTGGGTGACATGGTATTCGTCGAAACACCCGCCGTCGGGCGCAAGCTGAAGGCCAAGGAAGAATGCGCCGTGGTCGAATCGGTCAAGGCTGCGGCAGACATCTACGCGCCGGTGAACGGCGTGGTGACAGCGGTGAACAGCGAACTGGACAGCACGCCGGAAGCCATCAATACCGATCCCTACAAAGCCTGGATGTTCAAGATGAAACCGGACAACCCTGCCGATATAACCGCGCTGATGGATGCAAAAGCCTATCAGACGGTGGTGGATAGCGAATCACACTGAAAACCGGGCAAGGGATAAGGGCGACAGGGGAAAGAGTAAACCCCTGGCATACGCAGTGCGTCTCCTTTTGCCCTTCCCCCTTTACCCTTCTCTGAAAGCACTTTCATGATCACCACTGATAAATTTGTCGGCCGTCATAACGGCCCGCGTACCGGCGATGTAACTGCCATGCTGGAAAAGATCGGCGCAAGCTCCGTTGATGAACTGATCGCGCAAACGGTTCCCGCCGCGATACGCCTGAAGAAGCCGCTGGATTTGCCTACAGGCATGTCCGAATATCAATACCACAAACATTTGCGCGGTATCGCCGCAAAGAACAAGGTGTTCAAGACCTATATCGGCCTCGGTTATTACAACACCATCGTCCCGGCCGTGATACAGCGCAACATCCTGGAAAATCCCGGCTGGTATACCGCGTACACCCCTTACCAGGCTGAGATATCACAAGGCAGACTGGAAGCATTGTTGAATTTCCAGACCATGATCATGGACCTGACCGGTATGGAGATCGCCAATGCGTCGTTGCTGGATGAGTCGACCGCCGCTGCTGAAGCGATGGCGATGCTGTTCAGCAATCGATCTCGGGATGCAGTTGAAAATGGCTCGAACAAATTCTTCGTTTCCGACCAATGTTTCCCGCAAACCATCGACCTGTTGAAGACGCGATCAGCCCCACTGGGCATCGAACTGGTCATAGGTGATTTCAACACGGTCACACCGGACAGCCATATCTTCGGTGCCTTGCTGCAATATCCGGGCGCTGACGGCAAAGTGAACGATTACTCGGAATTTGTAAAGAAGGCCAAGGCGAACGGAACTGCCATCGCGGTGGCTGCCGATATATTAAGCCTGGTGCTGTTGTCTCCGCCGGGCGAGTGGGGCGCCGATGTCGTCATCGGCAGCACCCAGCGCTTCGGCATCCCGATGGGCTACGGCGGACCGCACGCCGCCTATTTTGCCTGCCGCGAAAGTTACAAACGTTCCATGCCCGGGCGCATCATCGGTGTGTCGGTCGATGCTGCCGGCAATCCCGCTTTGCGCATGGCGCTGCAGACGCGCGAGCAACATATCCGCCGCGACAAAGCCACCTCCAACATCTGTACTGCGCAAGCATTGCTGGCGATCATGGCCGGTATGTACGCTGCGTATCACGGTCCCGAAGGAATGAAGGGCATCGCGCTGCGGGTGCATCTTGCGGCAGTCGCGCTGGCTGCGGAACTGGGAAAATTGGGTTATGCGGTTGAAGAAGGCATTTTCTTCGACACCATCAAGGTCAGCAGCAAGGACAGCGCGAAGATCCGGCGACTGGCTGAAGCCGCCGGAATCAATTTCCGTTATACCGGTAGCGCCATCATCATCTCCGTCGACCAGACCACCGACGCCGGCGACCTGAACGCGATCATCGCGGTGTTTGCACAAGCGACCGACCAGCCTGCCGCGCAGTTGTCCGATGCGCATATCTTTGCGCAGCAGCCGCTGATCAAAAATCGCGATTCGAAAATCCTGCAGCATCCGGTTTTCAATATATATCATTCCGAATCGGAGATGATGCGCTACATCAAGCGCCTGGAAAACAAGGACCTGTCGCTGACACATTCGATGATCTCGCTGGGCTCCTGCACGATGAAGCTGAATGCCGCTGCGGAACTGATCCCGATCACCTGGCCGGAATTTGCCGACATGCATCCTTTCGTGCCGATCGATCAGGCAGCTGGCTTTCAGGAAGTCATCAATAGTCTCGACAAGTCGCTGAGCGAGATCACCGGCTTCGCCAGGATGAGCTTCCAACCCAACAGCGGCGCGCAGGGCGAATACGCCGGATTGCTGGTGATCCAGGCCTATCATCGCGCGCTCGGTGATACCCACCGCAACATAGCGTTGATCCCCACCTCGGCCCACGGCACCAATCCTGCCAGCGCCGCGATGTGCGGCATGAAGATCGTCCTGGTGAAATGCGACAAGCAGGGCAATATCGATGTTGCGGACCTGCGCGAAAAAGCCGAGCAGCATAAAAATGAGCTGGCTTGTCTGATGGTCACTTACCCCAGCACCCACGGCGTCTACGAGGAAAGCATCAACGAGATCACCGGCATCATCCATGCCAACGGTGGCCAGGTCTATATGGACGGCGCCAACATGAACGCGCAGGTCGGGCTGACCAGCCCGGGCAACATCGGCGCGGACGTTTGCCACTTGAACCTGCACAAGACCTTTGCCATCCCGCACGGCGGCGGCGGACCCGGCATGGGCCCGATCGGTGTCGCGAAACATCTGGTGCCATTCTTGCCAGGCCACGCACTGGTCAAGACCGGCGGCGAGCAGGGCATCCATGCCGTATCCGCTGCACCCTTCGGTAGTGCGCTGATCCTGTTGATCTCGTATGGCTATATCAAGATGCTGGGCGGCGAAGGCCTGACCGAGGCGACTCGCATCGCGATCCTGAATGCCAACTACATCAAGGAATCATTGAAGGACCATTTCCCCACCTTGTACAGCGGCAAGAATGGGCGCTGTGCGCACGAGATGATCCTGGCCTGTGCCGAATTCAAACGCGACGCCGGAATCGAAGTTGGCGACATCGCCAAGCGTCTGATGGATTACGGCTATCACGCCCCGACTGTATCCTTCCCGGTGGCAGACACCCTGATGGTGGAGCCGACCGAAAGCGAATCCAAAGAGGAGTTGGACAGATTCTGCGCCGCGATGATCGCGATTCGCAATGAGATCGATGCGATTGCCGCTGGCAAGGCGGACAAGACGGACAATGTGCTGAACAATGCGCCGCACACCGCCAGATCGGTGGTCACGGATAACTGGCAACATGCCTACACCCGCGAGCAGGCGGCATTTCCTCTGCAGTGGGTCAGCGACAACAAATTCTGGCCCAGTGTCGGCCGTATCGATAATGTGCGCGGCGACAAACATCTGATCTGTTCCTGCCCGCCGATCGAGTCATATTCGGATTCCTGAAATGTCGGGGCGATGTGGAAAATCCCAATAAACATCGACCCGGCCTGACCCACGCCTGGCGCGCAACCGGCATCGCGCTGCAGGGTTTACGCGCCGCATGGCAGCACGAGGACGCGTTCCGTCAGGAAGTATGGATTGCAGTGATCGCGATACCGGTTGCGCTATTGCTGCCTGCCGGTGCGCTCGGCAAAGCCATGATGATCGCCAGCATCCTGCTGGCATTGATCGTCGAACTGCTGAATTCCGAACTCGAATCGGCTGTCGATCACACTTCGCTGGAACAACACCCGCTTGCCAAGCGCGCCAAGGATATCGCCAGCGCCGCAGTATTCTTGAGTATCGTGAATGCGCTGGTGGTGTGGGGATTGCTTATCGCCGCAGCGAACCTGTAGCTGTCACTTTTGTACGAACATGCAGCCACGCTTCATCGCCGAATTCCATTTTTCGATCCCTACTTGAAGAGCTCAACGCTGTCCTGTGCATTCAGGTCGTTCCTGCCCCAGCCGCCCACCACCAGCACCGACCCATCCGGCAAGCGAGTGGCGGTATGGAGCGCACGCGACGCGTTGAGATTACTCGCAACAGACCAGCTGTCGGTATCGGGATCGTAAAATTGAGCGCTTGCCAGGGACGGGCCATCCGCCCCTCCTGCCACCAGCACCTTGCCAGTCGGCAACAGGGTAGCAGTGTGGCTATAACGCGCACCGGGAAGATCTTTTGCTTTCGACCAACTATTACTGTCCGGATCATAAAGTTCGGTGCAGATCGGACAATTTCCGCCGCCGCCCAATACCAGCACCTTGCCAGTGGGCAACAGGGTAGCAGTGTGATTATAGTGCGGATGTTCAAATTGGCCGCCGGCCGACCAGCTGTTGGCAGCCGGATCATACAACTCGGTGCTGGCAAGCGCCTCGACTGGAATCGGCGCATTGGGAATGCTGTCGGGACGCGGATTGCCACCCCATCCCCCCGCGATCAACACCTTGCCGTTCGGTAGCAAGGTTGCGCTGTGCACATAACGGGCAGTGGCAAGGTTACCTGCATCAGACCATGAGTTCGTGGCCGGATCATAGAGCTCCGCGCTGGCAAGCGCCTTGGCTAGCACAAGAATATAGCCCTTTTTGCCGCTATCCCAACCTGCGACTACCAACACCTTGCCATTGGGCAGCAAAGTGGCTGTGTGTGCATAGCGGGCAGTGGCCAGATTGCCCGCATCCGACCAGGAGTTAGTGGCCGGGTCATACAGTTCGGCGCTTGAAAGTGCCGACGCTTTACTGTCAATGCCTCCGCTCACCAACACCTTGCCATTGGCCAACAAAGTTGCAGTGTGTGCATAGCGTGGGGTGGCAAGACTGCCTGCGGACGACCAGCTGTCGGTTGCCGGATCATAGAGTCGCGCTATCGACAATGCCGAGAAACCGTTGGTCGTTCCGCCTGCCACCAACACTTTACCGCTCTGCAATACGATCGCTGTGTGCTGGTAACGTGCACCGACAATGTTATCCAGCTTGGACCAACGGCCCGAGGGATGATAGAGCTCGGCGCTGGCGAGCGTGTTGAACCCGCTTTTCCCACCTGCCGCCATCAGACTGCCGTTGGACAACAGGGTAACGGTGTGTGCATAACGCGCATTGCTGAGGTTACCCACTGCCGACCAACTGTTGGTGACGGGATCATACAATTCGCTGCTGGCCAGTGTGGTCGCGCCATAACCGCCTGTCACCATGACCTTGCCATCGGGCAACAAAGTCGCGATGTGCGCGAAGCGTGCCTCGCCAAGGTTCCCCCCTGCCGACCAGCTGTGGGTGACAGGATCATACAATTCGCTGCTGGCCAGTGCAGTAGCTCCGGATCCACCCGCCACCAGCACCTTGCCATCGGACAACAGGGTTGCGGTGTGATGATAGCGACCAACAGCGAGATCGCCGACCTTTGACCAGGTTCGGCTGACTGGATCATAGAGTTCAGCAGAATTGAGGGCGCCGCCATCCTTGTTGAAGCCGCCTGTCACCAGCACCTTGTCACCGGGCAACAAGGTCGCAGTGTGATGATAGCGGGCAACAACGAGGTTCGGGATTTTGGACCAGGTTCGGGTAACAGGATCATAGAGCTCGGCCGAATCGAGCGCATTGCCTTCTTTGTTGAATCCGCCTGCCACCAGTACTTTGCCATCGGATAACAGCGTTGCAGTATGGTAATAGCGCGCTTCGGCAAGACTGCCTGCGGACGACCAGCTTTTGGTCGCCGGGTCGTAAAACTCGGAACTATCGACTGCACCATCGTCATCAAGTCCACCCGCCACCAACACCTTGCCGTCGGACAATAACGTCGCAGTATGGTGATAGCGAGGCATGTACAGAGTGTCGGTTGCAGACCATGCATTGGCAACAGGGTCATATATCTCTGCCGCCGCAAGTGCCGTCTTGTCCTTATTGATTCCCCCCACAGCCAATACCCTGCCATCCGGTAATAGTGTTGCGGTGTGGTAGTAACGGGCGGTGGTGAGCTTGGACGCGATGGCGTATCCATCGCGAGGCATCTGACCACAGATCACCTTCACGCCGGGGTTGTTCGGGTTATTGAGGGTACCTTTACCATAAGTGATTGTGCACGGCTGGTTGGTTGGAGGCGTGACAATGGAAAGATTGAAGTCCGAGTTTTCCGGGAAACTCACTGGAATTTCAAACCCGCCATTCCTGGTGATAGTCTGCTCGTTGGCTCCGTTCACGCTCACCACGATACTGGCACCTTCTGCGAGACCGCTGAGCGTGCCGAGTACAGTATCGGTTGGAGGCGGCGTAGCGGTCTCCACCTTATTTTTGATGCTTTCAACAGATGCGTGAATTGGCTCCGACACCACTTCTGGAACAGGCTCGGGAACAAAAGCAGTTGAAGTGGCAACAGCTGCTTCCGGCTCAGGTGTAGATTCGGCAGGCAATTCTTCCGGATTTGGTTCGGGTGCAATAACCGTCTCTGGGGCTGTTTCGGTTATTGGCTCGGGAGCAACAACAGTTGCAGGAGCAGTGACTGTTTCAGGTAATGCCTCAGGGGCTGGCTCGGGAATAATATCCGTTGCGGGAGCAGCAGCTTCCGACACTGGAGACGCTTCAGGAACAGCTTCGGTGATTGGTTCTGTAGCAACAGCAGTTGAGGGTGTAACGATTGCCTCAGGGGCTGGAACAACTTCCGGCTCGGGTGCGGCAACAGCTTCAGATGCTGGAACCGGTTGTTGCTCGTCAAGCGCATGCTCAGAAGCGGAAACCGAATCGGCGGTATTGTTCGATTTTCCAAAGTAGGCAATGATCGCGGCGATCGCGGCGATTGGTGCGACGACGGGCGCAAGCGCGATAGCAGCAACGGTAGCTGCAATGGGTACTGTCTTGGTCGCAGTTTCCGGCACTTCGACCAGCGCGCTTTTTGCTGCCGGCGCAGGTTGAGATGGTGGCAGGGGCTGCGATTCCGTAGCGGAAGCAACGGCTGCTTCAGTCTCCGCCGGTGGCGGGGTGGGTTCGGGGGCCGGGAGTAATTCGGGTTTCGACGCCGGTATCTGGGCCGGTTCGGGCGCCGTGATCACGGCGCCT
>JBBQNH010000045.1:0-18383 GCA_038329705.1 Burkholderiales bacterium | reverse complement strand
AGGGCACCGCCCAGCAGTTTCCATCCAAAGCCAAAATCCGGGTATCGATCGAGCAGCTCGCGTGTCCGGCTTTCAAGTTCCGGGTATTGCCGGGCGTTAAACAGGGCAATCAACGATTTCACTTTTGCAGTAGACGGTTGTGACTTCATTCTTGATTGGCAGGATTCATGCGAACGGGACTAGTTCCGAAGTTGATTTTGATTTTGGTTTTGTTCTTGATGTTGGGTTGCTTTGCCAAGCCATCTGACCAGGCTGTCAAAAGACGCCAGCCTAGTCATTGGTTAACGCGCTGAGCGCTAACCCAACCTACCCATTTTCTACTTCTTCGCCCCCATCTCCAACGCCCTCAACCTCCCCTGTTCCAAATCAGCCGCATCCGTCTCGACCAGCCATCCGCCCAGATTCTCCATCACCAGATCGGTCAACGCGTGCATCCAGTCATTGCGCTCGTTGAGGCAGGGGATGTAGTGATACTCGCCGCCGCCCGCGTGCTGGAAATCCTCCTTGCCTTCCATCGCGATCTCTTCCAGCGTTTCCAGACAGTCGGAGACAAAGCCGGGACAGACCACGTCGACGCGCCGGGTCTTTTGTTTGCCGAGTTCGAGCAGCGTGGCCGTGGTGTAGGGCTTGATCCATTCCGCCTTGCCGAAGCGCGACTGGAAGCTGACTTTATATTGCTCGGGCTTGAGGCCGAGTTGTTCCGCCAACAGTCTTCCGGTCTTGTGGCATTCGCAGTGATAGAAATCACCTTTGTCCAAAGTGTATTGCGGCACGCCGTGGAAGCTCATCACCAGTTTTTCCGGGCGGCCGTGTTTCATCCAGTAGTCGTTGATGTTGTTGGCCAGCGCCTTGATATAGCCGGGGTGATCATGGAAGCTGCGGATGGTGCGCACTGCCGGCATGCTGCGCATCTTGCCCAGGGCGCGGAACACCAGGTCGAACACCGTGGCTGTGGAGCTGGCGGCATATTGCGGATACATCGGCACGACCAGGATGCGTCGGCAGTTCTGCTCCTTGAGTTTATTCATCACGCTGGCGACAGAGGGATTGCCATAGCTCATCGCATAGTCCACCACGAACGGCGCTTTGGTGCGCTGGCTCAGATAGCCCTGCAACAGGCCGGTTTGTTTCTCGGTATAAACGCGCAATGGAGAGCCTTCCTTGAGCCAGATCGAGGCATATTTCGCGGCGGATTTTTTCGGGCGGGTATTCAGGATGATGCCGTTGAGGATCAGCCACCAGATCGCCCTGGGGATCTCCACCACGCGCGGGTCACCGAGGAATTCCTTCAGGTAGGGGCGCACGGCCTGCGCGGTGGGCGCATCGGGCGTGCCGAGGTTGACCAGCAGGATGCCGGTCTGGACGGGTGTGCCATGGGTGTGGGTGGGTTCGGTTTTGTAGGTCATTTAATAATGTTCCGAGTAATATTGAAATCTGGTTTTCGATTAGAGCGCTTGCATAATTTATCTTGGAGTGTTGTCAAAGCTTCCACCCCCATCCCAACCTTCCCCCTCAAGGGGGAAGGAGCTGATTCCCTCCCCCTTGAGGGGGAGGGCTAGGGTGGGGGTGAACACTTTGAAAGTTCTCACCATTCAATTCTGCGACAGCGCGTTGCCGAGCAGGCGCGCGGTGATGTCCACGATGGGGATGACACGCTCATAGTCCATGCGTTTCGGGCCGACCACGGCGAGCGTGCCCACCACTTGATCGCCGATGGAATAGGGTGCGGTGACCACGCTGCATTCGTCCAGCGAGGCCAGGCCGGATTCGTTGCCGACAAAAATGTGGATACCCTGCCCGCGGCGCCCGGCTTCGAGCAGTTGCAGCAGCTCGGTTTTTTTCTCGAACAGGTTGAACAATCCGCGCAGGCGGTTCATGTCGGTGGACAGGTCCGCGACATCCAGCAGGTTGTGTTCGCCGCTGATGACGTAGTCTCCCGCCTGTTTGGCTTCCGCCGCTTCACCCGCGGCCAGCGCAGCGGCCATCAGCGCGTTCATGTCCTGGTGCAGTTGCTGAAGTTCGCCGCGCAACCGGTCGCGGATCTGCGAGAAGCTGCAACCGATATAGTGCTGGTTGAGGAAGTTGCCCGCCTCGGTGAGTTGCGACTGGGTGTAGTCGCGGTCCAGCAGCAACACGCGGTTCTCCACCTCGCCGTCCGGCATCACGATGATCAGCAGCACGCGCTTTTCGTTAAGGCGCAAGAATTCGATCTGGCGCACCATGATCGCGCTGCGCTTCACCGTGGCGACCACGCCGGTGAAATGCGACAGTTCGGAAAGTATGCTGGAGGCTTGTGCGATCAGCCGCGACGGGTTGTCCGGCTGCAGCTTGTGTTCCATCTGCCGCACGTGCGCGCTGTCCAGCGGTTTGGTGACCAGCATGGTGTCGATGAACAAGCGGTACGCCAAGCCGGTCGGAATGCGTCCTGCCGAAGTGTGCGGGCTGCTGACCATGCCGATTTCTTCCAGTTCGGACATCACGTTGCGGATGGTCGCCGAGCTGATCTCAAGACCCGAATGCTGCAGCAGCGCGCGCGAGCCGACCGGTTGGCCGTCGCTGATGTAGCGTTCCACCAGGGTCTTGAGCAGGATTTGGGCGCGTTCGTTGAGCATGGATGGATTCTACCACCGGCGTAGTGATGCTCAACCGGAATCGGCAGCGCCCGTTACAAGTCCGGCGATAAGGTCGTGTGATCCGGATGAGTCTGGTGGTGCCTAGCACAAATCCCCGGAAATGTGTGCAGGATAAGTTAGTATCAAAAGTTGAACTTCCGGCTTGCAAGCCTATCAACGAAGCTTCAGTTTTCAGGGAGACATGGATGTTGCGTGTGATATTTTCATCAGTTCTGGTTATGGTGTCCTGCGGGTTGGCGGCCAATGCGGCTTTCGCGGAAACCCCTGCCGAGGTGCTGGCCGAGATAAAAGCCGATGCATCGGCCACCCCGGGTTTTCAGGGTTTCTCGGCCGCCCACGGCGAGGCGTTCTTCAAGGCCAAGCATAGCCATGACCTGAGTTGTTCCTCCTGCCATACCGACAATCCCGCCGCAGAGGGCAAGCATGCCGAGACCGACAAGCTGATCAAGCCGCTTGCGCCGGCTGCCAATGCGGAACGATTCACCGACATGAAAAAAGTAAAGAAATGGTTCAAGCGCAATTGCAACGATGTGCTTGACCGTGAATGCACGCCGCAGGAAAAGGGCGATTTTCTCTCGTATCTGCTGACCGTTAAAAAATAGGAGACTGTAATGCTGTTCGATTCAAAAATTTTCAACCGCATGTTTGTCGTTGTCATGTTGCTGTTGGGTGCAACCATGTTCCTTAGCCAGGTTGCCAATGCACGCGGCGATGATGACGAGGATACGGGCAAGCGGCCGGCAGTCGTCGATGCGAAATGGGCTGCTGAATGCACAGCCTGTCACGTTGCTTATCCGGCACGTTACCTGCCAGCCGAATCCTGGCGCGCGATCATGGCGGGACTAAACAAGCATTTCGGCAGCGATGCCAGCCTGGATGCGCAATCCGTCAAGGAAATCACGGCGTATCTGGAAAAGAATGCCAGCACCAAAAAGCATAAGATATTAAAAGATCCTCAGTTGCGCATCACCGAGACGCGCTGGTTCAAATCCGAGCACAGGGAAGTGGCGGCACGCAGCTGGAAGAATCCCAAGGTCAAGAGCCCGGCCAATTGCTCGGCTTGCCACACCAAGGCCGAGAGCGGTGATTTCAGCGAGCGCCATGTCAAGATCCCCAAATAGATCAAAATCAACGGATAGAAAGTACACATCATGATTCGACGCATTCTGGTTTGGGACACGCCCACCCGGGTTTTTCACTGGCTGCAGGCATTGTCTTTCGCGGTGGCCTATCTGACGGCATTTTCAGAACGTACGCGCAATTATCATGTGGCACTGGGCTATATCCTGCTGGGCATGCTGGTGTTCAGGTTGCTGTGGGGATTCGTCGGTACACACTATGCGCGATTCGGTTCGTTCCTGTTCAGTCCCGGGAAGATCGTTGCGTACCTGCGCGATGAGTTCAAAGGCAAATCGGCCCATTATCTGGGGCACAATCCGGCGGGAAGCGTCGCGGTATGGCTGTTGTTGGCGCTGGGCATGTTCGTGTGCGTGACCGGAGTGATGGCGTTGCAGGATGAGGCCAGCGATCTGGTGGTCGACCTGCACAGCATCTCAACCAACATCATGCTGGGCGTGATTGCGGTGCATATTGTTGGCGTGCTGGTCAGCAGCATCCTGCATCGCGAAAATCTGGTGCGCGCCATGTTCACCGGTTACAAACCGGCCGAATCCGGTGAGGGAATCAAGCAAGCCTTTCATTGGTTTGGTTTGCTGATGGTGGCGGGTGTTGTGATATTCTGGTTCGCGTATGTGAAAAGGCCGCTGGGATAAAGCCGCCGGGATAAAGATTGTGGCGTGACACTACAGGTTGCGCAGCTGAAAACGAATGGATACCAAGGGATGTAAGGGATGGAAAATCAAGTCAGGTTGGGAAGTTTTATTGCCGGTATGTTTCTGGCAATGTTATCGGGAATGGTGCACGCGGATGGCGGGGGGGTAAATACTGATCTGCCGACAGCGGCCAGTATTTATACCGGTGATTTCCAGTCATTGAATACACGGCCGTTTGCTTCGCGAACTTTTTCCAATACTTCAGGCTACCTGCTGGCAGCGAACGGAAACGAAGCCGTTCGTGGCGCTGCGGAGATCGCTCCTGCAGAGCCGGAGCCGCAATTCCATCCTTCCTGGCTGTCGGGCAGGAAGACGCACCAGTATCTCGGTCTGGGCACCGTGCTGTTCGCGGGACTGACCGCATTGAGTTCACCGGGTGAGGGTTGCGAACACAACTGTCCGCCGCAGCCGGCGCCGAGGGAGACTTCCGGCACCACCCACACCCGGCTGGCCCGCACCACCGCCGCGCTGGCTGTGGCCACGGTAGTGACCGGGCTGATCTATCACTGGGATGACTTTCATCTGGAAGACGGCTTCGCCGATCCGGACAACCAGCATGTGATGCTGGCCGGTGCCGGCGCCCTGGCGATGCTGTATGCGATCAACAAATCGGCAAAATCCTCGGTGCCGACCAGCCATGCGGGCATCGCGGAATTGGGCGCCGCATCCATGCTGGTCGCCATCAAATTGACTTGGTAACGGGGCGGAATATGCAAATGAAATCGAAACTCGCCGCATTGCTGGCCGTCGCGCTGTTAACCGGCAGCGCGTACGCCGGTGCGGAAGAAGAATATTATCTGGATAGCGACTTTATGGTCTGGCTGTTCAACCTTGATCGCACCAAGGGCGTGAAGCCGGTCACCGACAAGCTCTACCAGGAAGAATGCGGCGCATGCCACTTCGCCTATCAGCCCGGATTGTTGCCGGCAAAATCCTGGGAAAAGCTGCTGGATGCCGAAGCATTGCGCAAACATTTCGGCGTCAACGCGGAGCTCGACGATGACACGTTGAAAGCGCTGCGTGATTATGCGCTGGCGAACGCGGCGGACAGATCCTGGTACAAGCGCTCGCGCAAGATCGCGGTAGCCACGGCACAGGGCCCGGCACCTTTGCGCATCACCGAGCTGCACTATATCTCGCGCAAACACCACGATATCCCGGAGAAAATGATCAAGGGCAACAAGGGCGTGAAGTCGCTCAGTTTCTGCGACAAGTGCCACACACAGGCAGGGCAGGGTGTCTATGACGCGGATACGGTGAATATCCCCAATTTTCCCGACTGGGACGATTAAGCCCCTCTAAAATCCAGATTCCATTCCAACTGATGAAGCTACTGGCCATTCCACTAAGTCGCCAACAAACGGCGACCAAGTGGCTGGTTAAGCAGCGTTGCGAAAAAAATACTTGCTTACATATAAATCATATGCGGCGCGGCGTAATTTTTTTCGCGCCTTGCTGACGATTCCGCACGGGCTGCTTTTGCCCGTAGCGGATCGGCGTCCCCTTGTGGGGCATTTGGGCGAACTCTGAATTTTTAGGTCCCTAATAGTTTGCCGGATGGCCCGGACTGATCTCCGGTTCGGGCTGGGCACATAGTTTGAAGCTGTTGCGAAGGGTTGACAGCAATCCACCCTGACCCTACATTGCGTTTTCATTTTTGCGCCTGTCAAATCAATATGAAGCCCAGTTTCCCTCTGCTCGTCCTTGCCACCCTGTTCAGCGGGGCAAGCATACTCAGCGGGTGCGGCAAAAGCACTGCGCCTGAAGCCGGCACTCCCGTAACAGATACCGACTCCGGCAAGCTCGCACAACCGGCCTTGACGCTGGTGGTCGGCGCTGTCGTGTCCGACAGCGGCAATGTCTATAGCGGTGATATCCGTGCGCGCCACGAGACGCAACTGGGTTTCCGCATCGGCGGGAAGATCATCGAGCGCCTGGTGGATGCCGGTGCGCGGGTCAAGACAGGGCAAGTCCTGGCGCGTCTCGACCCCGCCGATTCCAGCCTGCAGGTAAGCACGGCGCGGGCTCAATACCAACTGGCCGTGGACGAAGCGATACGCTATCGCGAATTGCGCAGCAGGAATTTCGTCAGCCAGGCCGCGCTGGATGCCAAAGAGGCTGCGCTGAAATCCACCGCCGCCCAAACCGGTCTGGCGACCAACCAGACCGCATACACCGTATTGCGTGCCGATCATGCGGGTGTGATCGGCGCAACCCTGGCGGAAGTCGGGCAGGTGGTCAGTGCCGGTCAGCCGGTGTTGCGTCTGGCGCAGGATGGCGAGCGCGAAGTGGCGATCGCGATACCGGAGACGCAATTTGCGAAATTCAGGATCGGCATGCCGGCTGATGTGACGCTGTGGTCGGACAAAAGCGACAAGGCGCAGATCACGGGCCGCCTGCGCGAGTTGTCACCGGCAGCTGATCCTGCCAGCCGCACCTATGCGGCGCGGGTGGCATTGAGCGGTGCTGTTGCCCGGGCGGAATTGGGCATGACCGCCCAGGTGCGATTCAAAAGCAACGACAAGCGCGACAGGCTGATCGTGCCGCTGTCGGCGATCTTCCAGCAGGGCGACCAGGCGGCTGTGTGGGTAGTGGCTACGGACAACAGCGTCAGTTTGCGCAAGATACTGGTCGCAGCCTATCGCGATGACGGCGCGGTGATCGCCGGTGGTGTGACGGCCGGCGAACGCATCGTCGCTGCCGGGGTGCACAAACTTCACGCGGGCGAAAAGATACGCGTGATCGAGGGGGAGTTCGCTGCCGGTAGCGCGCAATGAAAGGTCCGAACCTCTCGGCGTGGGCGCTGACGCACCAGCAGATGGTGCTGTACCTGATCATCGTGCTGACGGCGGCGGGCGTGATCTCCTATATCAATCTTGGTCGCGCGGAAGACCCGGACTTCACTTTCAAGGTGATGGTGGTGCGCACCCTGTGGCCGGGCGCGACCGCCCGGGAGGTCGAACTCGAGCTGACCGATCGCATCGAAAAGAAATTGCAGGAAACGCCGTGGGTGGATGTGCTGCGTTCGGCTTCCAAGCCCGGCGAATCGCTGGTGTTCGTGGTGCTCAAGGATTACACGCCCAAACCGGAGGTGCCGGAAGCCTGGCGGCAGGTGCGCAAAAAACTCGACGACATCCGCCACACCCTGCCGTCCGGTGTGCAGGGACCATTTCCCAACGATGAATTCGGCGATGTGCAAGTCAACATCTACGCGCTGACCGGGGACGGATTCGATCTGAACGCGCTGCGCCGTTACGCGGACCGCATCGCGATCGACCTGAAGCGCGTGCCGGATGTGAAACGCGTCGAGCTGATCGGCGTGCAGGACGAAAAAGTCTATGTCGATGTGTCGCCCAACCGGCTGGCGAGTATCGGCATCACACCGCAGCAGGTGGCCGAGGCGCTGCAACAACAGAATGCGGTGAGTCCCGCCGGTTTCATCGAAACGGACAGTGACCGTATCCGCCTGCGCGTGAGCGGCGGTTTCGACAATGTCGCGAGGGTGCGCAATACCGATCTGATCGCAAATGGTCAGCACTTCCGTTTGGGCGATATCGCCAAAGTGAACCGCGGACTGGCCGATCCGCCCGGACCGCGCATGCACGTTGGCGGTCAACCCGCGATCGGTATCGGCGTGGTCATGGACAAGGGCGGCAACGTGATCGATCTCGGCGAAAACCTCAAGCAGGCGATGAAGGATATTTCCACCCAGCTTCCGGCCGGCGTGGAGGTGCATATCGTGGCCAATCAACCCGAAGTGGTGAAAGGTTCGATCACCCTGTTCGAACGCTCGCTGTCCGAGGCGGTGCTGATCGTGCTGGCGGTGTCGTTCCTGAGCCTGGGCTGGCGCACCGGCACAGTGGTGGCCCTTTCGATCCCGCTGGTGCTGGCGATCACCTTCTTCCTGATGAAGCTGTTCGGCATCGACCTGCAGCGTATCTCACTGGGTGCGCTGGTGATCGCACTGGGTCTGCTGGTGGACGACGCGATCATCGCGGTGGAAATGATGGTGGTGAAGATGGAGCAGGGCTGGGACCGCTTCAAGGCTGCCACGTTCGCCTATACCTCGACCGCATTCCCGATGCTCACCGGCACGCTGATCACCGCTGCCGCGTTCACCCCGGTGGGCTTCTCCAAGTCGGCTGCCAGCGAATATACGATCTCGATATTTCAGGTGGTGACCATTGCGTTGCTGGTGTCGTGGGTCGTCGCGGTGGTGTTCACTCCCTACCTCGGCTATCGTTTGCTCGACCCGAAAAAACTCATCGCACAGGCGCAGAAGCACGGACCGGATATCTACGGCACGCCGTTCTATCTTCGCCTGCGCGCCGTGGTGGAATGGTGTTTGCGCAACCGCTGGAAAGTGATACTGGCCACCGTGCTGGTGTTCGTGCTATCCATCGTGGCATTCGGCAAGTTCGTGCAACAGCAATTCTTCCCGGCCGCCAGCCGCCTGGAATTGATGGTGGATGTGTGGCTGCCACAGGGCGCGTCGCTCAAGGCTACCGAGCATGAAGTGGAGCGCATCGAAAAGTTGATCAGGGACGATCCCGGCATCGATTATTCTTCTTCCTATATCGGCAACGGAGCGCCGCGGTATTTCCTGTCGCTGGACCAGCAATTGTTCGCCGACAACTTCGCGCAGTTCGTCATCGTCACCAAAGGGCTGAAGGAGCGCGAAGACGTCAAGCGCCGCCTTGAGGAGAAATTCGCCGCGCCCGATGGAGGGTATTCGCATCTGCGCGTGCGCGTGGTGCGGCTGGAGAACGGCCCGCCGATCGGCTATCCGGTGCAGTTCCGCGTGATGGGCGAAGACCTGACCCGGTTGCGCGAGATATCGGGGCAGGTCGCGGCCATGATGCGCGCCAACAAACACCTGCAAAACGTCAATTTCGACTGGAACGAAAAGATCAAAAGCGTGCGCGTCGAAGTCAATCAGGATCGCGCGCGCCAGCTCGGCACTTCCAGTGAGGAGATCTCCCGGGCGCTGCAAGGCTGGTTGAACGGAGTGGCACTGACCCAATACCGTGAAGGCGACCAGTTGATCGATGTGGTGTGGCGCGGGAACAAGGTGGATGCACGATCACTGGATCATTTGCCCGATCTGGATATACCTTTGCCTGACGGGCGGCATGTGCCGCTGGCACAGCTTGCCAGGCTGGTTCCGGTACAGGAAGAGGGTCTGATCTGGCGGCGCAACCGCTTGCCCACCATGACGGTGCGCGCCGACATGGCGGATGAGATGCAGCCCGCGACGATCTCCACGCAACTCAACGCGCAACTCGATGCGGTGCGGGACAAAATGCCCATCGGCTATCGCATCGAAATGGGCGGCAGCATCGAGGAATCCGGCAAGAATCAAAAGGCCATCATGAAGGTCATGCCGCTGATGCTGGTCGGCGTATTCACGCTGTTGATGATCCAGTTGCAAAGCATCAGTCGCACCGTCATCGTGTTCCTGACTGCGCCGCTGGGTTTGATCGGCGTGACGCTGGCGCTGCTGATATTCAGTGTACCGTTCGGCTTCGTCGCCAATCTCGGTTTCATCGCTCTGGCCGGGATGATCATGCGCAACGCGGTGATCCTGGTGGACCAGATCCGCCAGGATGAAGAGGAAGGGAAATCGCAGTGGCAGGCCATCGTCAGCTCTACCGTGCGGCGCTTCCGCCCCATCATGCTGACCGCCTCGGCGGCGATCCTGGCGATGATCCCGCTGACCCGTCAGGTGTTCTGGGGGCCGATGGCGGTGTCCATCATGGGCGGTCTGGTCGTCGCCACCCTGCTGACATGTTTGTTCCTGCCGGCGCTGTATGCGGCGTGGTTCAGGGTGAAAGAGGAATGAAACGAAGTTCCGGATTGTTCCTGGTCTGTTTGGCTGTGCTACCGTTATATATGTTGCAGGCATGCTCAGAACCGGAATCGCACATTCTAAACATAAAGCTGATCAACGATCTGGGTGCACGGGCAGTGCTGGAACTCTGCAAGGATGATCTGCATTGCGGATCCACCTCCGACCTGTGGCCGGCCAAGACCATCGATGCGAAAGCTAACTTGACGTTCGCCGTGTCCAATGAGCAGACCACGGTTTTCAAGGTGACCTCCATGGCCGATGGACAAACGGCGGTGCGCTGTCTGCGGGTGCGGGTGGACAAGTCGCTTAAGGCTGCTCCCGATTTGCTTCTTTCCTCGGCGACCGGTTGCTAGGTCTGTGTTTTGACTAATCAGCCGGAGAACGGGGCCAGCCAGAGGACGGGGCCAATGCCGCCACTTGAAATTCACACCGGATGTTACACTCTCATAATGATGCAAGCAGACTAACAAATATATGGCAGCAAGCAGGGGGAACTGAATATCAGGTTGATCTTTCCCCCAATGTGCAAATTATCCGCATTAAACCCACTTTAAAATTCAAGATCGCTATTTATGATTTCCTTACGTCATCTGTTGTTCACGATTATCACTTTTGGTTTGATTGCGGCGCTGGTATTTCTGTACAACAAGACCGAGGCGGTCAATCTGGGCAAGCACAACGACATCGTCGATCAGCTGCGGCTATTGCAGGATACCGATGTGCGCTGGGATTTCGACTTGCAGAGAATGCGCAGCGACATGGAACCCGGCCAGAACTCCGTTTCAAACCGTACCATTGCGGCGAACAATGCGCTCAGGGCATTGACGAATGCGGTGCCCCTGGTCGATAGCCCGGCGTTGCGCGCCGAACTGCCCAGGATCGCCCGGGCGATGAACGAAAAAGCAGTGCTGGTTGAAAAGTACCGGGTTGCAAACAACATTGCCAAGGATGCGTTGCGCAACATCACACAGATCGAAGACGAGCCTGCCGCACCGGTGGTAATTCCACAGGGCAACAGCAGGCTGCAAGACCGCAAAAACAAGCGGCTGGCCGGGCAACAAGCAGAGCGGCAAAGGCAATTGACCGGGGCGATCGACCGTCTTGCCGCCGCCGCATCGGGATATTACTGGCAGGATAAGGATGGGCAGCTTGCCGAACTGGAAGCGGCCGCGAAGCACGTGACCGACCTGTCGGATAATTTTGACGACCTGGCCCATGAAAGGGCTGCCGCACTGAATGATGCGGCCAGGACATTGCGCGCGGCCATTGCCGGCGAACGCGATTTGTCCGCCAGGATATCGGCGGTGATCACGGGTCCGCGCTTGAATGGTCTGGTGATCTCTCTCAATCGCGAACTGGGAGAGACGCTTGCCGAGAAAGAGCGATTCCGCGTTTACATGATCGCCTATGCCGCGGCGTTGCTGATCGGCATCGGTTATCTGGGTATCCGCATCGTGGCTGCAAATGAAATGCTGGAGCGCCGTGTTGATGAGCGCACGCGGGAACTTTCCGATGCATTGAAACATTTGAAGGAATCCGAAGCGCAACTGGTCCAGTCGGAGAAGATGTCGTCATTGGGGCAGATGGTTGCCGGGGTTGCGCACGAGATCAATACGCCGCTCGCCTATGTGAAAAACAGCCTGAATACGGTGAACGAACGCCTGCCGGTGATCACCAGCGCGGTCGCCAATGCAGAGCAACTGCTGGGATTGCTGAATGACCCGAATGTGCAACCCGAGGTGCTGAACCGGCAGTTTTCACTGCTCGCCGGCGAACTCGCGGAGATCAAACAGCAGGACTTGTTGCCCGAACTGGCGGGATTGGTCACGGACGGCATCTACGGCACCACCCAGGTTGCCGAGATCGTTTCCAACCTGAAGGACTTCAGCCGTCTCGACCGCAACAAGGTTGGCCGTTTCAACCTGAACGACGGCCTCAACAGCACTTTGGGACTGGCGCGGCATCTGCTGAAATCGGTCAATGTCAACAAACAGTACGGAGAGATACCCGAGATCACCTGCGCACCCTCGCAGATCAACCAGGTGTTCCTCAACCTGATCACCAATGCAGCCCAGGCGCTGCCCGCGCACAACGGCGTGATCACCCTGGTCTCGCGCGGCGAAAAGGACGGTGTCACCGTAGAGGTCTCCGACAACGGTTCGGGTATCCCGCCCGACGTGCTGCCGAAGATATTCGATCCTTTTTTCACCACCAAGGAGATCGGCAAGGGGACCGGTCTGGGGCTGTCTATCTCGTACAAGATCGTCAAGGATCATGGCGGCACCATCCGGGCAGAATCGCAAGCGGGGCACGGCACCAAATTCACGGTCTGGTTGCCGGTCAATCCGCCGTCCGGCAACGAGCTCTCAGCCTGATCACATGACGCTGCCCCAGAAAATCGGCAAATACGAAATACATGGCGAGCTTGGCCAGGGCGCCATGGGCAAGGTCTACAAGGGCTTCGATCCGCATATTTCGCGCTGGGTGGCGATCAAGGCCATCGTCAAGGCATCACTCGCCCCGGTAGACCTGCAGCACATGATCAGCCGCTTCCGTCACGAAGCGCGTGCGGTCGGCAAGTTGATCCATCCCCGCATCGTGCAGATCTACGACTACGGCGAGGACGAAGAACTCGCCTACATCGTGATGGAGCTGGTCAACGGAAAATCGTTGCATCAGTTTCTTGCCAATGGCGCAAATTACAGCCAGAGCGAGATCGTCGAGATCATCCGGCCGCTGCTCGACGCGCTGGGCTATGTCCATGCCGAGGGCGTCGTGCACCGCGACCTCAAGCCGTCGAATATCCTGATCAATAACGATGGCCGTATCAAGGTTTGCGATTTTGGCATCGCCCATACCGAAACCTCGGAACTGACCCAGTTGGGCGATGTGCTGGGTTCGCTGCACTACATGTCGCCGGAGCAATTCATCGGCATGTCGATCGATGCACGCTCCGATCTTTATTCGGTCGGCGTCATCGCCTATGAACTGCTCACCGGAAAAAAACCGTTTGACGGCAACAGCGTGACCGTCATGCAGCAGGTGATCTACCAGCACGAGACCCCGCCGTCCAGTATCAACCCGGCGCTCACCGCGGAGATCGACGCGGTATTGAAAAAGGCGCTCGAGAAGGATCCCGACAAGCGCTTCCAGACCGCCGGCGAGTTTTCAGCGGCGTTTGTCGCGGCCTTGTCGGCTGGCAGCGGCAAGACTGTCCTGGCGCCAGGCGCAACACCCATCTCCCGACCGCCGACTGGACTGCTCAATGCCGCACGCATGATCAATGTCCAGACACCGCTGAAGACGGTGTCGCGGGCGGATGACAAGACCGAGCTGCTGATCAAGACATCAGACATGCAGGCACCGTCGTCGGCCGCCGATCTGGAATTGATGGCACCTGTCGCCGGGTCGCAAGCGGCGGTTGATACGGCCGGTCATTTCTCCGACAACCGTGCCAGACAGGCGAGCATACTGGCGGTGGACGATGACGAACGTATCCTGAACGCGTTGAAATCGCTGTTTCGCAAAAGTTATAACGTCTTCACCACCACCAGCGGGATCCAGGCGCTCGACTTCCTCAAGCGCCACAAGATCCACGTCATCATCAGCGACCAGCGCATGCCCATCATGCCCGGCGTCGAGGTGCTGCGCCAGGCCCGCGAACTTTCACCGTCCACCGTGCGTATATTGCTGACCGGCTACTCTGACCTGGCCTCCATCGTGGGTTCGATCAACGACGGCGAGGTGTATCGCTTCATCAGCAAACCCTGGGACAACCAGGACTTGCAGCAGACCGTCTCGGAGGCGGTGACCATTGCGCTGGAACTCGCCAATACGGCTACGGCCACTACAGCCCCGCTGGGCAGGATCGAGGCCGGCGTGCTGGTCATCGACGCGGACGAAGAGATATTCCGCATCACCAAAGGTGTGATGGACGGCCTGTGCCCGGTGTTGTACGCGCCCGACCTCGATGCGGCGATCGCCGTGATGCAGCAGCAGGAGATCGCCGTGGTGCTTGCCGATGTCGGCGGCGGCAACGAGGACATGGGGGCAATGATCAAGCTGCTCAAGCAGGAAAATCCGCAGATACTCACCGTCGTGCTCACTGCCGCATCGGATTCCGATCTGGTGATCGAGTTGATCAACCAGGCGCAGATATTCCGCTTCCTCAACAAACCGGTGAAAGTGGGCCTTCTCAAAAGACACCTGCATGCCGCGCTTGAACAGTATGTCAAATACCAGAAATCACCGGAGTTGCTCAAGCTGCACCGGGTGAAGGAAACCGGGAAGGTGCGCGAAACCACCGCCGGCAAGAAGATATTGGCCGGACTCATGGCGCTTCCAAAACGCTGGTTCAAATTCGAATAGTGCCGCGCCGACAGTCAGCTTGGCAACGCACTTGTTGCCGTGAACAGGATTACGTTTGTCCCGCTGCGTGTAGCTAAAGCGTGGCATGGTCAATCACAATGCATGAAGAGCCATGCGAAACAATTGCCAATCTGTTCACACATCATGCGGGTTGTGGGCAGGATCTTGCCCTGCCGGTGTATTATCGTTGCCAGAGAAAATCTGCCGGTAGCTTGAGCTGCAACGAAACAATATTGATGAGAGAGTGATTTGAAATCCAGTGCAGTAACCAGTGCGGAAAGGATGAACGGTGAGAGTCTGTTGCGCCGGTTGCGCTGGCTGATCTTCTTTGCATGGAACATCCCGCCGGTGTTCGGGCTTTGCTTCATCCTGATGATCGGGGTGCTGAAACTCCCGCATATGATCGACATACTCACGACACCCCTGGAGCCGGCTTACATTCTTGGCTGGGCCGCCTTCGCGGTGTGGTTTCTGCCCAGGTACATGCAGCCGCTGGCCGACTGGCTCGACGCCAGGCCGGGAAGCAGTGCAGTGCATGCGCAGCGCGCGGTGCGCCGTTTCCCGCTGGTCTTCTGGGTCACGTTCCTGATCTATCTGGCCGTGGCGCCCGCCTCGGTGATCGTGGCTGCGCAGATGTATGCCGGCTTCGTGGCCACAGCGTATGACTGGTACCGCATCGAACTGGTGGCGCTCATCGTTTCCATCATCGTCGGCCTGCCGATTTTCTTCCTGATCTTTGATCTGTTTGGTCAAGCGCTGGGCAAGATGAAATTAAGCCGGCCGATCGTGACTATCCGCACCAAGGTATTCCTGATCGGCGCATTGGTGCCACTGCTCATCGATACCATGCTGGTGCAGTACTACTGGACACGCACCGGCTACTTCAGCTTCGAGACCTTCGGTGTCTGGGTGCTGCTCGAGTTGCTCGCGATCGGGGGAAGTCTGATCTTTGCCCACAGCTTTAGCCAGTCTCTCGGCCCGCTGCAGAAATTGATCGGCGAACTTCATCCTTTGCCGCAAGCGCGCATTGCGGAACTGCAGGCCAGTTCGACCGACGAGATCGGCGTACTCACGGGTGACTATCGGGCTTTGCTGGAAAAACAATGGCTGCAGGGTGAGATTCTGGATCTCAACAACCGACTGCTGCACAGCGCCGGTGATGCAGTCGGCACAGCCGCAGTGCTGCAGCAGGTGGCGGAACTCTGCCGCGAGTCGATCAATGCCGCGCAGTCGTTTGTACTGCTGTTCGACCCGGATGCGGGTGAACTGGTGGGCGTCACCCAGACAGGATCCGACTATCGCCCGGAAGGCCACTACCGTTTGGGTCTGGATGAGACTTCGCTTGCGGTCTGGGCTTTCAACCAGCGTAAAACGGTTGCGGTCGAGGATTGCCGCGAGGATACCCGGGCGAGTCAAGCCATGAGATCGCATTTCAATGTAGGCTCGGCGATCGCCGTGCCGATGCTGTTGGATGGGAATGCGATCGGTGTCCTGATGGCGGTGACGCATGACGAGGCGCGTGTCTATTCGGCACGCGATATTTCTCTCATCGAAGGGTTGGCGCGCGAGGCGGCCTATGCATTGAATGCGCAGCAATTGCTTGAAGCGCGGGCACATGCCGAGGCGGAACGTCAGGAACAACAGGAACAATACCGGCTGCTGTTCAACTCCACTGCGGAGGGCATATACGGCGTCGATACGCAGGGCATTTGTACTTTCGTCAATGCTGCCTGTCTGCGCATGCTGGGCTACGAATGCGAGGAGGGCTTGGTCGGCAAACCTATACATGCGCAGATACACCACACATACCCTGACGGCAGGCCTTATCCTGTCGAGGAGTGCAAGGTGCGTCAGTCAACCCGCGAGGGCCGATCTGCACATGCCGAGGATGAGATTCACTGGCGCGCCGACGGCAGCAGCTTTCCGGTGGAATTCTGGTCGCATCCGATCTATCGCAATGAGCAGCTAGTGGGTGCAGTGGTGACCTTCATCGATATCACCGAACGCAAGCGGATGGAGACCGATCTTCGCATTCATGCTACCGCGTTCGAGTCACATGAAAGCCTGATGATCACCGATGCCAACGGCGTCATTCTGCGCGTCAACCAGGCATTCATGGAAGACACCGGTTATCAGTCCGGGGAAGTCGTGGGTCAGACACCGCGCCTGCTCAAGTCCGGCCGACACGATCCTGAGTTCTACCGGATAATGTGGGAGACGCTCCTGCGTACCGGGACATGGCAGGGGGAAGTCTGGGATAGGCGAAAAAATGGTGAGATATACCCGAAGTGGCTTTCCATCTCCGTTGTCAAAGGGAATGACGGGGCGATTTCCCATTATATCGGATCACACATTGATATTACGGAGCGCAAGGCCTCGGAAGAAAAGATCCGGCATCTGGCCTTTTACGACCATCTCACCGGCCTGCCCAACCGTCAGCTTTTAATGGACAGGCTTAAACAGGTGCTGGCTTCCAGTGCACGCAGCAGCCAGAAGGTGGCACTGCTGTTCATCGACCTGGACAACTTCAAGAATCTGAATGACACGCTCGGGCACGACACAGGAGACTTGCTGTTGCAACAAGTCGCGCAGCGGTTGGAGTCGTGCATACGCGAAGGCGATACCGTCGCACGGCTGGGTGGAGATGAATTCGTGGTGATATTGACAGATCTGGGCGAACAGGCCATCGAGGCTGCAGCAAAGACAGAAACCGTCGGCGAAAAGATTCTGGCTGCGCTCAGTCAGCCTTACCTGCTGGGCGCTTATACCTACCGTTGTACCGCCAGCCTCGGTGCCACATTATTCGCGGATCATCGACAAGGAAGCGAAGAGTTGATGAAACAAGCTGACATCGCCATGTATCAGGCCAAGAAAGCGGGACGCAACATTCTGCGATTCTTTGACCTTAATATGCAGGAAAGCATCACCAGCCGCTTCTCGCTGGAGGGTGAATTACGCAAGGCACTCGAGAACCGGGAATTCGATCTTCATTACCAGGTCCAGTTGGATATCCTGAACCGGCCGGTGGGTGCAGAGGTGTTGATCCGCTGGAAACATCCCCTGCGCGGCATGATATCGCCCGCACAATTCATCCCACTGGCGGAAGACACCGGGCTGATCATCCCGATCGGTGCCTGGGTGCTGGAAACGGCCTGCGCCCAGATCAAGTCATGGGAACAGAATGAGCTCACCCGTGATCTGGTCCTGGCCGTGAACGTCAGTGCCCGGCAATTCCACCAGACAGATTTTGTGGCACAGGTGCGGGCTATCGTGCAGCGTCACGGCATCGACCCGGCCCGGCTCAAGCTGGAGCTGACCGAAAGCATGCTGGTGGAGGACGTCGAACAGATCATTGCGACCATGAACAGTCTGAATGATATCGGCATCCAGTTCTCGATGGACGACTTTGGCACCGGCTATTCATCCCTGCAGTACCTGAAGCGGCTCCCGCTGGACCAGCTCAAGATCGATATGTCGTTCGTCAGGGATCTGGGCATCGTCGAGGGCGCCAACTCGATCGTGCAAACCATCATTGCCATGGCGCGCGGGCTGAAACTGGATGTCATTGCCGAAGGGGTGGAGACGGTAGAGCAACGTGAAATCCTCTCGTTCTACGGATGCCATCATTACCAGGGGTATCTGTTCGGCAAGCCTGTGCCGATCGAGCAATTCGAGGTGATGCTCAAGCGGGAAGCATGA
>JBBQNH010000044.1:0-18633 GCA_038329705.1 Burkholderiales bacterium | reverse complement strand
TGGCCAAGGCCTACGACCTCGCGCTGAACGGTTCGGAAATCGGCGGCGGTTCGGTGCGTATCCATCAGGAGGCGGTGCAATCCCAGGTATTCCGTGCGCTCAACATCGGCGCGGAAGAAGCGCAGCTCAAGTTCGGCTTCCTGCTTGACGCTTTGCAATACGGCGCTCCGCCGCATGGTGGGTTGGCATTCGGTCTGGATCGCATCGTGACGATGATGACGGGTTCAGAATCCATTCGCGACGTGATCGCCTTCCCCAAGACCCAGCGTGCCCAGTGCCTGCTGACCCAGGCACCGAGCGCGGTGGATGAGCGACAGTTGCGCGATCTGCACATCCGCCTGCGCCAGCAGGTGCAGACAACGGCTGAAGTTGAAGTACCCGCAGGGAGTACGCCGGTGGGTGCCCCGCAGCTGACCCCCGTAAAGGGGACGCCGCCAGACACTCGCCGGGCGGGCGGTCTTGGCGCAGGCCGCGACCCTTCCGCAGTCGCGAAGGAATAATGGGAAGGCGAATTCTCCATTTGAAATGGGTAGTGCTGGCGGCAATGCTGTGGTTGCCGCTGCCAAACCAGGCCGCGCAATTGTCTCAAGATGGCTTGTCATCCATTCCGGTTGTCGAACTGCCAGTCGAAGCGCGCGACACTTTGCGTGCCATCAAGCAGGGCGGTCCGTTTGCCTATGCGCGCGATGGCGCGGTGTTCAACAACTTCGAGCAGGTCTTGCCCAGGCAGAAACGCGGCTATTATCATGAGTACACGGTCAAAACACCCGGCGTGCATAATCGCGGCGTGCGCCGCATCATCAGCGGCAGGACCGATGAATACTATTACACCGCCGACCATTACCAATCTTTCAAGAAAATTCTGGAGTAGCCATGGACGCTTTGGCACAACAATCTGGCGACGTATTAGCGAAGCAATTGGTCAATCCGGCAGGGGCGGGTAGTTATACGCTGTCCTGCAGTGTGGAAACCCTGCAAAGCGCCGCCGAGGCGGCCGGCTTCGTGCTGTTCGATACCGACCTCAAGACCATCAAGGGCAAACAGAACCTGCTCGATGCGCTGGCTGTAGCAGCAAAATTTCCGCCCCGATTCGGCGCGAATTGGGATGCGCTGGCCGATGCGCTGTGCGACCTGTCGTGGCAAAAAGCCGACGGGTATGTGCTGCTGTTGCGCAATGCCAGCGATACCCTCGGCCTTTCCGCCAACGACAGGGAGATCGCGCTGGACATCCTCGCCGACACAGCGGTGTATTGGCGCCAGCACAAGAAATCATTCTGGATTTTCTTTTCCTGACTTAAGGCGATACCGTGTCGGCTTTTCCGTTCGTTTCTCGCTGCATAGTCTCGCCTTCGACATGAAACCTGGAATATGAAGCAAAACAAACAACCGGTCTCGGTACTGGTGGTGATCTACACGATCAGTCTTGAGGTGCTGTTGTTGGAGCGCGCCGACCATCCCGGCTACTGGCAATCGGTCACCGGCAGTCGCGACGGTGAGGAGACATTTTTCGGGACTGCGCTCCGCGAGGTGCGCGAAGAAACCGGGCTGGATGCGCGGCACTATTTGCTCAGCGATTGGCAGAAGCAGAACGTCTATGAGATCTACCCGCACTGGCGGCACCGCTACCCACCCGGCATCACGCACAACACCGAGCACGTATTCGGACTGCAACTTCCGCATCCGGTCGATATCCGACTTGCACCGCGCGAACATTTGAACTATCAGTGGATGTCGTGGCAGGATGCGGCTGAAAAAGTCTTTTCACCGAGCAATCGCGCTGCGATACTGGAACTGCCGCAACGAATACAGGGTAAATCGCAATGAGTGAGATTTCCGTTTCCTATGCCTATGATCACCCCGGTTCTCCCGCTGCAGTGGCGTGGGCGAAAGTGCCGCGCGAAACGAACTCGGCCGAGAAGCCGGAACTGATCGCGCGCATCAAGAAATTATTGAAGCAGCAGGATGCGGTGCTGGTCGCGCATTACTATGTGCATGCCGATTTACAGGATCTGGCCGAAGCGACCGGCGGTATCGTCTCCGATTCGCTGGACATGGCGAACTTCGGTCACAAGCATCCGGCCAGGACCATCGTCGTCGCGGGCGTGCGCTTCATGGGCGAGACCGCAAAGATACTCAATCCGGAAAAACGCGTGCTGATGCCTGACCTCAAGGCGGAATGCTCGCTGGACCTCGGTTGCCCGGCGGACGAGTTCGCCACTTTCTGCGACGCGCATCCGGACCGCACCGTGGTGGTGTATGCGAATACCAGTGCCGCGGTCAAGGCGCGCGCCGACTGGATGGTCACCAGTTCGATCGCGTTGCCCATCGTCAAACATCTCAAGGAACAGGGCAAGAAAGTGCTGTGGGCACCGGACCGTCACCTCGGCAATTACGTGCAGGAACAGAGCGGCGCGGACATGCTGCTGTGGCAGGGCTCGTGCATCGTGCACGACGAATACAAAGCCAAGGAGTTGCAGGAACTGAAAGCACAGCATCCCGGTGCCCGCGTGCTGGCGCATCCCGAATCGCCGCGCGCGGTGGCCCAGCTGGCGGATTTTATCGGTTCCACCACGCAACTGATCAAGGCTTCGCAACAACTGGTTGCGCAGGAGTTCATCGTCGCCACCGACAACGGCATCCTGCACCAGATGCGCACCCTGTCGCCGCACAAGACGTTTATCGAAGCGCCGACCTCCGGCGTCGGCGCGACCTGCAAGAGCTGTTCGCATTGCCCGTGGATGGCGATGAACGGGTTGTTGAATTTGGCGGAGGTGCTGGAATCCGGACGCAATGAGATATTTGTCGATCCGGCGATCATTCCCAGAGCGGTAATGCCGATCAAGCGGATGCTGGATTTTGCGAAGCAGATTGGATTGCCGACCAAGGGGATAGGGAACGCTTAGCTGGTGTTTTTTGTAGGAGCGGGCCATGCCCGCGAATACGCGTAGGTAGGGTTAGCGGTTTCATCGCGTTAACCAATGACTTGGCTGGCGTCTTTTGGCAGCCTAGTCAGTTGGCTATGCAAAGCTACCCAACATCAGAATCAAAACCAAATTCAAAACCGCCGGGGGTAGCCCGGCAGCTATAACCAATGACTTACCCGGCGTCTTTTGACGGGTTATAACCAACCACTTGGTAACCGTCTTTTGGTTGCCTTGTGGGATGGCTAGTTGTTCTATCAGTCAGATGGCTAGTAGTTTCATCAGTCACTTTTTCTTGCTTCGCCAAAGAAAAAGTAACCAAAAAGAAGGCGACCCCGGTTTGCCGCCGCTCTGCGTGGTTGTCGGGGCTTTAGCCCCTTACAACCACGGCGCACTCCTTGCGGGTGTCGCGGTTCCCTCCGTTGCTCGACTGGTCAGGCTTCCTCATAAACTCGCACGAACCGCTACGCGGCCACGTGCTCAAACATATTCGTCAGAATTCCCTGACCAGCCTGCGCTACTCGGCGGCGCACAGCTCGTAGGTTGGGTTAGCGGTTTCATCGCGTAACCCAACATCAGAATCAAAACCAAATTCAACACCGCCGGGGGTAGCCCGGCAGCTATAACCAATGACTTACCCAGCGTCGTTTGCTGGGTTAGTCAGATGGCTAGTAGTTTCATCAGTTACTTTCTTTTGCTTCGCCAAAAAGAAAGTAACCAAAGAAAAGGCGACCCCAGCTTCCCGCCCACTTCGTGGGTTCCCTGCGTTGCTCGACTGGTCAGGCTTCCTCATAAACTCGCACGATCCGCTACGCGGCCACGTGCTCAAACATATTCGTCAGAATTCCCTGACCAGCCTGCGCTACTCGGCGGCGCACAGGGGAAAAAAGCAAGAAGATATAGAGTGCGCTGCGCACACGATTTTTTGATTATTAGCCAGCGTAGCTTGTGCTACGCTGGCTACAGCACGTCTTTAATTTTGGGCGGCTGAAAATCTTCTTATGTCCGCTTTGCGGAAATTAAGTAAACTGCCGCTATGTCCCAATTGTAGACGGTCAACATTGCTATTCAATTTGGTTAGCGGCACGATGCACATATGACGAATATTCCACAACCACATTAGCTCCTGAAAGCATATGCCACTATCTCCATCTCGTCGAATTCTGTTGATGAAAGAGATCGCCAATCGCCTTGGTGCTGAGAAATGGCCGCTTATCGACGTAACACTTAAGCAATTCTCATTACCATGGTCCGATGAATGGCGCGGAACGTCTGAAGAATATGTACTTCGGATGATTGGTGAGGCTTCCGACGAGCAGTTGATTGGTCTTGCTCAGCACGTTGGCTTCCAATTTGAGGAAGTAACAGTGCCACGTGTTGAGCCACCATTTTGGCGCAAGGGAATGCTTCGGGTTTTTGTGTCGCATCTTGCTACTGAGCGCACTTTTGCAGCCGAGCTACAGGAAAGATTGCTCGACTATGGAATCTCCTGCTTTATTGCTCACAACGACATTGAGCCTACGCAAGAATGGCAAACTCAAATTGAAACCGCGCTGGCAACATGCGAAGCACTTGTCGCTTTACTCCATGAGAACTTCCACGTAAGCAACTGGACCGACCAAGAAATCGGTTTCGCTATGGGTCGTGGAGTTCCTGTCTACTCCGTACGATTTGGTCAAGACCCCTATGGTTTTATAGGAAGGTTCCAAGCTTTCAACGGAAATAAGAAAAGTGCCTTTGCTCTTGCTCGTGAACTATTTGATGCCTACCGCAAGAGCAAACAAACTCAGCGTCGTATGAGCGAAATACTTGTGGCAATCTTTGAGCAAAGTGGCAGCTTTGCTGAAGCCAAGTCCCTAATTGGATATCTGGAGGAACTCGAACTATGGGAACCGTCTTTTGCAACAAGAATTCGTTCTGCGGCCAAGAATAACAGTCAGATATCAGGGTCGTGGGGTGTCCCAGAACGAGTCCTTGAATTGGCAAAGAAGTGGGACAATTTAATAGGTTAACCGAGCACTCAAGCCGTTATGACCGTTAAGGGCACCAAACAGACCTACTAAGTACGGCGCCGGCCACCTCAAACGTTGGGTGTTACGATGAAGCAAATAAAAATGCATATGCTCTTAGCTTATCTCGTTCTGACAAGCGGCTGTATGACACTCCATGATCCAAAGATTTCTGAGATCCATCTGAAAGATGCGTGTAATTTAGAACTAGGCGCATTGTTTTATAACTCCCCATACTATCTTTCAGACGGTGAAGAACACGCACCCATCGGTAGGCTGAGTAGATTGTTTGGGCTTTATGACAAATCTGTAGCACTGGTGAGAATAACAAAGGATGGTAATTATTTAGTTACTCAGTTTTATGATACGGACAACAAGGAAATCGTGAATAGTCGCTCAGCCCAAGGTAAACAATACGATTCTGATGGCAAGCGGATTATCATCAATAAGTGGTCATCCTGTAAGCCAGGTGAGGCTGGCGTTGGATGTACTTGGTCGCATATAGAGTTGTCCTGCACTCAAGAAAATAATCTTGCCGTTAAAGAGATTAATGGAGGTGCAGGATTAATTGCCTTGATCGTCCCAATAGTTACAAGCTCTTCCTTTTTGGGGCTTTATAAGCGTGTGCCAAATATTACAAATGATTCATCCTCCCAACCCATCACTCCAAGAAACACGCCGCAAGCTTCGCGTCACTGAGCTCGAACGTCTGCTCTGCACACAACGGTCTGTCATCAACACCTCTGTTTATTTCTTGTGAATGGCCGCTATGGAGCAGATCGTATGGCTGCTGAGGGCACACAACGGAAGTTATCAAATTTAAAAGCAGACATTCAGAAAACACTTTGTTCTATTGAGATTTAATAGTTGTTTTGGTCATTAGGAAAAGATGCCGCGATAACGCGGCATCTTTTTGGGATTGTGTATTTGACTTTTGTTTTTCATCCCCTGTGCGCCGCCGAGTAGCGCAGGCTGGTCAGGAGATTTCGGCGAGGACTGATGTAGCAACTAGCCATTCGACTAAGCTGGCAAACGACGCCAGCCAAGTCGTTGGTTATGTTTGAGCACGCAGTGCGAGTTCCGCAGCCGCCTGACCAGTCGAGCAACGCAGGGCACCCCGACACCCGCAAGGAGTGCGCCGTGGTTGTATGGGGCTAAAGCCCCGACAACCACGCAGAGCGGCGGCAAACCGGGGTCGCCTTTTCTTTGGTTACTTTATTTTGGCGAAGCAAAAGAAAGTAACTAGCTGCCGGGCTACCCCCGGCGGTGTTGATTTTGATTGTTGGGTTACGCGAAAAAACCGCTAACCCAACCTGCATGCTAGCTTCCGGGCAACCCCCGGCGGGTAATTTTCCCTCTGATAAAACTACTAGCCATTCGACTAAGCCCGCAAGCGGGCAAGTCGCTGGTTATCCCCAACCCTCTGATGAAACAACTAGCCATTCGACTAGACCATCCAAAAACGATGTCCAAGTCGCTGGTTATCCCCCAAGGGGCGAGGGGATGTTGTACATCAGGCATCAACCCCTGCCATTGGGTAGAATACCCTCCCATGACCACCCTGAAAATCGTCACCAACAACATCCACAAAGGCCATTCATATTTCAATCGCCGTGTGGTGTTGCATGAACTGCGCGAACGGCTGCCCGCGCCTTTGCGGGGGTTCGCAGGGAGTTGCTGACCAAATATTGAGTTGAAAAACTCTTTTTCTTGCCAGTGGAGTTACTGCCATTAGAAAAACCCGATAAGTCTATAATTGGCCTTGGTTTTGTGTATGACAGAACTCCATTGAACTGGTGATTGACGTATTTAGGTGTCTAATTCAATTAGTGAAGGTTCTTATGAAGAATTCCATTTACCTAGACAGGCCTTTTAAAATATTCATCATGGTGATGACGCTTTTGTCAATTTTTGGAGGATATAGACTTTCCCAATTGATCGACAAAATAAATGGCGATTATTTGCAACGCACAGAAAAGATACTTGCAATGGAGAGAAGTTTGGACGACGCAACCGTTGCTTTTAGTCTGCGAATTCAAGAATGGAAGGATATGCTGTTGCGCGCTAGCGACACTGAGCTTTACAACAAGCACCGGCAGGCATTTTTTATTGCCAGTACGACTTTACATGTAGCATTTCAACACACGAAAATGGCCATGCAGAATGATGGTATGGATACCGAATTAATCGAAAATATGCTCCATGATAACGAAATGTTGCTGTCAGATTATCTGACGGCGAAATCTATGCTGAATCCGCGGCAAATAGATTCCTTTCATGAAGTCGACCAGCAGGTTATCGGGGTAGATCGCCACTTGCAGGATGATCTCGCCACATTAGAAACTGAAATACGACATTATTCCGACCAACAGTTAAGCGAAATAATGCCCGTACACAGGCGCAGATATTTGATCGGCCTGCTCGGAGCATGTTCACTATTGATCATGGCCATAATCGGGTTTGCCTTTGCCAGCCATATTCAAAGCAATAGAAACAAGAATACGGGGGAATAATTGCCATCCCGGCAACTTCTGAAAAATGAACTTTGAAGCTTTACATCTAATTGTCAAGGCGAACAGAATCAGTACTTGATTCGAGTTTACGCATTGCGCGTTAATCGACATGCTACTTTCCTTCCATTGGGTAAAATGCCCGCTATGCCTACCCTGAAAATCGCCACCTACAACATCCACAAGGGGCTGTCCTATTTCAACCACCGCTTGGTTTTGCACGAATTGCGCGACCGGCTGCGCGAGCTGAATGCTGATATCGTTTTCTTGCAGGAAGTGCAGGGGGAGCATACCCGGAATGGCGAGCGGTTCAATAATTATCCCAACGGAGCGCAGCACGATTTTCTTGCGGAAGAAATATGGCTGCATTCCGTATACGGCAAGAATTCTGTGTATGAGACCGGGCATCACGGCAACGCGATACTCAGCCGCTTTCCGATCCTGCAATCGTTCAACACCGATGTGTCCGCACACCGCTTCGAAAGTCGTGGTCTGCTGCACTGTGAAATAGAACTCTCCGGGCAGCGCAGCGTGCATTGTCTGTGCGCGCATTTCGGCTTGTTTGCGAAGGGTCGCCGCATGCAGACCGGGGCACTGATCGAGTATGTGCGCAACCAGATTCCGCCCGATACGCCGCTGATCATCGCGGGCGATTTCAACGATTGGCGCAACCAGTTGAGCAAGACGCTGGCCAGCGAGTTGCACATGCACGATGTATTTCATATGCACGGCGGCCGGTTGGCGCGCAGTTTCCCGTCGCGGCTGCCGCTGCTGCGTTTGGACCGCATCTACGTGCGCGGATTCGACGTGTTGCACAGCAACGTGCATACCGGCGGAAACTGGCAACGCCTGTCTGACCACGCGGCACTTTCCGCGCAGCTGGAAATGACCATGAGAAATGTGCATCTGGTGGATGAGAACCGGTTGTCGCTGTTGCAGAACGGTGCGGCATATTTTCCGCAATTGTGCGCGGATATCGATGCCGCGCGGCATTCGATCTATCTGGAAACATACATCTATGCCGCGGACGAGAGCGGTCGCCTGGTTGCCGATGCATTGTGCCGCGCCGCCGCGCGCGGCGTGGTGGTTCGCATGTTGCTGGATGGTTACGGTTCGGCGGAACTGCCAGCGGCCTGGGTGAATGAGTTGCGCGCCGCGAGGGTTCAGGTGCAATGGTTCCGGCGCGAGATATCGCCCTTTACCCTGCGCCGCAGCCGGATGCGGCGCCTGCGCCGGTTGCATCGCAAGCTGGTGGTATTGGACGGCGAAGTGGCATTTGTCGGCGGCATCAATATCGTCAATGATGTGTCCGCCCGGGACGGCTTCAACTTCCCCCGACTGGATTACGCGGTGCGCGTGCAAGGCGCGGTGGCGGGCGAGATTCAGGCGAACATGCGGCGTTTGTGGGGGATGGTGTCATGGGCCAACTTTCGCCGGCGCGGCAAGGAGCTCCGGCGTTTCGTCATGGAACGGCCCAAAGAGGCAGTTGCACAGAGCGTCACGCTGGTGTTACGCGATAATCTGCGTCATCGGCACGATATTGAAGACGCTTACGTGGAAGCCATTGGTGCAGCGCGCCACGAGATCGTCATCGCCAATGCCTATTTTTTGCCCAGACGTGTATTCCGCCAGGCTTTGACGCAAGCCGCACAGCGTGGTGTCCGCGTCATGCTGCTGTTGCAGGGCAAGGTCGAATACCGCGTGCAGCACTACGCGACGCATGCGCTCTATGCTCAACTGCTGGCCGCGGGTATCGAGATCTACGAATACCAGCCCAGTTATCTGCATGCCAAAGTGGCCGTGGTCGACGGACGGTGGGCAACCGTGGGTTCCTCCAACATCGATCCGTTCAGCCTGATGTTGGCGCGCGAGGCGAACCTTGCGGTGTGGGATGAAGGCTTCGCCGGGGAGTTGCGCGAAAGCCTGCTTGCCGCGATTACCGGCGAGGCGGTTCGTATCGGGGATGGATATGGCGTGTCGCGCAGTTTGATTGACCGTGTGATTGCGCGCATCAGTTACGGAATCGTGCGCTTATTGATCGGTCTTCTGGGCTATAACAGATCGACTTGAACGGCTTGCTTGGCAAGGTACGTCAAGCGCCGTTCCTTGAAAATACGCATTTATTTCCCAATATGCCGTATGTCGGCTAGCCCCGCTATAATTACAACTTGATCCCCCCAGCCCAGAATATGCGTCCTTCCACGATCCAGCCGTCGAGCAATACCAACCGTGCCGATTGGCAGACCCTTAGATCCCTGATCCCCTATCTGCTTGAGTTCAAGTGGCGGGTGATCGTTGCGATGAGCCTGCTGATATTTTCCAAACTGGCCAACGTATCGGTGCCGCTGGTGCTCAAGGAGATCATCGACGCGATGGACAAGACCAAGTCGGTACTGGTCATTCCGGTGTTCCTGATCATTGGCTACGGCGTGCTGCGATTGTTCAGCACGCTGTTCGGCGAATTGCGCGATGCGGTGTTCGCCAACGTTACGCAGCGCGCCATCCGGCGGGTGGCTTTGCAGGTGTTCGAACATCTGCACAGCCTGAGTTTGCGTTTCCATCTGGACCGGCAGACCGGCGGGGTGTCTCGCGACATCGAGCGCGGCACGCGCGGCATCGGTTTCCTGCTTAATTTCACGCTGTTCAACATCCTGCCGACACTACTGGAGATCGGGCTGGTGGCGGCGATCCTGCTCAAAAAATACACCCCGTGGTTCGCCATCATCACCTTCATCACGCTGGTGATCTACATCGCCTTCACACTGTTCATCACCGAATGGCGCATGGTGGTGCGGCGCACCATGAACGATCTGGATTCCAAGGCCAACACGCGCGCCATCGACAGCCTGTTGAATTATGAAACGGTGAAGTATTTCGGCAACGAGCAATACGAGGCGGATCGCTACGACCACCATATGGAGCATTGGGAAACCGCCGCGGTGCGCAACCAGACATCGCTGGCGCTGCTCAACTCGGTGCAGAGCGTCATCATCGCGATCGGCATCACCGCCCTGATGTTGCTGGCCGCAGACCAGGTGGTCAAGGGCAAGATGACGGTCGGTGATCTGGTGCTGGTCAATGTGTACATGATCCAGCTCTATATGCCGCTGCATTTTCTCGGCTTTGTGTATCGCGAGATTCGCCACGCGCTGGCCGACATGGAGAAGATGTTCAGCCTGTTGCATGAGGAGCGCGAGATCGCGGATGCGCCCGATGCTGAGACCCTGCAGACGGGCAGGGCGGCGGTGCAGTTCGAGCATGTCAGCTTCTCCTATGCGCCGGACCGGCAGATTCTGTTTGACGTGAGTTTTGAAATCCCGGCAGGACATACCGTGGCGGTGGTGGGGGCGAGCGGGGCAGGCAAGTCGACCTTGTCGCGCCTGCTGTTCCGTTTCTATGATGTGCAGCAGGGGCACATCCTGGTCAACGGTCAGGATATCCGCGGAGTGACTCAAACCAGTCTGCGCGCGGCGATCGGCATCGTTCCACAGGACACCGTGCTGTTTAATGACACCATCTATTACAACATCGCCTACGGTCGTCCCGATGCAACGCGCGAACAGATATTTGCTGCCGCACAGTCGGCGCACATCCACGACTTCATCGAGTCTTTACCGCAAGGCTATGACAGCATGGTGGGCGAACGCGGCCTGAAACTGTCCGGCGGCGAGAAGCAACGCGTGGCGATCGCGCGGGCGATATTGAAGGATCCGGCGATCCTGATCTTCGATGAAGCGACTTCGGCACTCGACTCGAAATCTGAGAAGGCGATCCAGGCCGAACTGCGCGCGATCGCGCAGAACCGCACCACGCTGGTGATCGCGCACCGCCTGTCGACCGTGGTGGATGCCGATCAGATCCTGGTGATGGAGCAGGGAAAAATCGTCGAGCGCGGGACACATCGCGAATTGCTGGCGCAGAAGCAGCATTACGCACAAATGTGGAATCTTCAGAAACAAGAGGAACATATTCTGCCTGCCATTTGATTTATATTGAATTTCAGGTATGCTTAAAGCTGTTATCGGCTTGTCTCTTTGCATATTTTGGAATATGAGAAAAACAATGAAAATTCGTTGGTTGATGTTGATCTTGCCGTGCCTGGTATTGGTCGCGCTGTTCGCGCGCACTGAACACGAAAGCATTCCATTCACGGTGGAGGAATCTTCCGCGGTCCCGATATCATTCAAGGATACGCCTCTCAAGGTTTTGTCGCTCAAGCCTGCGTCGCTCAAAGTGCGCTCCCATGTCGCGCTGGTTTTTGATCAACAGATACAGCGCCCGATATACAACAAGAACGGTGAGACGGTGATGCCGATCGCATCCATTACCAAGTTGATGACCGCGATGGTGGTGCTGGACGCGCAGTTGCCCATGGACGTAAAAGTGAGTGTCGCGGAGGATGATCACAGCATAAAAAGAGCGCGTTCGAGGCTGCGTATGGGCACAACACTCACCCGTACTGCGATGCTCAGGCTTGCATTGATGGCTTCCGAGAATCGTGCGGCATTGGCGCTGGCGAGAAGTTATCCGGGCGGAACGAAGGCGCTGGTCGCGGCAATGAATGTCAAGGCAAAGGCGCTGGGCATGGAGAACACACAATTTTTCGAACCGACCGGTCTGGACAGTGACAATGTTTCTACTGCACAGGACCTGGTCAAGATGGTTGCTGCGGCCCGCCGTTACCCGTTGATCCATCAGTACACTACGACGGCAACGCTTTCGGTACAGAACCAGAACGGCCGAACCATGCGCTTCGGCAACACCAATCCGTTGGTCAGGAGCAAATACTGGGATATCGGCCTGAGCAAGACCGGTTTTATCAGCGAAGCCGGGCAATGTCTGGTGATGCAGGCAACTATCAATCAGCGTCCGGTCATCATCGTGCTGCTTGATTCGTGGGGCAAGCGCACGCGCGTTGGCGATGCCAACCGCATCAAACAGTGGATGGAAAGAGCGCCTTTACGCCTGGCCATGCCCAAAGATCTCGGGGTCAAGTTGGCGGGCGATTTTCACTGAGCCGGTCGATCTGCCGGTCGGTGCGGGATACCCGTAGCGAAAATTCTTTGTTCTTAAAAGGCTGAATCATGGGCGAGTCACTATTACTGATAACCATCATCACGCTGATCGTCATTACCATCCGGCGGGCGAGGCCGGTGATATTGGAAAACCCGGTCAATATCCATCGTCCCGGGCAATATCACATCACCCTTGCGCCTCAACTCAACCGTGCACAAACCTTTGTCGAGCAGATCGCCAAACAGTTTATCCAGTCGCATCATCCGAAAGGCGATCTGCCCACCCAGTATTTTGAGGTGCGCGATCCCAAGGTCTTTTCGAAGGGGCGGGATTCTTATTTGCTGGCGGTCACTTTGCGCGGCGGTGAATTGTATTTTCAGGCGGCTAATCCCAAACCTTCGAAACACGAGGGAGACGATCGTTACAGCACATTAAGGGAATTTTCCGAGTCGGTGTTGCAGCAACATCCGCTTTCGGGAACAGCCGATGGCTCGGGTGCCGAGAATTTGCGTGCAACGGTAGAATCCATCGCCGCGCAGCAGACGATCGCAGTGGAAGTTTTATCTTCCACAGATTGAATTGGATTGCTGCGATTTTCCGTATCCTCAAGCGGGGGTAAATGTATGCCCCGCCCCGCTTTGCTGCAACGCGGCCGGCCGGTTATGACCATGGCGGTGCAGTGAGTTTCTATTAAGCTGATGAACGATATTCCGAAACTCTCAGATAATTTTGATTTGAAACAGTATGCAATTGACCATGTGGTCGATGGCATCTACTGGATGGATGAGCATTCACGGATATTGGATGTGAACGCAGGCGCCTGCAAGATGGTGGGCTACAGCCGGGAGGAGTTGGCATCCACGCCTGGGGTGGCGCACCTTAACCCCGACTTTCACATCGAAAAATGGAAGGCACAATGGGAACTGCTTCGGAAACAGGGCGCAGTCACACTGGAAACCGTCCATCGACACAAGGACGGCCATCTTATCGATGTCGAAGTCAATGCAAACTTCATCATCTACAACGGCCGGGAAATGGTCTGTTCCTTTGTGCGCGACATCACCGAACGCAAGCACAATCAGCGCCTGATGGAAATGATGAAATTTTCCATGGATCACATGGCGGATACAGTTACCTGGTCGACCCCCGATGCAAAAATTGTCTACGCGAATATAGCTGCCTGTAATTCTCTCGGATACACCCAGGAGGAAATGCTGAAGCTGAGCATACCTGATTTTGATCCGGATTTTCCGGTACTCACTTGGCCAACACACTGGGAAGAGCTAAAAAAAATCGGCTCTCTTACCTTCGAGTCCAGGCATCGCGCCAGGAGTGGCGTGATATATCCGGTGGAAGTCTCGGCAAATTATATGAATTTTGGTGATATGGAATACAACTGCGGCTTTGCCCGTGATATCACCAAGCGCAAACAGCTGGAGAACGCGCTGCAACTGTCCTCTATGGTTCTCCAGAGCAGCAGCGAAGGGATGCTGGTGACTGACGAAAACAATCAGATCATTTCCATCAATCCCGCATTTTCCCAGTTAACGGGTTACAGTTTTGAAGAGGTGAAAGGCAAGAGTCCCAACATCTTCAAGTCGGGCCGGCACAGCCAGAGATTTTATCGGGACATGCGGAAGGAACTCGCCAATACCGGAAAATGGCAGGGTGAGATATGGGACCGGCGCAAGAATGGCGATATTCATGCCAAATGGCTGACTATCAATACCATCCATAACGATGATGGGGCGATTCACCGATATGTGGCGTTGTTTTCCGATATCACGGAGAAGAAGATGTCCGAGGAGCTGATCTGGCGACAGGCTAATTTCGACACACTGACCGGGCTGCCAAATCGCGATATGTTCCGCGACCGGCTGGGCCAGGAGGTGAAGAAAACAATTCGGGCCAATCTTCCTTTGGCCCTGCTCCTGATCGATCTCGACCAATTCAAGGAAGTGAATGACACGCTTGGGCATGCGGTGGGGGATTTGCTGCTGAGAGAAGCCGCACGACGCATCACAACGTGCGTGCGTGAATCGGATACCGTGGCGCGCCTGGGTGGGGATGAATTTACAATTGTGATACCGGCAGTATCGGATAATACGCATGTCGAGAATGTTGCACAAAAAATCATCCACATGCTGGCAGAGCCATTCCATCTGGGTAATGAGCTGGTCTATATCTCCGCAAGTATCGGCATCACTTTGTACCCGAACGATTCTGCCGATATCGATGCTTTGATGAAGAATGCGGATCAGGCGATGTATGTCGCCAAGAACAAGGGCCGCAACCGTTTCAGCCATTTCACAGCCGAGTTGCAGGATACCGCACAGAATCGTTTGCGGTTGTCCAACGATTTGCGTGGCGCACTGGATGCGCGGCAATTCAGCGTCCATTTTCAACCGATCATTGAATTGTCGAGCGGTCGTATCCAGAAAGCTGAAGCGCTGATCCGCTGGCAGCATCCGGAACGGGGTATGGTCAGCCCTGCAGAATTCATTCCGCTGGCAGAGGAAACCGGCCTCATCAACGAGATCGGTGGCTGGATATTCAAAGAGTCCGCCAGATGGGCGAGCGTATGGAACAAGCTGTGTCAGGAAGGTTGCCAAATGAGCGTAAATGTGTCGCCCGTCCAATTTCAGCAGGGTGGCCTGGTATGCGATGAATGGAGCGAATACCTGTCAGATCTCGGTCTGTCCGGAAAAAATATCGTGATTGAAATCACGGAAGGACTTTTATTGGATGCAGAGTCGGAAGTTATAGATACTTTGCTCAAGTTTCGCGATGCGGGAATTCAAGTGGCGGTCGATGATTTTGGTACCGGCTATTCGGCACTTTCCTACCTCAAGAAATTTGACATCGATTATCTGAAAATCGACCAATCGTTCGTGAGCAATCTTGAGACAGATCCGGATAACATGGCATTATCCGAAGCCATCATAGTGATGGCACACAAACTGGGGCTCAAGGTCATTGCAGAAGGCGTGGAAACAGAAGGTCAGCGCGACTTTTTGGCTGCCGCAGGATGTGACTATGCGCAAGGTTATCTGTTTTCGAAACCCCTCCCACCGGAAGAATTTGAGCGGCTTCTGATTGCACAGGGATTCTGACAAGATTCAACCCGGCGAGGTTGCGCTTCTTACAGCAGTACCAGATTGTCCCGGTGAATGAATTCGGCATCGCCACCATATCCTAGCAGCGACTCGATCTCCTTGCTGGCATGCCCCGCGATGCGGCAAGCTTCCGTGGCGTTGTAATTGGTCAGGCCGCGCGCGATCTCGCTGCCATCTTCACTAACGCATGCAAGCAGCGCACCGCGTTCGAATTCCCCGATCACTTTTTTGACGCCTATCGGCAGCAAACTCTTGCCATCGGAGCGCAATGCCTTGATCGCACCCGCATCCAGCACTACTTTGCCGGCGACTTGCAGGTGATCTGCCAGCCATTGCTTGCGAGCCACCAGGGTGAGGGTCGCGGCGGTGAGCAGCGTGCCGATCGGTTCTCCCTTGATCAGGCGCAGCAGGACATCGGTTTCGTGTCCCGAGGCGATGACGGTGTGCGCGCCGCTGCGTGCCGCGCGTTTCGCAGCGAGTATCTTGGTCAGCATGCCGCCGCGGCCGATGTGACTGCCTGCGCCGCCCGCCATGCGTTCGAGCTGTGCATCACCGGCCAGCATCGCGCCGACCAGAGTGGCAGTGGCATCTTTGCGCGGATCCGCGGTATAGAGTCCGTCCTGGTCGGTGAGGATGATAAGCACATCCGCTTCGATCAGGTTGGTCACCAATGCGCCCAGGGTGTCGTTGTCGCCGAACTTGATCTCGTCGGTGACCACGGTGTCGTTCTCGTTGATGATCGGGATGACGCGCAAGGATAACAACGTTGTGAGTGTGGTGCGCGCGTTCAGATAGCGTTCCCGGTCCACCAGGTCGGCGTGGGTCAGCAACACCTGCGCGGCATGCAGCTTATGTTTGCGGAAGCAGCTCTCGTAGGCTTGCACCAGACCCATCTGTCCCACCGCTGCGGCGGCTTGCAGATCGTGGATCGAGGCCGGGCGTTTCTTCCAGCCGAGGCGCTGCATGCCTTCGGCGATCGCCCCGGAAGAGACCAGCACCACCTCGTGGCCGGCGGCGTTGAGTGCGGCGATCTGGCGTGCCCAGTTTTCGAGCGCGTTGAGATCCAGCCCCGCACCCTGATTGGTTACCAGACTGCTGCCGACTTTAACGACGATGCGCTTGCAATTTGTCAATACGGTCTTCATGGTGTGATGTTCAGATCGAGGCTGCGTCGGATTCCTGCGCGCTGTCCGCTGCAGCCTGTTGTTCAATTTCGTTCATCGCCAGCAAGTGTTCCATGATCGCATAGGTCAACTCCTTGCAGCCTTCGCCGTTGATCGCCGAGATGATGAAGTAACGGTCATAATCGTCGAATTCCTTGAGGAAGGCAGCCACTTTTTCATCGCGATCCTGCAGCAGGTCAACCTTGTTCAGCAGCAGCCAGCGCGGTTTATGGTACAGGTCCGGGTCGTATTTCTTGAGTTCGTTGAGTATCGCACGCGCCTCGGCAACCGGGTCGGTGCCCTCATACATGGGCGCGATGTCGACCAGATGCAGCAACAACCGGGTGCGCGCCAGATGACGCAGGAACTGGTGCCCCAGCCCGGCACCTTCCGCCGCGCCCTCGATCAATCCGGGGATATCCGCGATGACGAAGCTTTTTTCATGCGACACGCGCACCACCCCCAGATTCGGATGCAGCGTGGTGAACGGATAATCCGCCACCTTGGGCTTGGCGGCAGAAACCGAGCGGATAAAAGTGGATTTTCCCGCATTCGGCATGCCAAGCAGACCGACGTCGGCAAGCACTTTCAATTCCAGCTGCAATTCGCGCGTCTCGCCTTCCGTGCCATCCGTACATTGGCGCGGTGCGCGGTTGGTACTGGACTTGAAGTGGATGTTGCCCAAGCCGCCGATACCGCCTTGTGCGAGCAGGATTTTTTCGCCGTCGTGGGTGAGGTCGGCAATGACTTCGCCGCTGTTGATGTCGGTGATCACGGTGCCAACCGGCATGCGCAACACGATGTCATCCGCGCCCTTGCCGTAGCAATCCGAGCCGCGCCCGGATTCGCCGTTCCTGGCGCGGTGCATGCGGGCAAAACGAAAATCCACCAGTGTATTGATGTTGCGGTCAGCCAGCGCATACACACTGCCGCCGCGCCCGCCATCGCCACCGTCGGGACCACCCTTGTCGATATATTTTTCACGGCGAAAGCTGGCGATGCCATTGCCGCCTTTGCCCGCGAAGACTTCGATCTTGGATTCGTCTATGAACTTCATGTCGTGTGCTGGTTAAATTTACCGGTGGAAAATAAAAAAGCCCTACCTTGCGATAGGGCTGATTTTGTCAAAGTAGTGCTTGCCAGTTGAAGTGCTAGGCCGCAGCTACGATGGAAACGGTCCTGCGCTTCAGCGCGCCCTTGATGGCAAATACCACCCTGCCGGTGGTTTTGGCGAACAAAGTGTGGTCCTTGCCCATGCCGACATTCTCGCCGGGATGGAACTCGGTACCGCGCTGGCGAACGATGATGCTGCCCGCGCTGATCAGTTCGCCACCGTAACTTTTTACGCCCAGTCGTTTCGAGTGTGAGTCGCGTCCGTTACTGGTACTGCCGCCGCCTTTTTTTGATGCCATGCTGGTTGCTCCTTACTTGATTTAAGCGGAGATGCCGTCGATGCGGATCTCGGTGTAGTTTTGACGATGTCCCTGGTTTTTCTGGTAGTGCTTGCGGCGACGCATCTTGAAGATACGCACCTTGTCACCACGGCCGTGCGCGATGATTGTCGCTTTAACTGTAGCGCCGGTCAGCAAAGGCTTGCCTACGGACAGCTTGTCGCCGTCGGCAACCATCAGCACCTTGTCCAGCACGATGGCACTGCCCACGTCGCCGGGGAGAATTTCAACTTTTAAAGTTTCGCCGGAAGTGACGCGATATTGCTTACCACCGGTTTTAATGACTGCGTACATGACAACCTCGATTACGTGTGTGATTTTGGGGCAATTTTTTGCGAAGGCGCGGATTATACATAAATATCCCGCCTCGTCAAAATCCTTTTTGCGGTGTTTTACCATCAAACGCAGTATTCCCTGGCTAGCCCAGTCGGACATAAAGCAGGGCAT